>JBBWZJ010000074.1:0-12449 GCA_039648985.1 Acidobacteriota bacterium | reverse complement strand
GGGAGGCCCGGTGTCGCTCGATATCGGGTATCGCTACAAGAAGATCTCGGCCGGGAACGCCATCGTGTCCGCGCTCAATGGCGGGCAGGACTACCGTGTGAACCAGGTGCGCATCGGCGTCGGATTGCGGTTCTGAGAACCGAGCGGACGCAAGATTGCCGGTGGCCCGGTGTGGGAGACTTGTGCTGTGGCACGTGTCCTCATCCTGACGCTGAGCACCGGAGAGGCGGCGCTGCCCGTCCTCCGGCGGCAGCTTGCGTCGCAGTCCTTCCAGAACTTCGAGCACGTGATCATCAGTGACCTCCCGAACCGGGAGGCGCACGACCGTCTGTATCGCACCATCATGAACCGGGCGTCCTCGTTCGACCTGTTCCTGAAGCTCGATGGCGACATGACCTTTCGTACCGATGCGTCGCTCGAAGAGGCGGTGCGCGCGGTCGACATGCACCCGGACGTCCAGCAGTTCACGTTTCGGGTCTGGGACTACTTCACCGACGAGGAGACGCTGGGCGTGCACATCTTCCGGTCGGGCGTGACGTGGTCCGAAATCCGGGATGACCTCTTCGTGGATCCCGATCCCGTGAATGCCACGCAGCTATTGTGGGAGGGTTCGCCGGCGCCGTTCGTCAACCACGGCGAGGTCGCGTCCGATTTCGAGTGCTTCTCGTTTGGCGTCCACAAGTTCCTGAAGGTGGCGCAGCGCGGCAGGACGACCGGGGGGCTGCCGGTGAAAGAACACAAGTTTGCCAGGCACATGCGGAACTGCGCGCGGGTCCGTGACCTGTATCGCCAGACTCGTGCCCGGCGCCATCGGCTCGCGCTTGCCGGCATGATGTGGGCAATGGAGCACGGGGCGGTCTCGTCGCTGTCGAGCAAGTCGCAGCTCGAGGCGATCTTCCGCGAGGAGGTGTGCCGTGACGAAGCCGGCTGGCTTCGCCGCGTCGATCGCTTGTCCAACAGCGTTGTGGTCTGGCGGCTGTCACTCCTGCGCAGCCTGGGACCTCGCCGGGCCTTCGCGTAAGGGCGTTGGTGTCATCGGCCTTCGGACCGGTCAACGGACGGATTACTGACACACGATGCACGAGCGATAGCTCCTGCCGGTGCCTGGTGCCCGTCATGCATGCTTCGGCAACACATCCGTATTCACATCGCAGCCAAAACACTGCATTTTTCACGTGATTCGGAACGCACAGCTCCGCGGATGTAAATCATTCGATACTGCTCAGTTGTTTCCCGCTGCACAGGTTCCTTCGCAATTCGAATATCTGCATTTTCCAGCCATTTTCCAGCTGGCTGCATGCTTGCCTCTCTGCTGCTTGGCGGTTCCTGCCGAGCAGTACGCCTCAACCAATTAACTTTTCGGTCTCTTAACAACTCGACCATTCGGCTGCGCCTGGAGCTCAACCGTTTGTCGGAGGTTTCATGCTTCGTGTGCCCACCTCGTCTTCGTCTGTGTCCGTCAACCCGAATTGCGCTGCGCGGTTCATCCCACGCGCTTGCGTCGTACTCGTTGCCACCTGCGGCTTTGCCGCTGCCGTCTCGGCGCAGACGACGGTGACGCTCAGTACGCCGGGATCGCAGGTGAATGCGGACGTCACGATTCAGGGCGGCGGCTACGCGAGCGCGGATTTCAGCACCAGCCCCGTGCTGGCCACGAAGGCCAGTTCGCCAAGCTATACCCGGCGCATCCTCCTGAAAATCGACACCCAGAACACGATTCCGGCGAACGCGGTGATCCAGAGCGCGCAGTTGTACCTCGTGCTCAAGAACGCCGAAAGCACCGAGCGCCGCGGCCTCACCGCGTTCAACGTGACGAAACCGTTCGAAGCGGGACAGGCAACCTGGTTCAACCGCAAGGACGGACTGCTGTGGGCCAGCGCCGGCGGGGATCTCGGATCGAGCTTCGGCACGACTTACGTCGATGCAGCCGAAGGATCGGCCTACAAGTTCAATCTGACCGCGCTCGTGCAGCGTGCCGTGAACGGCGACTTCGGTTCGCGGTACACGCGCGTGGCGCTCGTCGACAGAGGCGCTCAGTCGGACGGCAGCTACAAGGAGTTCTACTCGTCGCGCGCATCGAACGCGGCGCTTCGCCCACGGCTCGTCATCACGTACGGCACCGCCGCGGCGCCGCCGGTGGTGTCCGGCTCCACGGGTACGACGTCAGCGACCACGCTTCGCGTCATGCAGTGGAACGTCCACAAGACGAAGGGGTCGGACGGCCGCTGCGATCCCGACCGGATCGCGAATGCGATCGTGGCGCAGCACCCGGACGTCGTGAGCCTGAACGAAGTGAACTTCTTCTCGGGCGAGTGCGCCTGGACCTTCGACATGGGCGCCCGGCTGGAGTCCCTGGTCGAGCAGAAGACCGGGATGACGTGGTACCGGCAGAACGTCAACGGCCTGGGCGGGACCAGCGGCTACGGAAACGTGCTCCTCTCGCGCTACAAGCCGTCGTCCTCGAGCGCGACCCTGATCAGCTACGACAGGGGAATTGCGCACATCGCCATCGTGGTGAACGGGCGCACGGTGAACCTCTTCTCCACACACGTGGAGTACGCCAACTCGTCGTGGCGGCCCATCCAGATCGCGCAGGTGGTTCGCTGGGTCACGAGCTTCGCGGAGCCGCGGATCGTGATGGGTGATTTCAACACGAGTCCGGGCACGACCGACTACAACCTGATGAGCAGCTGGATCCGGGACTCCTGGGTGGCCGCGCAGAGCACCGGCACTGCGACATCGTACAACGGCACCGGGGCCACGCACGGATCGTCGCGGTTCGATTACGCCTTCATCTCGAAGCTCGGGCCCGTGACGGTCCACAGCGCCAAGGTCCCCGACACGCGGGTCGGCAGCGTGTCTCCCTCAGACCACGATCCGCTCGTCGTCGTGTTCGACGTGAAGTAACTGACGGCGCGCTTGCGTATGCGCAAGCGCTGAACTCAGGCGGCGGCCACTCAGCGAGCGCTGGTGTGCCGCCGTTCGTCGTTGAAGCCGAAGGCGTGCAGCGTCCCGTCCTGGGCGCCGACATAGACCTGCCCGTACCCGGGCCAGAAGCTGCCTGGCGACGCGAACGTTGCGATCGTGTTTCCGCTCGTCCACAAGCGCGCGCCGTTTGCTCCGTCGTACGCGTGGAGCACGGCCGGCGTACCGCGGCCACCCGGAGTGGCGGGCGCGCCAGTCGCGAGCGCAAAGACGACGCCGTTGACGACGAGCGGCGTCGCCGGGGACGCGAGCTCGTGCGATACCCACCCCGGTGCAAGCGTCAGCGTGCCGCCGCTGTCGGACAGCTTCATGGCGACGACCGCGCCGGTGGCCACCGTTCCGTTCGTGGACGGCATCCCGCTCGCGAGCCGGCCGGCAACCGGCAGCAGAATCCACGACGTACCGCCTGCCGTGGTCGCGGGCGCAGGCTGTTGGCCTGCAAGTGCGGCGGCCGCTGAGCCCGATGCCGCCGCCCGCCACGCCGCGAGTGCGTCGGCGCTTACCACCGCCCCGGCTCCGAGCACCGTCTGCGAGACGTGGAGCGGTGTGCCGTGACTGGCGCCTCCCAGCGATTTCGCGTCGAGCAGCCACACGCGCCCGTCCCTGCTCGCTGCGGCGACGATCTCCCTCTCGCCGTGGCGGAGGATCGTCGGCCCGGTGACGAAATCAGCGGCCGGGTCCGAGAACCAGTCCTTCAACTGCAGCGTTTTCGGGTCGAGCGCAACGATCGCGTTCGACTTGCCCGTCCCTGTGACCCGCCCTGCCCCGATCGACGCGATCAGTGTGCCGCCGGAAGTGAATGCCACCGCGCCCACCACAGGCCCGCCGTCGCTGGCCCACGAGACGACAGGCTTCGCGTCGCTGTCGAGATCGATGGCGCGGACGCCGGGCGGCGCGCCGCCGCAGTTGCCGACAGTCGCGGCGTACATCGTGGTGCCCACGGCAATTGGAGAGGACCAGCTCGCGTTCGCCGGCAGAAATGGCGCCGGGCGCTGCATGTCCTTGCCCGAGGGCAGACCCAGGACGTGCAGCATGCCGTCGCTCGCGATCACGTACACGACGCCGGACGGTCGAAAGAGAAACCCGTATCCGAATGCGTCGGCCGTGCGCTCTGCTTCGGTCTTCGCGCCCGGCGACGACCCCGGAATCCGATCTGACGTCTGCTCGCTCGGCACGGGCGGGGGCTGCTGGCGCGCAGGCTCGATCGCGGGTGCCGCGCCTCGTGCGCCGCGAGCCGGGTCCGGCGGCGTGGAAGGATCGCTCGACCGCCCGGGCCCCGCGGCCCGGCCTTCGATCGGAACACCCTCCCCGGGCTTCCCGATCAAGCTCCGGTAACCGGCCGAGCCCCGGCCCGGGTCGGATGGCGGCCGGATTGTCGTCGTGTCGTTCAGCGGGACAATGCGCGTCGCGCCGCCGGAGATGCCGCCGGGACAGCCGGCAGCCGGCGGAGGCAGCGCCGCTTCGAACTTCCGCTTCCAGACGACGTACCCGAGGTCGTTGTCCACGCCGTAGACTGTGTTCGAGCTGCCGGTCACGAGAGACATGGGCACGAAGATCGTCACGCCCGTGGCTGTCACGCCCTGACCGGGTCCGTGCACGCCGCGCGGCGCGTTGTCGAGCTTCGTCTTCCATTGCAGCTCGAACCCGGGCTTCGAGAGGGCCGCCACGGAAATCCTGTCGTCGGCGCTCACCCATGACGTGCGCTGCGCGTTCCCGAGCGCCGTCAGCCACTGCGTGCCGGTCCGGCCGATCTGTGCGAACGTGACGGTGGTCGTCACCGCCACCGTGAGCAGGACGATCGATAAACGCTGCAGTTGCATCAGCCTCTCCGTTTACCGGCCAACGCCGAAGCAGTACAGGACGCCGTCGAAGGTCGCGACATACGCGCGGCCGTTGACGACCGTCAGTCCGCTGAAATGGTTCCAGGATTCGATCGTCGAGCCGCTCGACCACAGCTCCTTGCCTGTTTGCGCGTCGAGGGCGTAAAGGACGGCGTGCCGCGACGTTGGAATGCGCCGTGCGGGACCGGAGTTGAGCCCGCCGCCATAGACCGGCCCGCCCGGCTCGTCCCACGCTTTGTCGGGAAGCGTCTGCGACGCGTCCTCACCAGCTGCATACGTGAAGACGATGCCGTTCGCGATCACGGCTTCCTCGGCGAGATCCATGTCCCGCGAGAGCCAGGCGGGCGTGAGCTGCCACTCCCCCGCACGCTGCTGCACGCGGAACGCCGCCACACCGCCGGATGTCGGGCGCGCGTGCTCCACAGGGGCGTGGAAGTCCTTGCTCACGGGCCCCCAGAATGGCGCGAGCACCCACGACGTTCCGTTCTGGTCCTGCCACGCGCTGAGTGCACCCCAGATGCCTCTCGCATCGAACGCCCGCGCGTCGTTGCAGATGAGCGGCGTCGTCTGGACGGCAGTCCGGTGATCCTCTCCGCCGAGGGTGTCCCGATCGAGCAGCCACAGCCGACACTCCTTGCTCGTGCCGACGAGGAACTTCCGCCCGCCGACGTCGAAGGCGACGGGCGTGGTGTTCACGTCGAGATCGCGACGCCACAGCCAGTTGGCGTTCGGCGCCCCGAAGAAGTCGACGAGCTGGAGCTGCTTGTTCGCGTCGAGCTTCACCCCGACGACGGCGTTGCCGAGGCGCCGGGTGGCGGGATCGAACTGCGCGTCCCCGGTGCCGATGAAGACCCGGCCCTCTGGATCGACGACGGCACCGCGCCTGCCCCAGAGCCCGCCCCCGGCGGGAATGAATGCGCTCGCGCGGCGTGACGCGAGATCGTAGGAGTAGAACGCGTTCGTGAGGCCACCGCATCCCTGGGCCGTGGCCGTGTAGATGACGCCGTCGCGCAGATTGAGCGCGTACGGCTTGCCTCCGCCGGGAATGAACTTTTCGGGTGGCGCGAGGTCCTGGCCGTCGGCCAGGTTCACCTGCCGCAGGCGGCCGTCCCAGGACACGGCGTAAATGGTGTATTTCCCCTCGGCTGTCTGCGCCAGCGTCGGCACGTCCGTCTGACCGCCGGGGCAGAGGGTGTCGGTCGTACCTCCGGGATTGGCCAGGGTGCTGTCGAAGCGCCGGTGCCAGATCTGTTTGCCGCTGGCCACGTCGATCCCGAACAGATCGTCGGAAACACCCGCGACGACAGCGAGCTCGCGGATGCCCTGCGGCGTCGTGACGCGTTCGGCAACGAGAGGCGCGAACAGGTTGTGCATCGCGCGCGGTGTGCTCTCGAGCTTCACCTTCCAGAGGAGCGTCGTGTGCCCGACGTTCGCCGGCGTGAACACCTTTTCGTCGCGAACCCACCCGGTGCGCGCGCTGTCCACTCCTTCGGTCAGGAAATCGGACGCAAGTGTGATGGCCCCGGCTCCACAGGCGGCCACCGCGGCGAGACACCAACGTACGCGCCAGGTGCTGTGTTTCACAGGCGCCATCTTAGGCGCCGCGGAGGGTTTCGACAAGCCCGCAAATCATCGCGGCAATCCGGTGAACGTGCCTCCGTGCACCAGCTGATCGAGCTTCTCGTTCGTGCGGGCGGGGCACGCCCGTGCCTTGTCGGGGGTCAGGTTGTCGTGTTCGGACTCGATCATCGGCACCGCTTCCACCAGTCCGGGTATCTGGTTGATCGCGGTCCAGACGCCCGCAGGAGGTGAGATCGTATCGATGAATCCCATTCCCGCCATGACGGGCGCCTTGATGCGCGACGCGAAATTGACGGTATCGAAATAGAGCGCCGTCCGCATGGCGTCCGGGTTCTCGGACGGCCAGTTGGGATAGCCTGGCCTCCGGCCGTGAAGGCCGCCGTTGGTGTCCGCTCCCGCCGGCACGCAGACCAGCACCGCGGTGATCTTGTCGGGGCGGAGCCCCGCCAGCGCGAGACTCTGCTGGCCACCCATGCTGCCGCCCGCCACCACGATCGTCTTCCCATCCCAGTCGGGGCGCGTGAGCAGGTAATCGAGCGCGCGTGAGTCGCGAAGATACATGCCCAGGAAGTAAGACGTCTCCCGATCGGTATTGCCGACGTTCTGATACGTGCGTGGCACGTCGCCAGACGGATCGGAGGGCAGCTTGTCGTGCGCGTCCACGTTGAGCACGAGCCAGCCTTCCGCCGCCCGCCGCGCGTCGGCGCCGGCATTGAGGGCGTAGACCCCGGCATACTGCAGCTGGATGAGCGCCGGGAACGTCCCGTCTCCGGCCGGCCTGGCCACGTAGCCCTGGGTCTTCGATCCAAGGGCGTCGAGCCGGAATCGCTGCAGCTCGACGCCGGGCACATCCGTGTCGACCGGCGTCAGCACCGGATTGATCGGCACGCGTGCCTGCGCGGCGAGCTTGCCGTCCCAGAACGCATCGAAGTCGGCGGGACGAGGCGTCGAAAGGCCAATCTTCGTCGGGGCGACGGCCGCGCCGACGGCGTAGAATCCGGTGTTCCGTCCGGCATTGCCGCCGACGAATGTCGGCGCCTCACCTGCCGGCCCCGACGCGGACGCGTCGTCGTAGGCCTGCACGGCGACGTAGATCATTTCTGGTTGATCCGCGACGACCTCGATCTTGTTCTTCCCGTCCGTAAGATCGAGCGTGCCTTCCTTCAGCACCTCCGCGTTATTGCGGCGGATCGTCCATTTGTAGGCGTAGGGCGGCGGCATGTCTCCCGGCGTCACGGACCAGCCGACAGTTTCCCCGACCTCGTAAATGCCGGTCGCGTGATACGGCGCGAAGACGAGATGCTGCGGGATCGAACCGCCCCGCTGCGCCGACAAGGAGGCGCTCGCCAGGGCGAGGGCGACGAGCGGGCGTACGAGCAATCTGATCATGTGCTGTCGAGTCTAACCAGAAACGCCTGAGCGCTGAAGTCAGGGGTGCCGCTTCCACAGGATGGGCCATCTCAGCGGCTCCGGTGGGCATGTCACATTCCGGGCGCCTCTCCCGTCTCACTTGTCGAAGACAGGAGGAGCAACATGATCAAGTGGGTTTGAGAAAGGCGATTGGCAGGTTCGAGCGGGACTGGCATTACGAGGCCACCTATATGCGCGACATCATCGATGCGAGTCCGCGCGCGGTTAGTCCCCTTACCCGTCGGACACGACGAGGTGCGTCACCGTGTCCCATGCGTTGTGAATGCCGACCAGCAGCAGCGCGAGTGCGACCGCCGCCACCCCCGCCAATCCAATCTCCGTATGCGTGCGCAGGCAGAAGGCCGCGACAGCCAGCGCGGCATAGACAAGGCAGGGCAGCGTCACGTACCAGATCCAGTCTTGCCAGACCGGGCGGTAGCCTGTCTGACGGCGCGCGCGGACCAGGACGGTGGCGCCGTACGCGACACCGAGCACCCCGCACGTGCCGAGAGTTGCCGCAAGGAGGCCGATCGACGGCCAGGGCGCGCTCATGATGGCCGACACGACGAGTGCTCCCGCAAGATGAATCACCGTCGGCGTCCCGAATGCGCTGAGCGCACCGGCGTGGGTCCCCCGCCGGCTGTCCGCGATGAGCGTGATCACGACGAACTGCAGCCCGATCAACGCACCCCCGGACGACCCGACGATGACGTAGAAGCTTTCCCACGCCCGCAGAAGACTCGTGGATTCGTTCATGGGGCGGCCTTGCCGGCCGGGGCCTCGCCCTGATGCAACTCGCGCGTCATCTCGATCATCGTTCTTCGAAAACCGACCCGGGCGAACAGCCGCTGCGCCCCTTCGTTCCGTTCGGCGGTTGACAGGACGACGCGTGGCGTGCCGCGGGACGTCAACTGGGCCAGGATCGTGTCGAGCAGCAGCCCCCCTACGCCGCGCCCGCGAACCGCGGGATCGACGACGAGGTCGTGCAGCACGGCCGCCGGGCCCCGGAGGGACATGTAGTCGTACCCCTCGAGCGCCGCATACGCATAGCCGATGACGTGCCCGCCGTTTTCGGCGACCAGCAGGATCACGTCCGGATCGTCGAGCTGGCTGCCGAGGAAGGAGGCATAGTTCACCTCCGTGCGGCTGCTGGCCGCGAGGAAGCGCTGCTCGTCGAACGCGTGGTGCTCCGCCACCAGCCGCGTGCCGAGCCGGCCGAGGCTCTCGAGATCGCTGCGACGCGCCGGGCGGACGACGGTATCGGCGGACGGTGGGTTCAGAGCTGAGATTCGCGTCATCCCTTCAGCAGCGCACCTGCAAGCGACCGGCCCGCGAGGCACCTCTCTCCATTGGTCCCGCGCCTCATAGCTTAGCGCCTGAGCAGGTCCCTGAGGCCGGATGGGGATGTGAGGTCGGTTCACCTGTGCAGCGCAGGCATTCGAGGGCGTCGCGACCTCCGACACACGTCTGTCACGGACGGGGAACACCCTGTCGCGCTCTGTTGCGGAACGGAAGACTGATGTGAGCCCCCAGCACGCGCTCGCGCCGCTGTTCCGCATCGAGGTTCAGCGCCCGTGCCTTGAGCAGGTCGTTCAACGCAATCATTCCAACGAGGCGGCGGTCTTCTCTGTCGATGACCGGAAATCGGGTGAGCCCTGTCTCGGCCATCCGATAGACAATCACCCGTAGGGACTCATCGGGATACGCGACCACCACCGCGGTCTTGACGATGGCGGCGAGTGGCGTGTTCGACCGATCGGGCCCAGCGTCGGCCACCTTCTGCAGATCGCCGCGCGTCACCACGCCGATCAACTCCTGCGCGGCGCCGATCACCGGGTACAAGCGCTGGCGGCCCCTGGCGGAGTCGCCGTGCAGCGAGTGTCGCAGGCTCTCGTACGGGGCATCGGCCGGGAGCGCCGCGATACTGGTGCGCATCACTTCGCGGACGAACAGAATCTCGAGCGGATCGACCGAGTATTCGCGACTCAGATGGAAGCCGCGCCGGGCAATCTTCTCGGTCAGGATGGAACGCCGGAGGGTGAGCACGGTGAAGCCGTGCGCGATGGTGGCGGCGACGAGCAGCGGCAGGACCATGTTGATGTCGTGCGTGAGCTCGAGCGCGAACACGATTCCGGTCAGCGGCGAACGCATCGTCCCGGCGAGAATCGCGCCCATGCTGACGAGCGGCCAGAAGCCGAGCCCCTCGCCCGGGAAGTACCACGCCTCGACACCGCCCAGCGCGCCGCCCATCATCAGCAGCGGCGCGAGCACGCCGCCAGACGTCCCGGATCCCAGCGACACCGACCAGATGATCGATTTGACGATCAGGACGCCGAGGATCACGCGGCCGCTCACCTCCCCCTTCAGCAGGTCGCCGATGACGTCGTAGCCGACGCCGAGCGCCTGTGGGAACATCCAGCCGCCCACTCCGATTACGAGCCCGCCAATGGCCGGCCACCACATCCAGTGGATGGGTAGATGCTGGAACGTGTCTTCCGAAGCGTAGACGGCCCGAGTCAGCAAAGCGGAGAGCGCGCCAGCCAGGATGCCGGCGAGTACGCATCCGGCCAGCCCCAGCGGTCCGATGAACACCGGATGCGGCGGCACCGGGAAGAGCGGGCCGAGGCCGATGATGTACCGGCGCATCGCCGCTGCTGTTGCGCTGGCGAGAGCGACGGGGACGAGGCTGCGCGGCTTCCATTCGAACAGGAGCAGTTCCACCGCGAGCAGCACCGCCGCCAGCGGCGCGGCGAACGTGGCGGACATGCCGGCTGCCGCTCCGGCGACGAGCAGCGTCTTGCGCTCGACGCTGGTCAGGTGGAAGAACTGCGCGATAAGAGACCCGACCGCGCCTCCGGTCATGATGATCGGCCCCTCGGCGCCGAAGGGCCCGCCCGAACCGATGGAAATCGCCGAGGACAGGGGCTTGAGCAGCGCCACTTTCGCATCGATCCGACTGCCGTTGATCAGGATCGCCTCGATCGCCTCAGGGATCCCGTGTCCGCGGATCCGTTCGGAGCCGTATCGGGCCATCAACCCGATGACCAGCGCACCGGCGACGGGCACCAGGATCACGAAGGGCCCCAGGGTATGGCCTTCCGGCGTTACCAGCGCGGTAGACAGCCGCTGAAAGAAGAACAGGTTGGTGAAGAAGCCGATCAGCTTGAGCAGTGCCCACGCGACGTACGCGCTGACCACGCCGATCGCGATGGCCGAGGCGGAGATCAGGAGCAGCCGCGGGGTCGCGGTGAAGTCCCCGAGATCGTCCGCGATGACGCGTGAGGGCGCTGTACTCACGATGTATGTGATCCCATATAATCACTCAGGATACCAGACATGGCTGCCCGTACGCCATCGGCCGACTCATCAATCGCACCGCCGAGACGGCGCGACGCTGGCCGCGACATACCGCGGCCGACCGCGTCGCGCGGCCATCGATTCGGCAGGACGCCGGACGTGCGACAGGCACTCGACGCCTTGCGTCACATCGTGCAGACGCTGCGCCTCGGGCGCGTCCGCCAGCGTGCGGGCCTGAGCAGCGCGCAGCTGTTCGCGCTGCAGCAAATCGCTGAGCATCCCGACGCGTCGGTCAACGACATCGCCGCGCTCACGTTCACCCATCAGAGCTCCGTGTCCGTCGTCATCCAGCGCCTCGTACGACAGGGGCTCGTCGCGAAGATGGCGGCGAGCGACGACCGTCGACGTCAGAAGCTGGCGCTCACGGCCAAAGGCCGGCGGGTGCTCGGCCGGGCGCCCGTGGCGGTGCAGGAGCATCTGATTACTGCGATCGCGTCGCTCGCGCCGCGCGAGCGGCAGGTTCTCGCCCGATCGCTCGCGGCGATCGCGCGACAGATCGCACCTGGCCAGAAGTCACGGCACGCGCCGATGTTTTTCGAAGGCGACGGCGATCGCGTCCCGCCTCGTTGAGCGCAGACCGAGTGCGCCCTCGACGCTCGCCCCGCACAATGCTTCAGCTTCGGGGTTCGTGCACGGCGTTTGCAGCAGCGCCGGCCGTGAGAACACGTGAGGAACCAGCGACCCGTGCCGACGGGGCGCAAGCCACGTTCGCGGGGCTGGCGCGTGGGTTTGGGGGGTCGATTCTGTTCGCGTTGCCGCTGCTGATGACAATGGAGATGTGGTGGCTCGGGTTCTACCTGGGCCCGGCGCGCATCCTGCTGCTGATGGCGGTCTTCTTTCCCATCCTTATTGGCGTCGCGCATTACATCGGGTTCGGCGACACGGCCAGCCTGGGTCACGCAACGCTCCACGCGATCACCGCGTACGGTGTCGCCATCGTTTCGAGCGGCGTCATGCTGGGGATCCTCGGCGTGTTCAAGCCCGGCATGGGCTGGCACGAGCTCGTCGGCAAGACCGCGATCCAGGCCGGTCCTGGCGCGCTCGGCGCGCTTCTCGCGGAGTCGCACTTCGGCCAATCGGGCGAGAAGGGAGATCGCCGCGACAAGGCCGGGTACGTCGAGCACCTGTTCTTCATGCTCGTGGGGGCGCTGTTCGTGGCGCTGACGATCGCCCCCACCGACGAAATGCCGCTCATCGGCTACATGATGCGCCACGCCCACGCACTCGTCGCGGTGGCATTCTCGCTGGCGCTGCTGCATTTCTTCATGCACGGTG
>JBBWZJ010000035.1:0-6727 GCA_039648985.1 Acidobacteriota bacterium | reverse complement strand
CGGCGCGCTGCAGATTCTCGCCAATCTGGTCCTCCGTCGAGCGGTAGGAGCGCGCGGTCACGAACCGGTTTCGGAAGCCCCGGCGAATATCCCGTGCGAGTGGTTCGACGCCGTCCTCGCGCACCTTCAGCAAGACCTGGTAGTTCGCGCGGCTGCCGTACGAGAGCAGGCCCGAGGCCTGCATGTCCGCGAGATCGACAAGCACGCGGGATCCGAGACTGAACCCGCCGACGCTTCGGCCAGGCTCCTGTTCGATGACACCGCGAATCGTGAAGGGGCGTCCGCCGATCAGAATGCGGCCGCCGACAGCAACGCCGAGTTGTGTCAGCAGCTCCGGCCGGACGAGCGCGCCGCCATGGCTCAGGAGATCGTGCGAGTACGGGACCCCGTTTTGCAGCGCCAGCGTGCCGTAGAACGGGAACCCGCTTTCAACGGCGCGCAGCTCCACCATCCGGGCAACTGCTGCACCGGTCTCGGCGCGCACCATCGTGGCTGTCTCGATGGCCGCCGTGCGCGCGACGACCGGGGCGCGCGCGATCCGCTCGTCGAGAGCCGCCGTGACCTCGGGGGTCCACGGCCGGCTGCTCTGTACGAGCACATCGGCCGCGATGCTGGACCGTGCCTCGCGCACCAGACCCGCACGAATGCTCTGGATGATCGAGCGGAGCGAAACGATCGCCGCGACTCCAATCGCGACGCACACGAAAAAGAACACGAGCCTTCGCCACGACGCCCTGAGCTCCCGCGCGGCCATGCGAAACACGAATGCCATCAGCGCGCCGCCGGATCGGGAACGCGCCGGGGCTCCGGAGTGGCCTCCGCTGGCTGAGGGCGCGCCGTCCGGCTGACGACCCGGCCGTCGCGAAGCGCGACCGCGACATCCGCGACACCCGCCAGCTCGGGGTCGTGCGTGACGATCACGAGCGTCGTCCCGCGGAGCCGGTTGACCTCGAGGAGCAGCTCGATGACCTGCGCGCCGGTCGTGCTGTCCAGATTCCCGGTGGGCTCGTCGGCCAGCAGGAGCGGGGGATCGTTCGCAAGTGCCCTCGCGATCGCGACGCGCTGCTGCTCTCCTCCAGACAGTTGCGACGGATAGTGATGGCCGCGCTCCGACAGGCCGACTTCGGCAAGCAGCGTCGTCGCGCGGGACTTCGCATCCTTCACCCGCGCGATTTCCATCGGCACGAGCACGTTTTCGAGCGCGGTCAGCGACGGGAGCAGATGGAAGAACTGGAACACGAATCCGATGCGACGGCCCCGCAGACGCGCGAGCCCGTCCTCGCCGAGCGTGGTGATGTCGATCCCGTCGATCGAGATATGACCGGTGGACGGCGCGTCGAGCCCGGCGAGCAGCCCGAGGAGTGTGGACTTCCCACTGCCGGATGGTCCGGTAATCGCTACGACCTGGCGAGCGGGGACGACGAGGTCGAGCGGGTGCAGGATTGTCAGCATGCCGGCGCCACTCGGCACCGTCTTCGAAACGCCGCGCAGCTCGATCATGAGGCCGACAGCCGTTCGAGCTCCGGCTTCAGCACCGCCCAGACAGTATCCGCAACGATCTGCGCGCCGCGAACGTTCGGATGGATGCCGTCCGCCTGATTCAGCCCGGGCTGCCCGGCGACGCGGTCGAGGAGAAACGGCACGAGCGGCACGTGGTACTGCTTCGCCAGGTCGCGGTAGGCCTGCCTGAAGGCCGTCGCGTACTCGGCGCCATAGTTCGGCGGCGCTTCCATGCCGGCGAGGACGACGACTATGCCCTTCGCCTGCGCGCGTTCGATCACGCTGGCGAGATTCCGCTTCAGCTCACGGACGGGAAGACCCCGGAGGCCGTCGTTTGCTCCGAGCGCGAGGACCAGCACGCGCGCGCCGTCCTGCAGCGACCAGTCCAGCCGCCGGAGCCCCCCGGCGGACGTGTCGCCGGACACGCCGGCGTTGACGACATCGAACGGCAGCCTCGCGTCATCGATTCGACGCTGCAGCACCGCGGGGAACGATTCCGTCGGGACGAGCCCTAGGCCCGCCGTCAGGCTATCGCCGAGGACAATCACTTTGGGACGCGTATCCGGCGCCGGGCTCGCAGCGGCGGGCGGACGATCGACGGCGGTCTCCGGAGACGTCCGCGAACAGGCGAACGCGCCTGCCATCAGCAGGCACACCGCCAGCGGCACCGTCTCAGAAGCCCGCCGGAACAAAGATGTCATGGACTCTCCATTATAGATTCCCGGGAACGCTTTCCGCACCGCTCGAGTACCGTAAGATGGAATCGTGGCGCGGGGTTTCGAGTCGAAGCAGGTCGAGTTCCAGCAGGAAGAAGCCGCCCGCGGTCGTACCGCGTCCGGACCGGCGCCGTCGGCAGAACAGCGGGAGCGGCTGGATCGGCAGCGGGCGCTCGCGTTGTCGAGGTCACGCGCGCTGCACGACCTCAGCCGGGCAACGGTCCCCCCGCATCGTGTGATGCTCGAGCAGGCCATCGCGGCGCTGGACGCGGAACTGGCCAGACTGAGCGAGCCGCCGGCGCCCGACGCTTCGGCCTCCGGCCGGAACGATTCGCCGGACGAGAAATAGCCGGCAAATTCGTCACGCCGTCAGATCTCCCCCGGTATACATCTTGCGTCCTCTTCTTTGGGGAGACCTATGCCACAACTCAGGGATGTCGTCCGCATCGCGGCCATCGGCGATCTTCACTACAGCCGCTCGGCGATCCACGGGTCGCTCCATGCGCTGTTCAGCCAGATTAGCGAGTCGGCGGACATTCTCGTCTTGTGCGGCGACCTGACGGACTACGGCCTCCCGGAGGAAGTCCGTGCGCTCGTCCGCGAAATGGGATCGATCAAGATCCCCACGGTCGCCGTGCTGGGAAATCACGATTTCGAATCGGGCCAGCAGGAGGAGCTACGCCACATTCTGCTCGACGCGGGCGTCGTCACGCTCGACGGCGACAGCACCGAGATTCTGGGGATCGGGTTCGCGGGCGTGAAGGGGTTCGCGGGCGGTTTTGGCCGGCGTGCACTTGGTCCCTGGGGGGAACAGAGCATCAAGAAGTTCGTCCACGAGGCGGTGGACGAGGCGCTGAAGCTCGAGTCGGCGCTGGCGCGGCTGCGCAACAATCATCTGATCGCCGTCCTCCACTACGCGCCGATTCAAGCTACAGTGGAAGGCGAGCCCCGCGAGATATTCCCGTTCCTGGGCTGCAGCCGCCTCGAGGAACCGCTCAACCGGTTTCCCGTCACGGCGGTGTTCCACGGGCATGCGCACAACGGCCACCCCGAGGGGCGCACGGCGAAAAACGCTCCCGTCTACAACGTGTCGATGTCGCTCATGCGCGAGCACTTCCCCTCGCGTCCGTTTCGTCTCTTCGAAATCGACATGACGGCCGGCGGCGACGAGCGCCGGGCTGGAAGCGACCGCCGGGCACTGGAGCGGGTCCTGAATGGATAACAATTGATGCAGACATTGTGGATGGTTGCCTTGAGCGCCGCGCTGGCGCAGTCGCACGCGCCATCGCCCGCGGCGCGGAAGCCGAGTCCCTCAGCGCACCGCCGCCCCGCGCCACGACCTCCCGCGCCCGCATTCGACATGCGCGTGCTGCAGCAACAGGTCATGCTCGATCGCGCGGGTTTTTCGCCCGGGGTCATCGATGGGCGCGGCGGCTG
Organism: Acidobacteriota bacterium; assembly: GCA_039648985.1. Taxonomy (GTDB): domain Bacteria; phylum Acidobacteriota; class Vicinamibacteria; order Vicinamibacterales; family 2-12-FULL-66-21; genus JALZOC01. Next base: position 3,074 of record JBBWZJ010000035.1, on the reverse strand, counting down.
GAGCACCGAGAACGCGTTCGCTGCGTTTCAGCGGCAGGGGACGCACACCGTCCCGTCCGAAGAACCGCTGACGCGCTACCGCATCACAGCGGAAGACGCCGCAGGCCCGTACGTGCCGATTCCCGAAGACATGATGGAGAAGTCGAAGCTGCCGGCTCTGGGTTACGAGTCGCTGATTGAAGCCCTCGCGGAACGCTTCCACACGACCCCTGCTCTGCTGCAGGTGCTGAACCCGGGTGCGACGTTCGCGGCGGAGCAGGACATCCAGGTGCCAAACGTGGACCCGATGCTGCTGCCGGTCGCGCCCCCGCCGAAGGACGCGGCGGCGCTCAAGCCCCCGGCAACGCAGCCGGCTCCCGCCGCGCCCCAGGTAAGCGCGCCCGCCGCACCCCCGAAGCCCGACGTCGTCGTCAGCGTCGGCAAGGCGGCCAAAGCGCTTACGGTCACCAACGCTGACGGCACCGTCGTTTTCTTCGCGCCGGTCACGACGGGAAGCGAGCACGATCCGCTGCCGATCGGAGAATGGAAGGTCAACGGCGTTCAGCGTAACCCCACGTTCCATTACAACCCGGAGCTGTTCTGGGACGCGGATCCGTCCCACGCGAAGGCAAAGATCCCGCCGGGACCGAACAATCCCGTCGGCCTCGTCTGGATCGACATTTCCAAAGAGCACTACGGCATCCACGGCACGCCGGTCCCGGAGACGATCGGACGGACGGAGTCCCACGGCTGCGTGCGACTCACCAACTGGGATGCGCTCCACCTCGCCGGCCTGGTCAAGCCGGGCACGCGCGTGGTGTTCACGGAATAGCCGTGCGCGACGAGACCAGGCAGCGGGCGCGAACGTTCGGCCTCGGCGCCCTGTGCGGCTTTCTCGCGGGAGCGGCGCTCGTCGGCGTCGTCGTGAGTAAGTACGGGGCCCCCGCGGGCTCGACCGCGCCCACGCTCCACAGGCCGCCGGCGGTCCGCGCCGACGACGGCATGGCGGATGTGGACGAACCCGTGCTCGTCGCCGGCGCACGAACCCCGCAGGCCGCGCCAGAGCCGGCCCCACCCCGGGCGACACCCTCACCCAATGCGGATCCGGCAGCCCCCGCGCCAGGGCCGGCGTCGTCGAGCGAAGCGGACGAGCTCAAGCGCCGGGGCCTCGCGATCCCTGTCGAAGGTGTGAAGTCCGAACAACTCGTCGAATCGTTCAGCGACGAACGGAGCGGAACCCGCGTGCACGAGGCGCTGGATATCCTCGCGCCGCGAAATACACCCGTGAAGGCGGTGGAGGACGGCACCATCGCGCGCCTGTTCTTCAGCAAGGCGGGCGGCATCACCATTTACCAGTTCGACCCCACGGAGCAGTTCTGCTACTACTACGCCCACCTGGAGCGGTACGCCGACGGCCTGCAGGAAGGCGATCACGTCACGAAGGGTCAGCTCCTCGGGTACGTGGGCACCTCCGGCAACGCGCCGAAGAACACGCCCCACCTGCACTTTGCCGTCTTCCGTCTGACGGCCGCCAAACACTGGTGGGAGGGGACGCCCATCGACCCCTACACTGTCCTGCGATAGCTTCCAACCTTTCGCAGGCCGGCGCCCGTCCAAGCTGGTGCAGGAAAGGAGCTTGCGAGCATTGATCGCTGTGCAGGCGGGGGCTGCCCTGCTGCCGGGATCTGGGGTTCCGACCGCTCATACGGGAGCATCACCGCTGCGATCCGACAGCCCGGAGTCCGCCGGCCTCCCCAAAGAGGCTACGGCCCGTGACGTGGCGCTTGCCGCGGGCGGCGACGTGTCCGCGTTCGAACGGGTCTATCACGCGCATCTCGCGCGCGTGCACAGCCTCGTCCGCCGGATGGCCGGGGGGCGCAACACCGACGAGATCACGCAGGACGTGTTCGTCCGGGTCTGGCAGAAGCTGGCCGGCTTCCGGGGGGATTCGGCATTTGCGACATGGCTGCACCGGCTGGCGGTCAACGTCGTCATCGAACGGTTCCGGGGGGAGACGGCCAGGCGGACTCGATTCGCGAGTGCCGAGTACGTGCTCGATATGCTGCCGGGCCCCAGCCACTCGCGGGACCTGTCGATGGACTTCGAAACCGCGCTCGAAAAGCTGCCCGACGGGGCGCGCGAGATCTTCGTGCTCCACGACGTCGAGGGATACAAGCACCATGAAATCGGCACGCTGCTCGGAATCTCTCCGGGGACCTCGAAGGCGCAGCTGCACCGCGCGCGAATGATGCTGCGGCGCCACCTGCGCCCCGGCGTGCGGCGGCCCCAGAGGACACCACATGGCGAATGACGCGTTCACCAGCCGTCTGTCCGACTACGTCGATGATGAGATCGATCGCGCGGAGCGCCGCGAAATCGAAGCGCACCTCGCGAACTGCGCGGAGTGCCGGCAGATCGTCGAGGAACTGCGGGCCGTCGTGGCGCACGCCGCCTCGCTCGACGCCGTGCAGCCGGAGCGGGATCTGTGGCCCGGGATTGCGCCCCGCCTCTCCGCCGGTCCCGCCGCCGGCGCACGCCTCTTCACCCGGCTCCTCTCGGCGCGTCGATTCTCGTTCACGCTTCCCCAGATTGCCGCTGCCGCGCTGGCCATCATGCTGCTCTCTGGTGGCGTCGTGTGGATGGCTCGATCCGGAGATCCCCGCGCTGACTTCGAGCCGCTGAGCGCGCAATCGACGCGCGCCGGGGCGCGGCCGGCAATAGCCCCGGTCGAACGTGCCGACACGCCGTACGATCAGGCGGTCACGGACCTCGAAGGAGCTCTCCAGGCCGGTCGAACCCGGCTCGATCCGGGCACGGTACGGATCCTCGAAGAGAACCTGGCGTCGATCGACCGCGCGATCGATCAGTCGCGTCGGGCGCTGGCGGCGGATCCGGCCAATCTGTTCCTGAACAGCCACCTGGCGGCCGCGCGCCACCGCAAGCTGGCGCTGCTCCGCCGGGCGAGTGCGCTCGCATCGGCCGGAGGGTGATCCTGGCACCGCACAGAACCTGCAACGTCCAGGACGCAGCGGGTGCTGCGTGCCCCACGTGCCGCGTCCCACAGGGTGCGAGCTGCGCCGGGACAGCGACTGAGG
>JBBWZJ010000033.1:0-10563 GCA_039648985.1 Acidobacteriota bacterium | reverse complement strand
TCGGCGTGCCGCCGCGGTCAGGTATTGACGTTGCCCATCGCCCACGGCGAAGGAAACTACTTTGCGGAGCCTGATCTGGTCGCGCGCCTCGAGGCCAACCGGCAGATCGTGTTTCGCTACACGACGGCATCGGGGGACGTTCGGGACGAAGCGAATCCGAACGGCTCGGCCGCGGCCATCGCGGGCCTCTGCAACGAAGCGCGGAATGTCGTCGGCCTCATGCCGCATCCGGAACGCGCGTGCGAACCGGTGCTCGGCAGCGGCGACGGCCGGTTCATCTTCGAGTCAGTCGTGCAGTCGCTGACATCGGGGCTGCTCGAAGTGACACGCTCATGATCGACGTGCAGGTGCTCGAACGCCACGGCCTCAAGCCAGACGAGTACGACCGCATCGTGCAGTTCCTCGGCCGGCAGCCGAGCGCGACCGAGCTCGGCAACTTTTCCGTCATGTGGTCCGAGCACTGCAGCTACAAGAGCTCGCGTGTGCATCTGAAAACGCTGCCGACCGACGGGCCACAAGTGCTGCAGGGCCCCGGAGAGAATGCCGGCGCGATCGACATCGGCGACGGGCTCGCCGCAGTGTTCAAGATTGAATCGCACAATCACCCCTCGTTCATCGAGCCGTATCAGGGCGCCGCAACGGGTGTCGGGGGGATCATCCGCGACATCTTCACCATGGGCGCGCGGCCAATCGCGCTCATGAATTCGCTCCGGTTCGGCGAGATGGACGGCCCGGAGCGTGCGCGTACGCGCAGGACCGTCGAGGGTGTGGTGGCCGGCATCGCGGGATACGGCAACAGCATCGGCATCCCTACGGTCGGAGGCGAAATCGCCTTCGACGATCGGTATGCCGGCAACCCGCTTGTCAACGTCTTCTGCCTCGGCATCGCCCGGGCCGACGCGCTGGTGCTCGGCAGCGCCTCGGGCATCGGCAATCCGGTGTACTACGTCGGGTCGAAGACCGGCCGCGACGGCATCCACGGCGCGACGATGGCGTCCGCGGAATTCGACGACGCCTCTGCGGAGAAGCGTCCTGCCGTGCAGGTCGGCGATCCGTTCATGGAGAAGCTCCTGCTCGAGGCCTGCCTCGAACTGATGCAGACCGACGCGCTCATCGGCGTGCAGGACATGGGAGCTGCGGGGCTGACCTGCTCGACCTGCGAAATGGGCTCGCGCGGCGGCGCCGGGATCGAGATTGACGTGATGCACGTGCCGCAGCGCGAGACCGGCATGACGGCCTACGAGATCATGCTCTCGGAATCGCAGGAGCGGATGCTGCTCTGCGTCAAGAAGGGCCGCGAAGCCGAAGTCGAGCGGGTCTTCGAGAAATGGGACCTCCACGCAGCGCACATTGGCGCGGTCACGAACGACGGGATCATGCGCGTGAAGGATCACGGCACCGTCGTCGCCGAGATCCCGAACACTGCGCTCGTGGACGAGGCGCCTGTCTACGACCGTCCGACGGCGCGGCCGGCCTACCTCGACGCCGTCCAGACGTTCGATCCGTCGGCCCTCGCTGCTCCACGGGACTTGCGCGCGTCGTTGCTTGCGGTCCTCGGCTCGCCCACGGTCGCGAGCAAACGCTGGGTCTATCGCCAGTACGACCACATGGTCCGGACCAACACCATCGTCGTTCCGGGGATGGGCGCCGGGGTGGTGCGCATCAAGGGGACACAGCGTGCGCTGGCACTCTCGGTCGATGGCAACGGCCGGTACTGTTATCTCGATCCCCGGCGCGGCGCCATGCTGGCCGTCGCCGAGGCCGCGCGCAACGTGGCCTGCGCGGGCGCGACGCCGATCGGCGCCACGAACTGCCTGAACTTCGGGAACCCCGAGCGGCCGGAGACGATGTGGCAGCTTGTGCAGGCGATCGAGGGGATCGCCGAAGCCTGTCGCGCCCTCGACGTGCCGATCACGGGGGGTAACGTCAGTCTCTACAACGAGACAAACGGAGAGGCCATTTACCCCACACCGATCATCGGCGTGGTTGGCGTGCTCGATGACGCATCACGGGTCGTTGCACGGCCATTCCGGGACGCCGGAGACGACATCGTCCTTCTCGGCGAAAATTTCGGCGAGCTTGGCGGCAGCGAGTACTTGAAGGTCGTTCACGGTCTGGTCAAGGGCGTGCCCCCGCGGATAGATCTGGCCAGGGAACGCGCCCTCATCAGTCTCTTGACTCGCGCAGCGGGCTCGGGCCTGCTCCGCTCGGCGCACGACTGCTCCGACGGCGGGGTGGGGGTGACGCTCGCCGAGTGTGCGTTCGACACGTCCGTCGGTCTCGAGGTAAACCTGCCTGCGGCGTCGGGCATCGTCGCCAATCCGCTGGCCTCGACGATCTTCGGCGAATCGGCGTCGTGCGTCGTCGTGTCCGTTCGTTCAGATGACCGTGCCGCGCTGCTGCAGCTGGCGACCGAGGCCGGGGTGCCGGCGCAGCTCATCGGCCGGACGGGCGGCAGCACCTTGCGGATCTCGGTCGCGGGCGCACTGGCGATCGACTGCCCGGTCGCGGAAGCCGAACGTGTGTGGAGCGGGTCGATTGCGCGGCATTTCCTCCGCGCGACGGCGTAAAATAGAGGGTCCCCGTAACTCGCGTCGACCAGGCCCAAGACGGCCGGCGGTTCGGAGAGTTGTTGGTCTCCGGTAAGGGTCGACGCTCGAGCACCCGTCGCTGCAACCGTTCGTAAATCCGGTTATCCGCGGAAGCGCCCGTCGCGCGAGGCTGCACAAAGATGCTCGACAAATTCAAGGACGAATGCGGCGTCTTCGGGATCTTCGGCAACCCCGAGGCCGCGAACCTCACGTACCTCGGCCTTTATGCTCTGCAGCATCGCGGGCAGGAGAGCGCGGGGATTGTGACGGCTGACGGCGAGCGCATGCTCGCGTCGCGCGCCATGGGGCACGTCGCGGATGCATTCGACAATGCCGCGCTCGAGGGTCTGCCCGGCCACCTTGCGATCGGCCACACCAGATACTCGACAGCGGGCGAAAGCCGGCTCTTCAACGCGCAGCCGTTCCTCATCGATTGCGTGCACGGGCAGATTGCCGTGGCGCACAACGGGAATCTCGTCAACGCGCAGGAGCTGCGCGATGAGCTCGTGCGCGACGGATCGATCTTCCAGACGAGCAGCGATACGGAGGTGCTCCTGCACCTTTACGCACGGTCCAAGGCGCCGTCCGTGGAAGAGGCGCTCGTCGAATCGGTGGCCCAGATCCGCGGCGCATTCTCGCTCGCCCTGCTGACGAAAGATCGCCTCATCGCCGTCCGCGATCCGAACGGCTTCCGGCCGCTCGCGCTGGGCAAGCTGGGGGAGGCCTGGATTGTCTCGTCGGAGACGTGCGCCCTCGACCTGATCGGCGCGACCTACGTCCGTGACGTGGAGCCCGGAGAAGTCATTGTCATCAGCGCGGGCGGTCTCCGCTCGATCAAGGCATTTCCTCCCGCGCCCGTCCTCTCGCAGTGCGTCTTCGAGCATGTGTATTTCGCCCGGCCTGACAGCTACGTCTTCGGCCGGAGCGTCAACGACGTCCGCACCGACCTCGGCCGCGTGCTCGCGCGGGAGGCCCCGGCGAACGCGGATGTCGTCGTGCCCATCCCCGACTCGGGCGTGTGTGCCGCAACCGGCTTCGCGGAGGAATCGAGACTGCCGCTCCGGATGGGGCTCATCCGCAATCACTACGTCGGGCGCACCTTCATTCAGCCGCAGCAGTCCATCCGGCACTTCGGCGTGAAGGTGAAGCTGAACCCGGTCCGCAGCATCCTCGAGGGCAAGAGCGTGGTCCTCATCGACGATTCGCTCGTTCGCGGCACGACGAGCCGCAAGATCGTCAAGATGGTAAAGGCGGCTGGCGCGCGCGAAGTTCACCTTCGCATCAGCTGTCCTCCGACCGTGTCGCCCTGCTTCTACGGCGTCGATACGCCGAGCCGCGCGGAGCTGATCGGCGCGACGCACACGATCGAGGAAATCCGGAAGTACGTCGGCGCCGACACTCTTGGCTATTTGAGTCTCGAGGGCCTGCGCGCGGCGCTCGGTTCGGAACAGCGCTCCTACTGCACTTCGTGCTACACGGGTGTGTATCCCGTGGCTTTCCCGCGGAACGAGCAGGCGTACCTCCAGCTCGCGCTCAAGTCGATCGATTGATACACGTGCGCGCATTCGGCGTCACCGTCGCCATCCTCATGCTGCTGCCCGGGCCCCTCGCAGCGCAGGCCCCGCGTGCGGCAGGTGCTCCGCCGGAGCAGCGCGAGAACGTCGCGACAGCCGAACAGCTGAAAGCCGCCATCGACAAGCTGGCCGTCGTCGATTACGCGGTTCGCACCTCCGCCGCGAGGACCATCCGGCGCGCCCCGCCCCAGACGGCAGTGCCCGTCCTGCTCGAGGCCATTGCGGGCCATGCCGACGCGTACGTGCGGTTCCGGTCGCTCATCCTGCTGTCCGGGTTCAACGATCCACGTACGCGCGAGGTCATGGCGCAGTCGCTGACCGCGGCGAACGATCGCCTCCGCACGACTGCGTATGCGTACTTCGAACACAACGTGGACGTGCAGATCCTGCCGCGCCTGCTCGACGCGCTGCCGCGGGAGGAATCGGAATTCGTCCGCCCTGCGCTGACGCGTGCGCTCGCCGCATACGGTACGGATCCCAGGGTGCGGGACGTGCTGAACGGCCTCGTGATGAAGGGCCAGGACTTCTTCCGCAGCGGCATCATCGAGGCGCTCGGAGACTACAAGGCCGTGTACGCGCTGCCCGCCCTCACGGCCATCGCGAAGCTCGACGGACCGCTGCAGGACGATGCCGTCCTCGCATTGGGGAAGATTGGCGACAAGCGGTCGCTCGAAACGCTTGCCGCGCTGCAGCGGACGGCTCCGAAAACCGTCCAGCCGTCGATTGCCGCCGCCATATGCCTGCTCGGCGTGAACTGCTCATCCCACCAGGGTTATCTCGCCGAATCGCTGCGGTTTGCCGTCGCGACGGCGGGTTACCAGGATCTGCTGCGCGCCTCGGCGTCAGCCCTCGCGGCGCTCGCCGTGTCGGGCGACGCGGAGTCCACCCGCCTGTTGATCGAAGTCGGCGCCCCGACCCGGGATCCAGCGCGCGCGGCGATTGCGCTTGCGCTCGGGACTGTCGCACTCCGGAACGCACCGGCAATGCTCAAGGCGCTCGAAGCGGCGAGTGATCCGAAGCCAGGGATCGTCCTCATCGGCGAGGCGTTCGACATGCTCGAGGAGGACCTCGACGAGGAGCGCTTCTTCGCGACGGTGCGCCGCGGCTATTGGGCCTCGCCGGAAGGCTCGCCCACGCGGAAAATCGCCGCCGCCCTCATTCAGACGCTCGAATTCTGATGGACTACAAGCAGGCGGGCGTCGACATCGATGCGGGGAACGAGGTCGTTCGCCGGATCCGATCGCTCGCGCGCGGAACGTCCACGCCAGGCGTGCTGTCCGACATCGGGTCCTTCGGGGGGCTTTTTCATCTCGCGCAGGCGGGAATCGCCGATCCCGTGCTTGTCGCGAGCGCCGATGGCGTGGGCACGAAGCTGCGCGTTGCCTTCATGGCGGGTGTGCACGACACGATCGGTGTGGACCTCGTCAACCACTGCGTCAACGACATCCTGGTTCAGGGCGCGCGGCCCCTCTTTTTTCTCGACTACCTCGCGACAGGCCGGCTCGAGCCCGCTGTCGCCGTCCAGGTTGTCGCGGGGCTCGCTGCGGCGTGCCGCGCGAACGGATGCGCGCTGCTCGGCGGCGAGACCGCCGAAATGCCCGGGTTCTACGCCGATGGCGAGTACGACGTCGCCGGCTTCATCGTCGGCGCCGTTCCACGCGACCGCGTTGTCGATGGCAGCACGATCGTACCGGGCGACGTGCTCATAGGCCTGCCGTCATCGGGGCTGCACACGAACGGGTATTCGCTCGCGCGCCGGATCGTCTTCGACACTGCGCGGATGTCGGTCGGCACGCGCGTGCCGGAGCTCGGCTCGACAATCGGCGAGGCACTGCTGACGCCGCACCGTTCGTACCTGACGACCGTCGGGCCACTCCTCGAGGCGCGGATCGTCAAAGGGATGGCGCACATCACCGGGGGTGGATTGACGGACAACCTGCCGCGGACCTTCCCCGCCGATGTCAGTCCGCGGGTGCGGCTGGACGCCTGGACGCGGCCTCCGTTGTTCGATTTTCTGCAGCGGGCCGGCCAGGTTCCCGAGGACGACATGCTGCGCACGTTCAACATGGGAATCGGCATGGTTCTCGTGTGCGCGAAAGCCGACGAAGAGCGGGCGCTCAGGGCGCTCGCGAAGGCCGGCGAACCCGGAGCGTTCCCGATCGGCACTGCCGTCGCCGGAGACGGGCGCGTGGTTTACACCCGGTAATACGTGCCGCAGACGCCCGGCGCCATCGGTGTATTGATTTCCGGACGCGGCAGCAACCTGCAGGCGCTCATCGACGCGGTGAACGACGGGCGTCTCGCGGCCCCCATCTCGATCGTCATTTCGAACAACGCCCGTGCCGACGGGCTCCGACGGGCCGAAGCCGCCGGGATCGAGACGCTGGTGCTCGACCACCGGGCGTTCGGGTCCAGAGACGATTACGACGCGGCACTGGCGAGGGCACTGCAGGCGCGCAAGGTGACGCTCGTGTGCCTTGCCGGGTTCATGCGCCTCATCGGGCCTTCGCTGCTCGACGCTTTTCCCAACGCCATTCTGAACGTGCATCCGTCGCTGCTGCCTGCGTTTCCCGGCATCGACGCGCAGGCGCAGGCGCTCGCGCACGGCGTGTGCGTCAGCGGTGCAACAGTCCATCTCGTGACGGGCGAGCTCGATGGCGGCCCCATCGTCCTGCAGGCCGCCGTGCCGGTGCTCGACGACGATACGCCGGAGACGCTGGCGGCGCGCATTCTCGTGGAGGAGCACCGCATTTTTCCCGAAGCGGTGAACATCGTCCTGAACCACCGGTGGCGGATCGACGGACGGCGGTTCCGCCGGGGACCGGCGACTACCACGTCCCCGGAATCAGCCGGCCGGTAACGCGGCGCGTGTATGCCGGATAGCCAGCGAGGTTCCGACACAGGAAGGCATCTTCGAAGAGCACGCGCCGGAGGATGAGCATCGAATAGATCAACGCCAGTCCGAAACTGAGCCAGGATCCGAGCGCGAGGCCGCTCAGCGGGACGCCGGCAATCATCCCGGCATACCCGGGATGGCGGACGATCGAGTACGGTCCGGTGTCGACAACGGAGTGACCCCGATCCGTCTGCACGCGCACGACCGCCGAGAAGAACCTGTTCTCGCGCATCGAGCGGTAGACGAGCACGAGTGCGAACGCCATGCCGGCGAGCGCTGCTCCTCGCAGCGCGGCCGGCACCGGCGCGAGGTGCCATCGCCCCACGTCAAGTGCGCCGACCGCCAGGTGCGCGAACCCGAAAAGGCGCACGAACCGGAGTGCGACCGCGTCCTCACCTTTGACCGTGCCCTGGAAACGTTCACGGGCGAGGTCGTCGCCGATTCCCGTCAGGCCGTACGTCACGGTTGCAATCCAGATCGCGCAATACGTCCAGAGCCAGGGATCGGCCCACCGCCCGCTCAAGAGGCACACGAACGCGCTGACGCCGACAGTCATCAGTAGCCAGACGGTGAACCGTTTTCGCATGACCTGTCCTTGTCTTTCAAATCCATGATTTTGAGTTATCAAAACACCTGACCAGAGTATACACCTGTTCCCGTTGAGGTGTGCGGCACGGCAAACGGCGCTCGCCTGGGCGCCCAGATTCGATCCAATGGGCCTTGCCGATCTGGTTGGTGCACTCGCCGGTCAGGCGGCAGGGACGACCGGCTGCAGCGTGAGGAGCGCGACTTCGGGCGGGCAATTCACGCGGACGGGGATGTACACCGTGCCGATCCCCCGGCTCACGAAGATGGCTGTGCTCTCTCTTTGCCCCGTGCCGGCAATGACGGGGAATTCCCGCGCCGCGACTGCCCCGATGATCGGCAGCACGACCTGGCCGCCGTGCGTGTGGCCGCTCAGGACGAGCGGCACGGCGAGGAGCGCCGCTTCCGCGAGCCGCAGCGGGTTGTGTGCGATGAGCACGACATTCGGCGATGCCCCGCGCAGCACGTGCGCGATGTCCGTAACGCGTCGTGTCCAATAGCGGATGCCGGCGAGATCGAGTGTCTCGCCGCGGATGGTCAGGCGGGTGCGCGCGTCGCGCAGCACCACCACACCGGTGGCGCCGAGCGCGGCCGGCATGTCCCTGTCGTCGTCATGGTTGCCGAGGACGGCGTACACGCCGTGCGGCGCCGAGAGAGGCGCGAGCGCCTGCGCGGCGGGGCCGACGAAATGCCGATCGCCCCAGGTGACGTAGTCCCCCCCGAGCACGATGAGGTCGGGCGCCTCGCGCATCAGCATCGCAACGGCCTTCGCGATCAGTTCCTCGGGCACGGCGTCGCTGCGATGCACATCCGTGATGAAGCCGATGCGGAGCCCCGCGAGCGCCTCGGGCAGGCCGGAGAAGTGCAGCGTCTCGCGGGTCAGCTCGAGGTGGTGGCGCTCGTAAACGTACCCGTGCGCGAAGGTCCCGGCCACTGCCCCGATTCCGGCCGCGGTCGCGCCCTTCAGCACGTCGCGTCTGCTCACGCCGCGCGACTTCGATGCAGGGGACATCCGGGCGCTATGTTAGCGCGCCACAGCGACGGAGCGGTGCACGTACAGGAAGTTGCCCGCCTCGGTCGCGGGTCCGTCCATGGCGTGCGCGTCGTAGCCGAGCGCCCGCAGCCTAGTGTCCGCAGCACTCCCGGGCGACGTTTCCACGACCATCCGCGGCGGAGGGCGTTCGGCAAACGTGTGCTCCATGCCGGCTAGGACGAGGTGCTCCGCACCTTCGACGTCGATCTTGATGAGCGAGGGCTCGACGCCGGTTCGTGCGAGCCATGCATCGAGCGTTGTCATCGCGACATCGACCGAGTCGCCGAAGGTCTCGGACGCAGCCGGGGCGGCGTCCGGCACAAGAGACGAGAACCCGGTACCGCGACTGCTGAGAAACAGGCGCGTGTGCGCCGCTTCGTGACTCGACACGGCGGACGCGACGACCTGGACGCGGTCCTCGACGCGGTTCAGCCGCACGTTGGCGACCAGTTCGGCGCGGACGCGAGGGTTGGGCTCGAACGCAAAGATCCGCCCCGCTGTCCGCAGGGCGTACAGGATGGTGAAGTATCCGGTGTGGGCGCCGATGTCGATGAACGTCCCGCCCCCGGGTGCGGACGATACGAGCGCCGTGAGCGCGGGTTCGTACGGCACGCCGAGGAAGTACGGTTCGTGGCCTTCACGTTCGGTCACGTCGAGCAAAATTCGCGTGCCGAGCACATCGACGGTTCGATGGCGCCGGCCGGTCGCCCGGATGCGCGCAATCAGCGCCTCGCGGCTGTAACGATAAACGGCAACACCGGCCCGGGTGCCGGAGACTGACCGCCCCAGCGAGATGAACGGAGCTTCCAGTGAGGAGGAGACGCTGACAGCCGCGGCCACTGCGCGCCCGGCGATGTCACTGAGGATCCGGGCGGCGCGCACGCGGCCGTTGTACCACAGTACATCGGGGCGAAAGTTCCGCACGTCTATAATTACCCGCTGTCATGACTATCGACGAACAACTGCAGTACCTGACGAAGGGCTGCGTCGACGTGGTCCGCGCCGGCGAACTGCGCGCCAAACTCGAACGCTCGGAGAAGACCGGCCGCCCCCTCGTCGTCAAGGTGGGGTTCGATCCGACTGCGCCCGATCTTCACCTGGGGCACACGGTCCTCATCCGGAAGATGAAGCACTTCCAGGATCTCGGTCATACGGTCGTCTACGTCGTGGGCGCGTTCACCGCACTCATCGGCGACCCGACAGGACGCTCGAAGACACGACCGCCGCTCACGCCTGCGGAGATTGCGGAGAACGCCGAGACGTACAAGACCCAGATCTTCAAGATTCTGGACCGTGAGAAGACGATCGTGCGGTTCAACAGCGAATGGCTGGAACCGCTTGGCAGCTATGGATGGGTGAAGCTGGCCGCGAGGTACAACGTCGCACAGATGCTCGAGCGCAGGGACTTCAAGACGCGGTACGAGTCGGGCAAGCCGATCGCGATTCACGAGTTCCTCTATCCGCTCGCACAGGCCTACGATTCGGTGTTCCTCGAAGCGGACGTCGAGCTCGGGGGAACGGATCAGCTGTTCAACCTGAACGTCGGGCGCGACATCATGCCCGCGTTCGGGCTCGAGGCGCAGGTCGTCATGACGACTCCGCTGCTCGAGGGGCTCGACGGTGTCGAGAAGATGTCGAAGAGCCTCGGCAATTACATCGGCGTCGACGACCCACCCGCCGAGATGTTCGGCAAAGTCATGTCGATCTCGGATGAGCTCATGTGGCGATACTTCACGCTGCTGACCGACAGGACTCCAGCTGAGGTCGCTTCGCTCCAGCACCAGGTTCAGACCGGGGCGCTCCATCCAAAAGACGCGAAGGTGCTTCTTGCCCGGACGATCGCCGCCGAGTTTCACGACGCGGCCGCCGCCGACCGGGCGGCGA
>JBBWZJ010000302.1:0-7794 GCA_039648985.1 Acidobacteriota bacterium | reverse complement strand
AAGTGCCCACGTTCCAGGTCGATCCAGCCTGGCCCGCGCTCCCGAACAACTGGGTGCTCGGCACCGTCACGTCCGTGACCGTCGGCAAGGACGATCACGTCTGGATCGTGCATCGGCCCCGTACGGTCGCCGAAGCGAAGCGTGCCCAGGCCGCTCCGCCGGTGCTCGAGTACGATGCCAGCGGGAAATTCGTCAAGGCCTGGGGCGGCGAGGGACAGGGCTACGACTGGCCGGCTGCGGAGCACGGCATCTCCTACGACTACAAAGGGAACCTCTGGTTCACCGGCAGCAGCCCGAGCGGCGGCTCGCCCGACGGACCGGTCGACAACATGATCCTGAAGTTCACCCGTGACGGGAAGTTCCTGATGCAGATCGGCGGGCGAAACCAGCCGGGCGGGAACAAGGATACGAAGAACGTCGAGCGCGCGGCCGACATCGACGTGTATCAGAAGACGAACGAGGCGTTCGTGGCCGACGGCTACGGCAACCGCCGCGTGATCGTCTTCGATGCCGACACCGGCGTGTTCAAGCGCTTGTGGGGCGCATTCGGGAAGCCGCCTGACGACGATCCGCCGGCGGCGATCGTCCGGCCGGGCGCCGCGCGCGGCGCGGCACCGGCAGCTGCTGCGGCTCCGCCTGCCAGCGGCGACGGGTCGCCGACGTTCGCGAATCCCGTTCACGGCGTCAAGGTTTCGAAGGACGGCCTGGTCTACATCGCCGATCGCACGAACCGGCGCGTGCAGGTGTTCGACACGAGCGGCAAGTACATCACGCAGGTATTCATCAACCGCGCCGACGCGGTGTCGGCGGCCGGCCTGGCGTTCTCACCCGACGCGCAGCAGACCTATCTATATGTCGCCGACTACGGCAACTCGCACGTCGCGGTCCTGAACCGCAAGACGCTCGAGGTCCTCTATCAGTTCGGAAAGAGGAGCGCGACTGCCGGCGATTTCCAGGGGCTGCACAATCTCGCCGCGGATTCGAAGGGCAACCTGTATACAGCGGAAGTCGCGCCCGGCAATCGCGCACAGAAGTTCGTCTACAAAGGAATGTCCGCGACGCCCACTCAGTAGCGGCAGAGCCTGCTCCGCCCTGGGGCTTTGGGCTTCGGGCTTCGGGCTTCGGGAACACAAGAACACGATCAAGCCCGAAATAGAAATCTCGTGATTTGGTGATTTCGTGGCATGGACAGACGAGGGAACACAGAGCGCGCAGAGGTCGCAGACATCCATCACATAGATGATCTGCGGTCTCCGCGATCTCTGCGTTCCCCGGCCGTTACCCTGGGAGCCGGAACGCGAGCAGCTCGCCCGGATAGTTCCCGCCGCCGATCGCGACGATGATGTACTGCTTGCCGTTCAGCATGTAGGTCATCGGCGATCCACTCTGCTGTGCCGGCATCAGGACCGTGCCGGCGTCCTTGCCGGAGACCTTGTCGTACGCGCGCAGCAGCGCGCCGCGCGGATGGCCGGCCGCACTCGTCACCTGCGCCTCGCCCGCCACGATCAGCGTCTTCGTGACCAGCGTGCCGATGATCCCGGCCTGTCCGGTGCGCGGGATGTTGAGGCCCTTGAGCGCCGGGTGATTGCGCACGTTGTCCGGCGTGTCGCCGTGCGCGATCTGCCACAGGATCTCGCCCTTGTCGAGGCTGATCGCGCTGATGCTGCCGTACGGCGGTTTGACGATTGGCAGCCCCTGGACCGAGAGCCCCCCGCCGCCGCCTTCACCGCCACCACCGCCGCCGCCCGCCGCGCCGCCGCGGCCCCCCGCCGGCGCCGCCGGGGCCGGAGCGGAACCCTCAGCCACGCTCGCCGCGCCGCGCCCTGGCGCCGCGCCCATCGGCACCGCCGCGCGCGCACCGGTGAGCGCGCTGCCCTGGATGTAGTTCATGTCGTTCTTCGACACATCTGGTTTGATCAGCCCGATCGGGCTCGGCGATCGCCGCGAGTAGATGTACGCGGTATGCGTCTCGGGATCGAAGGAGCCGCCCGCCCAGACCGTGCCGCCGCCGTTGGTCGCCAACGTGAGCGTCGCGAGCGGTCCTTCCGCGCGGCTCACCACCGGCGGCGTGAAGATCGGGCCGAGCTTGTAGCGCGCGGCGATCTTCTCCGCTTCGGCGCGGAGCTCCGGCGTGAAATCGATCAGCGCGTCGCGCGTGAACCCGTTGAGGTCGTACTGGAACGGGTTGCCGTGCGCGTCGAGCGGGAACGGCTGCGTCGGAGAGTACCACTCGCCCGGCACATCGCCCTTCTCGACCGGCCGCTCCTCGATCGGCCAGATCGGTTTGCCGGTCACGCGATCGAAGACGAACATGAACGCTTCCTTGGTGGGCTGGGCGAGCGCCTTCACCGGGCGGCCGTTCACCGTCAGATCCACGAGCATCGGGGCGCACGGGATGTCGTGATCCCAGATGCCGTGATGCACCAGCTGATAGTGCCACTTGCGCTGGCCGGTCTTGAGATCGACGGCCACGATCGTCTCGCCGAAGAGATTCGCGCCCGGCCGATGCCCGCCGTAGTAATCGCCGGTCGGCGCTTCGACCGGCAGGTACGCCATCCCGAGCTCCTCGTCGACCGAGATCTGTCCCCACACGCCGGTGTTCCCGGTGTACGACCACGAATCGTTCAACCAGGTATCGTTGCCGAACTCGCCCGGTTTCGGGATGGTGTGGAAGATCCACAGGCGCCTGCCTGTCTTCACGTCGTAGCCGCGAACGAACCCCTTCTCGTTGCGCTTGCCGCGGGGAACGCCGCCCGACAGATGCGCCGCGCCGATGATCACGGTGTTGCCGGCGACGACCGGCGTCGCGTGCAGGCCGATTTCGCCGCTGACGAGATCCATCGCCTGATCGTCTTCGAGCTTCAGATCGACGACGCCGTTCTTGCCGAAGTTCGCGACCGGAATCCCGGTCTTCGCGTCGAGCGCGAGCATGCGGTAGCCGGGCGTGACGTAGACAATCCGCTCCTCGCGGCCGTCAGTCCAGTAGGCTAGCCCGCGGCCGGAGAGCTGCCGCGGCGCCGCTTCGCCGCGCTCGCCTTCGCGCTCGCTGTGGGTCCACATCAGCTCGCCGGACGCAGCGTCGAGCGCCACAACCACGCGCCGCGTGCCGGCCGTCGAGTAGACCACGCCGTTCACCATCAGCGGCGTCGATTCGAACTGGTACTCGGGGCGGGGACCGAGGCTCTCGGTCTTGAATCGCCAGGCGACCTCGAGCTTGCTGAAGTTGTCGCCGTTGATCTGATCGAGCGGCGAATATCTCGTGTTGCCGAGGTCGCCGCCGTAGGTCGTCCACTCACCCTTCTTCGCGCCCGACTGGCCGGCGATCGGCACGGCCAGAATGACCAGAGCTGCGACAGGGGCGGCGCGGAAACCCCAACGATGCACGATTCGCCTCATGCGTCCTCCTTCACGACTGCGAGCGCGGGTTACGAGTTACGGGTTACGAGTTAAAGGTCCGAGAATCGGAAAGAGTCGCCTATTCTAGTCGAGCGCGCCGCTATTGCCGCAGGACTTGAGGCACGAACGCCACCGCAATCGACCCTTCGCCGACCGGCCGCCCTCGAGCGCGACAATCTGCGTGCGGGTGCGGACCTGGATCGCCGGGTTTCTCCTCGATTCTTCGGATCAGACGAACGCGGCGGATCTCGCGCGTGGCGCCTTCACGTATGCGCCGCCGACACTCGGGCCGCTCAGCGCGCTATGGAAGTCGACCGACGCTTTGCCGACCTGAGTCTGGGTCTCGTCGGCGCATCGGTGGTGGTCCGGGACCGCGCAGTACCGCCAGAGGAGGGCTGTCTGCTGGCGGCCGAGATCCCGGGTGCGCGGTACGTCTCGCTGCCGAGCGCCAATCATCTGATGATAGAGGAGGAGCCTGCCTGGTCTCAGTTCCTCGAAGAGTTGGGTGTGTTCGTGAACTGGTAGGGCGATCCGAGGTCAAGCCGACCGCTCGCGTCGATCTTCTGGACGGCACACAGCCGATCACAAAACGGGCCTGAAATCGATGATTTCAGGCCCGTTTTTGTTGGGCAAAACGTGGTTGGCGTTGGCTACAGAAGGATGGTCGCGCACACCGGTCGCCGAAGAGGATTACGTCGAACCGCCCATAGAACGGAAGATCGAGCGACGCGACCGGTTAGTTCGGATCCCCTTTGACATTCGGACCGCAGACGGTTCCCTTGTAAATGACATCGGAGGTCCGCGGGACAGTGCCCGTGTGAGACACACCGTCGAATGTCACCGTCCCAGTCGCCTCGGCGTACTTGCCAAACCCCCCGACGATTGTCAAGTCCACGTGCGAAGTGAAGTCACCCGGCTCTCCGGGCACCGGCGTGCGGGGGGCGGAAACGCCCGTGGCGATCAACACGTCGCCCGCGGTCGTCAGAAAGACGTCGTATGACGTCACGTTGGGCGGTGGGTGGGTGAGGAACACGGTGCTCGCACCATTGAGCACGCCAGTCACGGTGCCCAGCAGCCTGCCAATCGGGTCGTTCGAAGGAATCAAGGTCTCCGCGATCGAGCCGCGAACATAGTGGCAATCGGCCCGTGCCTCGACTGCTGTGCCGGCCACCGCCACGCACAGCATCAGCGCCAGTTGTGTGTGCCTTGTCATGACGAAACTCCTTTTCTCACGCATTGAGACTCCTTCAGGGTTAACGTGTGAAGTCCCAGGGCATGTCATGGATGGCACCTGCCTCCGAAACCCTGGCACTCCGAGTGGGCCGGGGAATTCGCCCGCCCACTCTATAAGGCGTAAGATCCGCCCGGAAGGGATCAGCCGCGCTTGGGGCCCATGGAAAAGCCGTTACGACTCGAGGCGTCTTCGCCGGACACCGACGTCAGTGCACTGCTTCGCGCTTGGAGTGACGGTGATCAGGACGCGCTTCAGGCGCTCACGCCCATCGTGTACGAGGAACTGCACCGCTTGGCCCGCGACTACATGCGTCGCGAGCGTTCAGGGCACAGCCTGCAAGCCACCGCCCTGGTGAACGAAGCCTATATGCGCCTGGCGGACTACACGCGCATGCAGTGGCAGGATCGCGCCCACTTCTTTGCGGTGTCGGCGCAGGCGATGCGTCGCATCCTCGTCGACCACGCGCGGCGTCACAACGTCAAGCGCGGCCGCGGCGTCCAGCATGTATCGCTCGAGGACGTGGCGGTCGTCGCCCCCGGCGAGGACGCCGAAACGGATCTCGTGGCGCTCGACGAGGCGCTGATCGGCCTGACGCGCATCGATCCGCGAAAGGCCCAGATCGTCGAGCTGCGCTTCTTTGGCGGCCTGAGCGTGGAAGAAATCGGCGGGGTGCTGAAGGTGTCGCCGGGCACGGTCAAACGCGATTGGCGTGCCGCCAAAGCATGGCTGTATCAGGAACTGACCCGCTGACCGACAGTCATGGACGCAGAACGCTGGAAAGACGTTGAGCGCCTCTTCCAATCGGCGCTGGATCTTCCGCCTGACGAGCATGACGCGTTCTTGAAGCGGCGCTGCGCCGGCGATGTCGCGCTGGAGCAGGACGTCCGCGCATTGCTGCGGTCAGCGGGGGAGGCTGGCGGGTTTTTGTCGGGACCGGCGATTGAGGTCGCCGCCAGGGCTGCAGCCCGCCACCAGCCCAATCAACTGACGGCCAGCGACAGCGGGCCCGTCGGGCAGACGTTCTCCCACTATCGCATCATCGAGAAGCTGGGTGGCGGCGGCATGGGCGTCGTCTACAAAGCCGAGGACGCGCGGCTGCATCGGTTCGTCGCGCTGAAGTTCCTGTCGCCAGGCCTGGCGGGGGATCCCGACGCGCTGACACGATTCCGCCGGGAGGCGCGAGCCGCATCGGCGTTGAACCACGCCAACATCTGCACGGTCTACGATGTCGGCGAGCAGGACGGCCGCGCGTTTCTCGTCATGGAGTTTCTCGACGGGACGACGCTGAAGCATCAGATCGGAGGGCGCCCGTTCGAGATCGATCGGCTGCTGGCGTTGGCGATCGAGATCGCCGACGCGCTCGAAGCAGCGCACACGGCCGGCATCGTCCACCGCGACATCAAGCCGGCAAATCTCTTCGTCACCGCGCGCGGACACGCGAAGATTCTCGATTTCGGGCTGGCCAAGGTCCGAGCAGCGGGCGGCGGTGATGACGCCCCGCCGACCGTGACGGCGGTCGACGGCCTGACGAGTCCGGGGAGCCCGCTTGGAACGATCGCGTACATGTCGCCCGAGCAAGTGCGAGCGCAGGACCTTGACGCCCGCACCGACCTGTTCTCGTTCGGCATCGTGTTGTACGAAATGGCCTCTGGCGCGCCACCGTTTCACGGCGACAGTGTGGGGCTGATCTTCGACGGCATTCTGAATCGCGCGCCCGCACCGGTGGGACGACTGAATCCCGGGCTGCCGCAGGAATTGGAGCGCATCGTCGGCCAGTGCCTGGAAAAGGATCGGGAGCTTCGCTATCAGCACGCCAGCGAGGTCCGCGCGGACCTCCAGCGCCTGCAGCGCGATCGTCAATCGGCCCGCTTCGAGCCCGGCAGAACGGTGGAAGAGCGGCCTGTGCTCGCGCGCCATCGCGTACGGTGGTTGTCGATCGGCGCTGCTGTCCTAGTTGCAGCGGCAGTCGCGGGTGCGATCTACAGCCGACGCCCCCCGACGCTGACGGACAAGGACACGATTGTCCTTGCGGACTTTGTCAATAGGACGGGCGACCCGGTGTTCGACGATACGCTCCGACACGGACTCGCGGTGCAGCTTCAGCAGTCGCCGTTCCTGAGCCTCATCTCCGACGAACGTATCCGAAGAACGCTGCCATTGATGAACCGGCCGGCGGATGCACGACTGACTCCCGACCTGGCGCAGGGCGTATGCGCAAGGACTGGTAGCACCGCCGTCCTGGAAGGATCGATCGCGGTGCTCGGAAGTCAATACGTCCTCGGCCTGCGCGCGACGACCTGCACGACAGGCGAGACTCTCGCCGATGAGCAGGCACAGGCGTCGCGGAAAGAGGATGTTCTGAGCACGCTCAGTCAGATGGCGACTCGGTTCCGAACGCGGGTGGGCGAATCGCTCGCCACCGTCGAGAGATACTCGACGCCGCTCGAAGCGACGACGCCGTCGGTCGAAGCGCTGCAGGCCTACAGCGCCGGAATGAAAGCAGCCTTTTCCGGCTCGGTGCGGGCCCTGCCGCTTTTTCAACGTGCGGTTGCGATCGATCCCGATTTTGCGCTGGCCTATGCGCAGGTCGGATTCCGCTACGGCACCATAGGCGAGTCTGCGCTCGCGCGACAGAGCTTACTCAAGGCCTACGAACTGCGCGATCGAGCCAGCGACGCCGAGCGCTTCTACATCGAAACACTGTACGACCGGGACTTCACGGGTAACCTGGAACGGGAGCGACGAACGTTGGAAACGTGGGCCGAGAGCTACCCGCGCGATGCGCGGCCACACACGCTGCTCGCGGGTCTCGCTCTGTTGAGCACCGGCCAACATGAGTTGGCGATCGCCGAAACCGAGAAGGCCATCGCGCTGGATCCCGACGTGGCTCCGTCGTATACCAACCAGGCATTCCATCAGCTGATGCTGAATCGCCTTGATGGTGCCTTGCTGACGGTCCGTCTCGCGGCGGAGCGCAAGCTGGAATCCGCCGACCTGCTTCTGACACAGTATTTCGTCGCCTTCCTTACGGGTAACGAGAACGAACTCGTACGGACGGTGACAGCGGCCAGGAAGAGTCCCGCCACGGAAGACTCCATCTCCCATATAGAGGCGCTCGCCCTGGCTCGCTCCGGCCAGTTGCAGGACGCGAGGCGGATGGCCGC
>JBBWZJ010000037.1:0-2656 GCA_039648985.1 Acidobacteriota bacterium | reverse complement strand
CACGTCGGACGGTACACCCTGGCGATTGCGGGTCGTCGATGCGCATCTGGACAACACGTTCAGCCCGCGGCGCCTGTGGCTCGCGGCGGAATACGGACGGACGCGCCAGGCGCGCGCGCTCGTGTCGTCGGTGGATACCGGCGAGCCGCTGATCCTGGGCGGGGACTTCAACACGTGGTCGGGATTCTCCGATGAAGCGTATCTGACGCTCGCTCGACGACTGCCGGGGGTCCATTCAGCCGATCGGCGGCCAACCTTTCGAGGGGTGCTGCGCCTCGATCACCTGTTCTTCAGGCTCCCTCCCGGATGGACGGCGACCTTCGCGCGAGGCGCCGCGCGCTTCGGGTCGGATCACTATCCGCTGGTGGGGACCGTGACGTTTAGATCGGGGCCTACTCCTCCGCCATGAATGGGTAGGTGAACTCGCGCGCGGGCGCAAACGTTTCCTTGATCGTCCGGGCGCTCACCCACCGCACCAGGTTCAACTTGGAGCCGGCCTTGTCGTTTGTGCCCGATCCGCGGGCGCCGCCGAAGGGCTGCTGGCCCACGACTGCCCCGGTCGGCTTGTCGTTGATATAGAAATTGCCTGCCGCGTTCCTGAGTGTGCTCATCGCCTGCCGAACCGCCAGGCGGTCGCGGCTGAACACGGCCCCGGTCAGCGCGTAGGGCGACGTGCGATCCACGAGCGCGAGCGTCTGTTCCCACTCATCGTCCGGATACACGTATGCCGTGACGACCGGGCCGAAGATCTCTTCCGTCAAACACCGGTTCCCGGCGTCCTCGGTCTCGATGAGCGTCGGCTCGATGAAGTAGCCGTCGGCGCGCGTTGCCTTGCCGCCCGACAGCACGCGCGAGTCCTTTTTTGCGCCGTCGATGTAGCCGCTGATTTTCGTGAAAGCCTTCTCATCGATGACCGCGCCCATGAAGTTGCGAAAATCCGCCACGTCGCCAACCTTCATGTTCTTCATCATCGCGACGGTTCGTTCGCTCACGTCTCTCCAAAGTGAGCGGGGCACGTAGATGCGGCTCGCCGCCGAACACTTCTGCCCCTGGTACTCGAACGAACCCCGCGCGATCGCCACCGCCACTTCCGTGGGATCCGCCGACGCGTGCACGACGATGAAGTCCTTGCCTCCGGTTTCGCCGACCAGCCGCGGATACGAGCGGTAGCGGCCCATGTTCTCGCCCACCTTGCGCCACATCCCGTTGAACACTTCCGTGCTGCCGGTGAAATGCACGCCGGCGAGCTGCGGGGAGTCGAGGAGCAGGTTGCTGATTTCGCGCGGATCGCCGGGGAGAAAATTGATGACTCCCGGGGGCAGCCCGGCGGCCTCGAGGAGCTTCAGCGTGTAGTACCCGCTCAGCATCGCGGAGGACGCCGGCTTCCAGATGACGGTGTTGCCCATGAGCGCCGGGGCTGTCGTCAGGTTGCCGCCGATGGCGGTGAAGTTGAAGGGGGAGACGGCGTACACGAATCCCTCGAGGGGCCGGTACTCCATCTGGTTCCAGACGCCGGCGGTGCTGACCGGCTGCTCGGAATAGAGCTCCTGCGCGAACGCCGTATTGAAGCGCCAGAAATCGATCATCTCGGACGCCGCGTCGATCTCCGCTTGGAACGCCGTCTTCGACTGCCCCAGCATCGTCGCGGCGTTCAGCGTCGGCCGCCAGGTCGTCGCCAGGAGCTCGGCGGCGCGCAGCAGGACGGTCGCGCGGTCTTCCCAGGGCCAGCTGCCCCACTCGCGGCGCGCCTCCGCTGCGGCGGCAATGGCCTGATGCACGTGCTCGGGCCCCGCGAGATGGTAGTCGGCCAGTACGTGACGATGATCGTGCGGCATCACGGCCTGGGCGGTCTGCCCGGTTCGAATCTCGCGGCCGCCGATCACCAGCGGAATGTCGAGGCGTTCTCCAGCCATCGACTTGAGCCGCGCTTTCAGCGCGGCCCGCTCGGGAGACCCGGGCGCGTAAGTCCGGTTCGGGTCGTTGACCGGCTGTGGCACTCGACGCACGCCGGCGAATGCCGCGGTCGGCGCTGCCGCCGCACTGTGCCCGTCGGTAGGAGCCGGCGACGTCGAAGGATTGGAAATTGTGTGTGTGGCCATGATGTGGTGCCGCTCGGAAGTGGAACATCCAATTGTAGCGCCGGGGTCAGGTTCCCGACGCGCCGCCTCGCTGAAAGAGGGTGAGCTCCCAGACCTCTGATGTCACGTCGTGGCGCACCAGGTAGATGTCGCCGTCACTGCCGCGGAGCTTGAAATAGCGGTGGTCGGGGCCGAGCCACTGATCGAGGACGTCAGCAACCTCGACGCGACGGTCACCGAATCTGAG
Source organism: Acidobacteriota bacterium (assembly GCA_039648985.1). Lineage (GTDB taxonomy): Bacteria > Acidobacteriota > Vicinamibacteria > Vicinamibacterales > 2-12-FULL-66-21 > JALZOC01. The sequence continues at coordinate 331 of JBBWZJ010000037.1, read as the reverse complement.
GGCACGCGGCGTCTCTTCGCCGCGGTGGCCCGCGTAACACTCCACCTGGATGGCGAGGAGCGGTGCATCGGGCAACGTCCGTCCGTGTGTCACTCCCCTATTATCGGGTCTCTCGGGTGAGGGCGCGGCGCTCTGCGGGGCGGGACGTCGTGTTAGAATGTTATGTTTCTCGCGGTCTACCCGCCCCCCTCCGTGCCGACGTAGCTCAGTTGGTAGAGCAGCTGATTCGTAATCAGCAGGTCAACCGTTCAAGCCTGGTCGTCGGCTACACAATCCCTAACGAATCTCACACTTTCCGGGTCGACGCGAGCGGCTTGGCGATTTTGACAGC
>JBBWZJ010000255.1:0-21048 GCA_039648985.1 Acidobacteriota bacterium | reverse complement strand
GGACGTGAGCTTCCGGGCCGGCATCGCGCAGCCCTCCGTCCCGTTCCTCGGGTGGGGTACGAGCTTCCTCGATTACGACAACGATGGATGGCTCGATCTGCTCGTCGTGAATGGGCATGTGTACCCGGCGGTCGATCGCATGGACTGGAACACGTCGTACGCACAGCGCGCACTGCTGTTCAGGAACCTCGGCGGCGCGCGGTTCGAGGAGATCGCGGGAGCCGCGGGCGCGGGGCTGACCACGCCGCGGTCATCACGTGGCCTCGCAATCGCCGATTTCGACGGCGATGGCGGCCTCGATGCCGTCGTGAACAACATCGACTCCGCCCCCGTCCTCGCGCACAACGACGGCCCGGGCCGCGGCCACTGGATCGCCCTCCGGCTGCGCGGCGACCCGGCGGCAAAGTGTCCGAGGGATGCGATTGGGTCCGTCGTCTTTGTCACGGCCGGTGGTCGCCGGATGCGGGGCGAGGTGGCGAGCGGCCGGGGGCAGATGTCGCAGTCCGATCTGACGGTCCACTTCGGCCTCGGCGCCGCAACCGAGATCTCGAGCCTCGAGGTGCGCTGGGCGAACGGACCCAGCGTCAGATATCCCGCGCCCGCAATCGACCGGATCGTCACGATCGATCAGGCGAAGAGTGTCCAGACGCGATAGGGCTTTCAGCCGGAGCTAAAGCTCCGGCCTACGTACGCGTCAGGCGATCCCGCGCCTTCGCTCCCGAACACGATCGTGAACCGGGTCGTGTTCCTGTCGGTGCGCTCGAGCGCGTAGTGGAAGCCATGCCCCGCGAGGATCTCCTGCACCAGCGTCAGACCGATTCCTTCGCCGTGAGGCTTCGTGCTGAAAAACGGGGTGAAAAGGTTCGACTGCGCTTCCGCCGTCATGCCCCGACCGCTGTCTTCGACACTCAGGGTCGTCGGTCCGCCGGACGACGCCACCCGGACAGTGATAGTGCCTTCCCCTTCGATAGCTTCGACGGCGTTCTTGAAGACGTTGACGAGCGCCTGTTCCATCTGGCCCCGGTCGATGTCCACGAGGACCGAGGGGCGGTCCAGTTCCCATCGCCACCGGATCCTGGTGCCCGCCGGTGTGGCGCTGAACAACCGTACGATGCCATCGAGCATCGGCACGATGTCGCAGCGCTGCCGCGATGGACGGGGCAGCCGGAAGACATCGGCGAAGCGGCGCATGAAGCTGCTCAGTTGCTCGGTCCGCTCGATGACGATGCCGATCGCCTGCTCGAAGTCATGGCGGTTCGCCGGCTGGAGCTCGCCCGCGTACGTCAGCGAGGACTGCAGGAGCGAATTGGAGGCGGTGACGGTGTTGTTGACCTCGTGCGACATCACGCGAATGAGCTTCTCGTAGGCAGCACGCTCGAAGTGCCGCAGTTCCTCCGTGAGCTCCTCGACGAGCAGGAAGCTGCGCGGGAACCCGCGATCGAGGAACGTGCCATGGTGGCACTTGACCCTGCGCGCGCCGAGCAGGCCGACCAGCCTTGCGGTACCGGGCGCGAGCGAGGCCAGCGCATCGCCGAGCGGCGAATCGATGGCATCGAGCGGGCGCCCGACGACCATGGCTGCCGGGCGTTCCAGGAGGCGTTCGGCCGCCGGATTCAGGCTGGCGACACACCTGTCGAAATTCAGAATCACGACGCCCGACGGCGAGACTTCCAGGAGCTGTGTCAGGAACTGATGCTGCTCCGCGATGCGCACGCGCTCCATCCGCAGGTGATCGACCATCCGGTTGTAGACCCCGATCAGCTCGTCGATCTCGGGCTGTCCTACCGGCACGAACCGCGAGGTGAACTCCTCGTCCCGAATCAGGCGGAGTCCCTCACCCGCGAGTCCGAGCTGCCGGTACATCTCGCCGGACAGCCGCCAGCCGACCACCAGCGAGAGGACGAACACGGCCTCGACGCCGAGCAGCCAGAACGGGTTGTGGAGGAACAGGTAGACGCCGAACGCCGCAAAGATCCCGTGAAGGGCAAGCAGGTACGCGATGGCACGGCCGCGCACGCTCACACGGTGATCTCGTACTTCTCGAATCGGCGATAGAGCGCGGCGCGGCTCAGTCCGAGCGATTCCGCGACCCGGCTCACGTTGCCGCCATGATGGCGCAGCGACTTGACGATCATCGCGCGCTCGATCTCGTCCATCGTCATGGAGCCGACGGGCGGAAGCGCATCGGCGCCCGCTTCGCGCCGCGTCGGCTCGCCGGAGTCTGCAAAGTCCTCGATCTCGAGCCGGTCGCGCGTGCCGACAAGCACCGCGCGCTCGACTCGTTGCCGGAGCTGCCGCACGTTCCCGGGCCACGCCTGCGCTTTGAGCCAGCGGCTTGCGGCGCTACTGAGCGTCAGCGGATTGCGCCCGTAGACCTCTCCCGCCGTCTGCAGGAACCGCGACGCGAGGACGGGAATATCCTCCGGGCGTTCGCGGAGGGGCGGCAGGTGGATGTTCAGGAGGTTGATGCGGTACAGCAGATCCTCGCGGAACTCGCCGGCCGCAACCATCTCGGTGAGCGGCCTGTTGGTGGCGGTCACCACACGGACGTCAACTTCGCGGCGGTGACTCGATCCGAGGACCTCGAAGGTACGGTCCTGCAGCACGCGCAGCATCTTCACCTGCGACGGCGGGTCGAGGTCCCCGATCTCGTCGAGAAAAATCGTGCCGCCGTGCGCGATCTCGAAGCGGCCCTTCCGATCGGCGCGGGCGTCGGTGAACGCCCCGCGCACGTGACCGAACATCTCGCTCTCGAAAAGCGACGACGGGACGCCGCCGAGGTTCACCTTGACGAAGGGCCTGCCCGCGCGCCCGCTGTTCCGGTGGATGGCCTCGGCGACGAGCTCCTTGCCGGTCCCGCTCTCGCCGGTGATCAGGACCGACGCGTCCGTCGGCGCGACGCGGCCGACCAGCTGGAGAATCCGCACCATGCGCGAATCCCGGCCCACCAGGTCACCGAAGTCGTACCGCGCATCCAGTTCCTCGCGCGTCAGCACCGGGTCGTCCGGCTGCGGGCGCATCGACACGAGCCCGAGCGCGGTGTGCACCGTCTGCAGCATCTGCTGGTTCGTCCACGGCTTGGTGACGAAGTCCGACGCGCCCGCCTTCATCCCCTCGACCGCGAGCCCGATCGATCCCCACGCGGTAATGAGGATGACCGGCAGCGACGGAGTGAGCTCCCTGATCTGCCGGAGCAGCGCGAGCCCCTCCTCCCCGGAGGTGCGGCGGGAGAAGTTCATGTCCTGGATGATGAGCTCGCAGGGCTGACGGCGAAGCACCTCCAGGGCGTCCTGCGGCGTCGCAGCGGTGATCGAGGCCAGACCCGCCTGCTTCAGCATCAGGGCGAGGGACGCGGTCACCGAGCGGTCATCGTCGACGATCAGAATCATGGGTGGGACGGCACACCGGCCTGTCGAGGCGCGCCTGCACGCGTCATTCGTAGTGTAGCGCCTCGGCCGGCTGGATCTTCGTCGCCAGCCGGCTGGGATACCAGCCGCACGCGAGCGTCAGCAGATAGATGGCCGCCGCCGAAATCGCGAGGCTCGCCACGAAGACGGCCGGGGGGACGACGCGGAGGTCTGGCGGCAGGGGCAGGAGCGGCAGTTGCGCAACCAGCAGCACGCCGGCGGCGAGTGCGACCGAGGTCATGATGACCATCTCGACGAGCACCTGGTTGCGGACGTTGGCGCCGGTCGCGCCCTTCGCCCGCCGCAGCCCGAACTCGCGGATGCGGAGGGTGACGCTCTGCCACACGACCCCTGTCAATCCGAGCGCCACCATCATCAGAAGAAAGGCTGCGATTGTCCCGACAAGCGCGAGCGGGATGGTGTATTGCCGCAGCTTGTCCCGGCGCATCGCGTCGAGCGGCTGCACTTCGAAGGACCACGCGCCAGCCACCGCCAGCGCGCGTTTGACAAGCGCTTCCTCGAACGACGCCGGCGTCCCGGGCCGCAGCCGGACGAACAGCCTCTCCGGCACTCCGGCCTTCGGATTGGCGTCATCGAGCGGCATCCGGTAGAACAGGTAGTTTTCCGCTGTCGAGAGCTCCCCGTTCTGGCGGAACTCCTCCACCACGCCAATCACGCGCTTGACCTCTGGTTTGTCGTTCGGGTCGTTCGGGTCGGCGGGCGGATCGTTCGGATCGCGCTCTTCCTTGATGATCTGCCCCACCGGGTCCGCACCCCCGAAGATTGCCCGCGCGAGACGCCGGTTCAACACGACGGGTTTCCACGTGGCGCCGTCGTCCTCCCGCGAGAACCACCGGCCGCCGACGAGCGGGATGTGAAACAGCTCCGCGTAGTCGTCGGTCACGCTGTTCACGCCGTGGTCGATTTGGTGTCCGCCTGGCTGCCGCACGCGGCTGCCCCAGTTCGAATTCGCGTACGGCCCGGTAAACGACGCGGCGACCACCTCGATCTCCGGCATCTCGCGCAGCGCGCCGAACAGCTGGCGGTAGACCTCCCGGTGCTGCGCCTTCACCGCGGGATCCTGGTCCGATTCCTTGCGGTCCACCGTGATGCTCCAGACACGGTCAATCTCGAAGCCGAGGGGCTGCCTCGCATTGTTCGCATAGTGGACGGCGAACAGCACCACGCCGAACAGCGTCAGGAACGAGAAGAAGATCTCAACCGTCAGCAGGAAGTTCTGACGTTTGCGGTTCCAAATCAGGCGGAGCAGGTGCCGGGTCATCGTGAGACCCCTCCTTTGAGGGCGTCAACGGGGTTCAGACGGGACATACGCCACGCCGGGTACACGCCGGAAATGAACCCGAACCCGATGGCCAGCAGAATGCCCCAGGCGAACACGCGCGGGTTCAGGCTGAACTCCGCGTATGCCACGATTCCGCTCTGGCGCAGGGCCCGTAGCGCCAGCACCGACAGGGCAAACCCGATCAGCGCGCCGACGAGCGTCAGCAGGATGTTCTCGACGAGGAACTGGCCGACCAGCGTCCGGGCGGGCGCGCCGAAGGCCTTGCGGACGCCGATTTCGGACGCACGCTCCATGATGCGGCTGATGTTGATGTTGACCAGGTTCACGGTCGGAATGAGCACGAAGAGCAGCCCGATTGTGACCAGCGCGCCGATGAGTCTCACCACCTGGCTTTCCGGGTCTTTCCGATCGCCCGTCGGCATGTTCCGGGCGAAGTTCTCGAACTTCGTCTCGAACGGCGCCACGATGGCTTCGTACCCTTTAGGATCCGGCAGCTCGACCCGGAGCAGACGCGAGTTGAACTCGTCGTGGATGCCCCGCATCAGCGCGGTGTCCCGGGCGAGCGCCATCGCATGCCAGCCGCCGATGATTTCGCGCTTGTAGGCGTCGGTCTTGGCTGTCGTATACGGGACCCAGATGTCCGCGAACGGCGCTCCGCGCGCCTCCGATACGTCCTCGACGACGCCGACGATCCGGAAGCGCTGACCGTCGGCTTCCAGCGTCCGCCCGACGGCCGGGTGTCCCTCGAAAAACCGCTGCCGCGTCGTGGCGTTGATCACGGCGACGAAGCGGGCCTGCTTCACGTCCTCCGTCCCGAACGGCCCGCCTTCGACGAAGCGGAAGTCCAGGATCCGCCAGAACTCGTCGTCGGTCCGCTTGAGCGCCGATCGGATCTTCCGGCCACCCACGAACGACTGAACCGTCCGCTCGTCCTCGTAAATCGACAGCCGTTCGACGCCCGGGAGATCGCGCGCGTACCGGTCGAGCAGCTTGAAGCCGGCGCTCGAGGTCCATGTGCTGTGCGGTCCGTACATCACCGCCCGGTCCACGAACAGCGTGCGGTTCAGCCGCGGCTCCGGCGTGCCGGGCCCGAACGCGTTGTCGAACATGGCGGTGACGACCGTGAGCACGAGCAGCGTGAAGCTGATCCCGAACAGGCTGATGAAGGTGAAGAACTTGCGCCGCCAGAGCACCTTCAGGGCCAGCGTGAAATAGTGCGTCAACATGATCAGTTGACCTGTCTGCCGTCGAACAGCCGCACGATCCGCCCGGTCTGGTCCGCCTTCTGCTGATCGTGGGTGACCATCACGATCGTCGTCCTGTCGTGGCGGTTCAGTCCCTTGAGGAGGGCCATGATCTCGTCTCCCATCTGGGAATCGAGGTTCCCGGTCGGCTCGTCGGCGAGGAGAATCCGCGGCCGGCCCACGATGGCACGCGCAATGGCCACCCGCTGCTGCTGGCCGCCGGACAGCTGCGACGGAAAATGATGGATACGCGCACTCAACCCGACCCGGTCGAGCGCCACCTCCGCGAGGCGCCGCCGCTCCCCGTTCGACATCCGTCGATAGAGGAGCGGAATCTGCACGTTGTCGAGCACGCTCAGGTCACTGACAAGGTGGAAAACCTGGAACACGAAGCCGATTTCCTTGTTGCGGATGGCGGCGACCTCGCGATCCCGATACGTGGCAATCGGAGAGCCGTTGATCTGCACCGTGCCCTTCGTCGGCGCGTCGAGCAGACCCATGAGGTTCAGCAGCGTGCTCTTGCCGCAGCCGGAGGGGCCCATGATCGAGATGAACTCTCCCTCCGCGACCGCGAGGTTGACCTCGGCGAGCGCCACCGTCTCGATCCGATCGGTGCGATATACCTTCTCGATCCGCTGCAGTTGAATCATCGGTCCCTCGTGTGGCGTCCTGCTATCTGAGCCGGACATCGCTCAGATACATGTAGTCCTTCATGTCGGAAATGATCAGTTCGTCGCCCTCGGCCACGCCCGACAGCAGCTCCACGTCGTCGATGCCGGACACGCCGATCTGGATGGGGATCCTGACTGCGCGATCGCCACGGACCACGAACGCCTGATGGGCGGCGTTGTCCGCAAAGGGTCCGCGCTTCACGCGCAGTGCGCGGGGCTTGCGGTCGGTGACGACGAGCACGTCGGTGCGGAGGCTCGGCCGCAGGCCCGCATGCGACGGTTCCGCCAGCGCGACCGTGAAGTGCAGAACGCCGTTCTCGATGGTGGGCAGCACTTCGCTGACAGTGCCCTGCAGATCCTGATCGTTCAGACGGAGAATGGCGGGCATGCCCGTGCGCAGCTGTCCGACGTGGATGTCCGAAACCGTGGCGTCCACACGAAAGGACGTAAGGTCGGCGATGCGCGCAATCACGTCGCCCCGGTGCACGAGCGCACCTTCCTGGGACACCACCCAGGTCAGCACGCCGTCGCGGTCGGATTTGGTCGTCGAGAGATCGAGCAGGTGTCGCGCCTGCACGGCTTCCTTGTCGAGCGAGCCGCGCTCCAGCGAGAGCCCCTCGAGCTGCACGTTCGTCGCGCGTTCGACGTTCTTGCGCTCCTCGCGGAGCTGCGCCAGCTCGATCCGCGCCTGGCGGACGCTCAGGTCGGTGCGCCGAAGCGCATCCTGCGAGAAGAGCCCTTCCTTGAACAGTTGCTGCTCGCCTTGGAGCTGGGCCTCCGCCGACTGCAGCTCCAGCGCCTTCAGCTCCAGGCGGCCATCCAGATCGACGAGAGACTTCTCGAGAGTCAGCCGCGTCTGGGCCTGCTGGTTGTCTTTGACCTTCAGATCCTTGACGACCCGTTCGAGTGCGAGCACGGATTCACTGACGTCCAGTTCGACGACGGGATCTCCGCGCTTCAGATGCGCACCCGGCCGCTGGAGGAGGCGAAGCACGCGGGCGTCGAACGGGCTCGAGAGCACGCGCTCGATTTCCGGTGCGACGGTGCCGGATGCCATGATGACCGCTTCGACGGGCCCCGTCGTGACTCGTGCCGTACGGATCGAAGTCCGCGCCACTGAGGGACGGAGCCAGCCGGGGAGCCAGGCGACGAGGAGTCCGACAATGGCGAGCGGCACCACCGACTGGAGCAGCTGCCGGCGACGATCCCGGCGACGGGTTTCTGGCGCGAGCTCGCGATCCACGCCTCCGCAGCCATCAAGCTATGTGCCGTCACCGCCTTGTATTGTCAGCACTTTACGGGGAACGCCGGCCCTCCTTCGTTCGAGAGCGCACGAACCGCTGTTCAGTAGCGGACAGGTTTCAGCTTTCAAGCTTCCGGTTTCCAGCTTCCAGCTTCCGGCTTCCGGCTTCCAGCTCTCAGCTGTCAGCTGTCAGCTCGTGTTCGGCGTATGGCGCTGGTGCTGCGTGCGGCACCGGACGCGCGCCATCGGCGGTCGGGAGTCTCGGACATCCGTCGCGATGGTCGAGATCCTGGACGCCGAGACGGCGTCACGCTCGGTTCAGGTGCGCGTTCGGTTCAGGTACGCGTGCTCGCGGGGTTCGCGGGCGGCAATCCGAACCGCGTAGGAAGCGGCTGGCTCGCAATCCACGGCATGGGCGGCGCCGAGCGCTCCGGGCTGCCCGAAGGATCGCGCCACGCGGATTCCGGCCGGTTCGACGGCCCCGCTAGTCCTTGCCACGAGCGCCGCGTCCAGGGTGGCCGGCGATGGCGAGAGCGCCGACGCGAGGGTGCCGATCGCGGCCGGATAAATCTTCCCGTCGTTCTTCAGCAACCCGGGGGACGCATTCAAGAAGGTCGTGGACGACGGGGACAGGATGATCTGGTCGATCGAGAGGCCGTCCTCGCGGGCCTGGATGCGAAGCGTCTGGCTGCCGGTGGTGTTGAAGTAGATCTTCGCTCCCATGACGCCAGAGCCCCACCCGTTGTCCTGCCATCCCCACCCGGAAAGTCCGCAGCCGCTGCAGTCCTCGAGGTTGTACTGGGCCGCCGACGTCGTTCCTATCCGCATCGTGGCGGAGCCGGACGAGGTGACCGAGTTGGAGAACTGCACGAACACCGAGTCGTTCGTATAGACATTCCCTTCCGCCCGCCCGCGGATCCACAGATGGTAGGGCTTTCCGGCGACCGCGTTGAACGTGAACTGGACGTAGCTCGAGGGACTGGCGAGGGCCGCCGTGACCTTCGGCGCTCCCGCGTTCATGTTCCACAGGCGCTTTCCGCCGGCCGCCGACGAGTCGGACACGATCGACCATTTGGTGCCGGTCACGTGGCCCTGGAGGCCGTAGAGGACGATGTCGCTCGACGCAATCGTCCCCGTCGGGGGCGGCGGAAGCGCCGTCCCGCTCGTCGTGAACGACCAGATGTCTCCGTTCTTGCTGACGTTCGCCATCGTGCGCGACACCACGCGCCAGTAGTACGTCGTGCCCGGGCGGAGGTTCGTGGCCGCGACGCTCTGGTACTCGGTCGCACTCTGGCTCGGCCCGAGCACCTTGTCGTACACGATGGGCGTCAGGTTGTTGGGATCGACACCGAGCAGCACGTCGTACTTGTGCGCCCACGGTCCGCCGTACCACTTGAGAGTGACGCTGGTGGTCGAGACGCCGGTGGCGCCGTTCGCCGGGCTCTGATTGACGGCCTTGTCGGGCGGCAGCGGAGTGAAGGTGGAGTTCTCCGTAATGCCGGTGGAGTTGTTCCACTTGCGATCGAACATGTTGGTGAACCAGCCGAACATCGTCAGGTCGGTGCAGAAGCAATTGTGCTCTTCCTGCGACGCATCCGACGAGCTCGTCCAGTTCGACGAACCGAAGATCGACATGTGCTGCCCGTAGAGCAGCACGAGCTTCTCGTGATTGAGGCCGGCGTGCGCGCGCATCTTGATCGGGATGCCGGCCAGGTGCATGCGGTCCACGTTCCAGGCATCCCACAGCCGCGTCGCATCACGGTACTGCTGCGGGTCTGAGATCACCCGCACGGGAACGCCGCGCTGATGCGCCGCGATCATCGCGTCGGTGTGCCGGGCGTCCGTGATCCGGTACATGATCACGTCGATCTGTTTGGTTTCGAGATTGTACCGGCCGAGCGCCCGCGTCGCGTACGATTCCTGCGGCGGGAAATTGAGCTGCGAGTCCTTCGAGTACACCGGATAGTTGCGCGTGCGTGTCGCCGGGACGTTCGCATAGTTCGCGTAGCCGGAGCTCGACGTCCAGAGATCGTCGTACTTCGTCATGAAGCTGTGGACCAGGGACGCGCGGTCCGTGAAGTAGACGGATTCGTCGGTGTAATTGAGGTACGGCGACGTGCCGGTGTACACCCAGGCGTCGGCGCTGAAGTTCGCCCCGCTGAACTCGACGATCGACTGGCCGGCGAACAGCATCAGCTTGTAGTGCATGATGCCGGTCGCCGTGCGCGTGCGCATCGGAATGCCGGCGGTCTTCAGCTCCGCGAGCCGATCGGCATTGGCCGGCGTGGACTCGTTGGCGCGGACGTCCATGATCACGCGGACGGGCACGCCCGCCTGGAATTTCTTGATGAGCTCTGTCGTGTACCGCGCATCCTCCATGAACCAGAAGCCCACATCGATCCCGACCGTTTCCGCGCGAATGTAATTGATGAGGATCGCGCGGCAATCTTCGTGCGACGGGTCGCAGAGGCGATCGAGCGCCCGCGCCGGCGCGGCTGAACCAAGGCAGACTGCCACTGCCGACGCCAGCAGAACGCGGTTCCTTAACTGTCGAGTCATCATCTATGCCCCTTGCTTCCCCCGGGCGCTACGAAGGGCAATCCTTCGCCCTTTATGTCCAACGAGCGGGTGAATCAATGGCGGTCCGCCATCTCGCATCCCGCGTGTCGTGCTCACGTCTGTTCTGGGCCTTGGGTTGAGCAATAGAAATGCCGCAGCCGCTCGAATGCGGAAAATCGACGTTCGAGGGGTGATCCGGCGGCGGCCAAGCGCGAGGCGATGCCGGGCTGCTTGCCGATTGACCCCCCGGCAGACTACCGGCATAATCGGCCGCGAACAGCGGTGCAACCCGCGCGGCGTCGTGTGTCGTCCGCGATCCCGCACAGCGGAAGCGCCGGGGACGTCGCATGGCGTTCAGGCGACTGGCCGCGTTGGGCCGGGCATGATCATTTAGGCGGGTGCGAGGTGGCGGTGATGTCGGGAATCGCGGCAAGCGGATGGGCGAGCCGGTTCGATGGCTGTGAGCGGCCGGCGCTCGTCAGTCGCCAGCCGTGATGTCCCGGCTGCTGCCGTACCTTCTAGTTGGAATCGGCGGGTTCGCCGGTGCGAATGCGCGCTTTCTCGTCGGCCGCGGCGTCGCGACGATGTTCGACACGCGATTCCCGCTGGGCACGTTCCTGATCAACATCAGCGGATCCTTCCTGCTCGGGATCCTTGGCGGGCTGGCGGCACAGAAGACCTCCCCCGCCTCCGAAACGATCCGTCTGGCGCTCGGGGTGGGGTTCCTCGGCGCCTTCACCACGTTCTCGGCGTTCGAGCTCGAAACCTACTCGCTCCTCGCCGAGCGCGCGTGGATCACCGCAACAGCAAACGTCCTCGCCAGTGTGCTCGTCGGGCTGATCGCCGTGCGGGCGGGGATCGTCGTGGCCAGGATGTGGCTGGCATGAACACATAGGGCCGACATGCGCGGGCCCAGTGCGGCTGCCACGCACTCGCCCCGCAGCCGCTCAGCCTTCGGCGATGCGCCGCGTCGTGTGCGAACTGGAGATTGGAGCGCGCGCGGCGAGCACGCGCGCGCCCCGCTGCTGCATCACTTGTGTGTAACGTAGACGGCGAGCGCACCAGGGCCGAACGAGGGCGCCATCGCCCAGGTATTCCGGCCGTGCCACGTCACCGCGCGGCCGATGATGATGCCCGCTGTGGCTCCCCCGATGACGTCGCTTGCAAAGTGCCGGTTGTCGTGCAGCCGGGAAGCCGAAACGTACGCCGCGATTGCGTACGTCGGCACCGCAGCCTTCCATCCGAGGTGCTGCTGAAGAACCGTGGCGGACGCCATAGTGATGGTGGCGTGCCCGGACGGAAACCCAAATCCGCTTGATCCATCCGGGCGTTCGCGGCGCACGATCCGCTTGATACCCTGCGAGATGCCCTCCGACAGAATCTGCGCCTCCAGGAGATCCATGCCCAGGTGGCGCACCCGCGGCTGCTCGTTGACCGCGCCAACGATGTACGTCACGGCCGAAGCTGCGAGCTGCACGGGCGTACCCCCGATGACATGACCCGGCTTGAAGAAGCTGTCCGCAAAATCGGAGCCGACGAGCCGTGCGTTCAACGACTTGTCCGCCGGATGCACGGCCGCCGTCGCGGCGGCGCCGGCTGCCACCCAGTACAACGTGTTGCGGCGCGGTATGTGCTTCACATCGTCAACGAGGTTGTGCAGGAGCGCCGGCACGAACGCTCGGGGGGGCGGCGCCTCTTTTGCTGGCTGCGCCTGCGGTGCCGTTTGAAAGCCGCCGTGCGCCAGTTGATCCGGCAGGGTCGGCTGTTGAGCGAGCGCAGCCAGGAACGCAGCGAGAACGAGGCTCGACATGAAGAGTCTCCCGTGATCGATTGGTCAGAAAAACGGACGAGGGTGGCGCGCAGCGCATGGCCACTCGGTACCCGCGGGACAGCCGTCTGCGGCGTTCGGGATTATACGTCCGGATCCGGCCGCGCAGACAGTCGCGAGGACCAGCCGCGGGCAGCGCGCTTCACCCCTCACGCAGCCATCTCACCGCGTCGTCATGCGACGTGAACGCCCGCAGGGGAATCTCTTCGTCGGCCGCGAGCGCCTGGGCAATGACCGCCGGATCGTCGATGCCGGGGCGCGTGACAATTGCGGCGCGATGCGCCCCCAGAGCTCCCCAGAACTCGCGCACGACAGCGATGATGCCGATCACCGCATCGGCGCTCACCGGGTGCGCCGATGCGCGGAGATCCCGAATGAATCCGTATCCCCGCCGGTACGCGGGATCCCGTGCGATGGATTCGAGCAGCACACGCCACCCGCCCGGCTGTTCGTAATCACCGGTGATGGTGACGATGCCCTGCACCGGGTCGATACGATACGTCAGTGGCATCGGTGCTCCAAACCGCCCCGCCCTCGAGGGTTGCGCCCCACGTTGCGCCGCTAAAGGACTGTTCGTCTCAGCCGCAGGGCGTTGGCGATCACGGAGACGGAACTGAACGTCATCGCGGCACTCGCCCAGATGGGACTGATGAGAAGTCCCGCGACGGGATACAGCGCTCCGGCCGCGACCGGCACCCCCACGGCGTTGTAGACGAACGCCAGGAAAAGATTCTGCCGGATGTTCCGCATCGTCGCGCGACTCAGCCGACGCGCGCGGACGATGCCTCTCAAGTCTCCCTGGAGGAGTGTTATGCCGGCGCTTTCGATCGCGACGTCCGCACCCGTTCCCATCGCGATTCCGACATGCGCCTGCGCGAGCGCGGGCGCGTCGTTGACGCCGTCACCCGCCATGGCGACGACGCGGCCCTCCGACTGCAGCCGCCTGACCACGTCGCGCTTGCCCTCCGGCAGGACCTCGGCGATCACCTCGTCAATGCCCAGGGCCGCGGCCACGGCACCCGCGGTGGCTGCGTGGTCGCCGGTCAGCATGACGATCCGCAGACCGTCGGCGTGCAGCATGCGGACCGCCTCCGCGCTCGACACCCTGATCGGATCCGCGACGCTCACGAGACCGGCCGCCCGAGCCCCGGCCGCGAGGAACATCGTCGTGTGGCCTTCGCGGCGCAGGGCTTCCGCCGCCGCGCTGAGCGGACCAGCATCCACGCCATGGTCCCGCAGCAGTCCGGCCGTCCCGAGACGCACAATCTCTCCGTCGATCGTGGCGACGACGCCCCGTCCCGTGAACGACTGGAAGTTCGCCGCGCGCGGCACGGCGAGCCCCCGCGCTTTCGCGCCCGCCAGGATCGCAGCCGCGAGCGGGTGCTCGCTTCCCTGCTCCACGCCCGCGGCAAGCTGCAGCACCTGCTCCTCGGTGAAGGGGGCGGACGCGATGATGCGCGTGAGCCGTGGCCTGCCCTCGGTCAACGTGCCGGTCTTGTCGAGCACGAGCGTGTCTACCTGCTGGAGCCGCTCGAGCGCCTCCGCGTTCTTGATCAGAACGCCGGCTGTCGCCCCGCGGCCGGTGCCGACCATGATGGCCATCGGCGTGGCGAGACCCAGGGCGCAGGGGCACGCAATGATCAGGACGGCGACGGCGTTAATCAAACCGTGGGCAAGCCGGGGCTCCGGACCCCACAGGCTCCACGCGACGAACGACGCGAGCGCCGTCAGCACGACCGCGGGGACGAACCAGGCCGCCAGCCGGTCCGCCAGCCGCTGGATTGGCGCACGCGTGCGCTGCGCCTCGCTGACCATCCGGACGATCTGCGCGAGCAGGGTGCCGCTTCCGACGCGCTCGGCCCTGACGGTGAGCGAGCCTGTGCCGTTGATGGTGGCACCGGTCACGCGGCTGCCTGCCTCCTTCTCGACGGGGATCGGTTCGCCCGTCACCAGCGATTCGTCCACCGCGCTCAGCCCCTCGATGACGAGGCCGTCCACGGGGACGCGCTCGCCGGGCCGGACGCGAAGGAGATCGCCGACGACGACGTCCGAGATCGCGACCTCCACGTCTACCCCTCCGCGAATGACGCGAGCGGTCTTCGGCGCCATTCGCAGCAACTGCCGGATCGCCGCGCTGGTGCGTCCGCGCGCCCGCAGCTCGAGCACCTGCCCGAGCAGCACGAGAACTACGACGACCACTGCAGTCTCGAAATACGGCTCGACGACTCCCTGCGTGCGGAACCCCGCGGGGAACGCTCCCGGGACGAGCGTGGCAGCCGCGCTGAACGCATAGGCGGATCCGACGCCGAGGGCAATGAGCGTGAACATGTTCGTGTGCCGATTGACGACCGAGGCCCAGCCGCGGACGAAGAACGGCCACCCCGCCCACCAGACCACCGGCGTCGAGAGCAGTAGGCCGATCCAGTTCGAGGCATGCATCAGCGCGGCGCCCGAGTGCCCGGGCCACATGCCGCTCATACCCAGCAGCACGACGGGGAGCCCAAGCACAGCACCGATCCGCAAACGGCGAGTCATGTCCGCCAGCTCGGGATTCGGCGCCTCGTCCAGGGTGATCGTCCGCGGCTCCAGCGCCATCCCGCAGATGGGACAGCTGCCCGGCTCGTCCCTGACGATCTCCGGGTGCATCGGGCACGTGTACTCCACGCGCGTGGCCGGAGCGTTCGCGACGTCGGGCTCGAGCGCCATTCCGCACTTCGGGCAGGGACCGGGATGCGCCTGCCGGACGTCGGGGTCCATGGGGCAGACGTAGAGGGACGGCGCGCCACGCGGCGCCGCCGCTGGAGCGGAGACCGGAGAAGGCTGCGGTTCCGTGTAGCGCTGCGGGTCTGCGACGAATCGGGCGAGACAGCCCTTGCCGCAGAAGTAGTAGCGCCGACCATTGTGATCGTGGGAGCCGGCGGCGCGCGCCGGATCCACGGTCATGCCGCACACGGGGTCGATCTGTTTGACGAGCGTGTCTTCCATCACTGAGTCCAGCAGGACTAGCCTATCGCGACTCTCCGTGCCCGGTCTCTGCGTCTTTTGCGCGCACCCGTCACTCTCTCCGTGGGTGGCGGAATCAGCCCACGGAAAGGAGGGTGGTGCGGCACAATGGTAGGCCACGACGGCTCACATGGCTCATTCCACAGGCAGCTCTGACGCGTCTTTCGCCGGTCGTTCGCTCCTTGCGGTCAACAGCGGGTCCTCGAGCATCAAGTTCGGCCTGTTCACCTCCGAGCCGCGACCGGTGGCGCTCCGTCGTGGCACGGTCGATGCGCACTCCAGGGCTGCGGCGATGGAGCAGCTGCTGGAGCACGTCAGTGAGGACCTTGCGCGATGTCCGCTCGCCGCTGTCGGGCACCGGATCGTGCACGGCGGCCCATCCCTCTCCGCTCCGCAACGCGTCACCTCCGAGCTCGTCGCCACGCTTCGGCAGCTTGTCCGCTTCGCACCCAACCACCTCCCGGACGAAATCGCGTTGATTGAATCCGCCGAGCGGCTGCTGCCCGCCACGCCGCAAATCGTCTGCTTCGATACGGCGTTCCACGCCGACCTTCCCGATGTCAGCCGCCGTCTGGCCATCCCGGATCGGTTTGCCGCCGAGGGGGTCCGGCGCTACGGGTTCCACGGCCTCTCATACACATTCCTGCTCGACGAGCTGCAGCAGCGAACAGGAGCCGCGCCCACCGCACAGAAGATCGTGCTTGCGCATCTCGGGAACGGTTCGAGCCTTGCAGCGGTCCGCGGCGGCCGGTCGGTCGACACGAGCATGGGCTTCACGCCGATTGGGGGCGTTGTGATGAGCACACGCTCCGGCGATCTGGACCCTGGAGTGGTCACGTACATCGCGCGGACGACCGGCTTCGATCCCGACCAGGTGGAACGCGAGTTGAGCGATGCCGCGGGGCTGGCCGGACTCTCGGGCGGGACCACTGATATGCGCGAACTGCTCGCGCGCGAAGCGGCTGATGAGCGCTGCCGGCTGGCGGTGTCGATCTACTGCTATTCCGTGAAGAAACAGATTGGCGCGTACGCCGCGGCCCTCGGTGGGCTCGACGTGCTCGTCTTCTCGGGTGGGATCGGCGAGCACGGCGCGGTCGTGCGCTCGCGCATCTGCGAAGGGCTCGAGTTCCTCGGCGTCGAGATCGAGGAAGAGAGGAATCGCGTACACGCGTGTGTGATCTCCACGCCGGCGGCGCGGGTCGCCGTCCATGTGATTCCGACGGACGAGGAAGCCGTCATCGCGCGCGCGGCGTATCGCCTCGTGCAGTAAGACCGGAGAACCGCCTTCATGACGATTGCCCCTGAGCTCCTCGCGCGCATCGACGCATACTGGCGCGCGGCAAACTACCTGTCGGTCGGACAGATCTACCTGCTGGACAATCCGCTGCTGCGCGAGCCGCTCCGGGCGGAACACATCAAGCCGCGCCTGCTCGGCCACTGGGGGACGACCCCCGGCCAGAACTTCATCTACGCGCATCTGAACCGCGCCATCACGGAGTACGGCCTCGAGATGATTTACATCTCCGGGCCGGGGCACGGCGGGCCCGCGGTTGTCGCGAACACGTACCTCGAGGGCACGTACACCGAAGTCTACCCGTCCGTGACGCGCGACGAAGCCGGCCTGAAGACGCTCTTCCGCCAGTTTTCGTTTCCCGGTGGCATCCCCAGCCATGCTGCGCCGGAGACGCCGGGGAGCATCCATGAGGGGGGCGAGCTCGGGTACTCCCTGAGCCATGCCTTCGGCGCGGTCTTCGACAACCCCGGCTTGATCGCCGCCTGTGTGATCGGGGACGGCGAGGCCGAAACGGGCCCCCTGGCGACCGCGTGGCACTCGAACAAGTTCCTCAGCCCCACCACAGACGGCGCCGTGCTGCCAATCCTCCATCTGAATGGCTACAAGATCGCGAACCCCGTCGTCCTGGCGCGGATTCCGCGTGAAGAGCTGCGGCAGCTGCTCCTCGGCTGCGGCTGGGAACCGCTCTTCGTCGAAGGCCATGATCCCGCGGTCGTGCACCCGCTCATGGCGGCGGCCCTCGACCGGTCGGTTCAGCAGATCCACGCGATCCAGGCGTCAGCGCGGTCGGGGGGGAACACGTCGCGTCCGCGCTGGCCGATGATCGTCCTTGCGACGCCCAAGGGCTGGACGGGACCGCAGATCGTGGACGGGCAGCCTGTCGAAGGGACGTTCCGCGCGCACCAGGTGCCGCTCTCCGATCCCCGGCGCAACCCGGCGCACCTCGCGATGCTCGACCACTGGCTGCGAAGCTACCGCCCCGAGGAGCTCTTCGATCGGAACGGTACGCTGCAGGACTCGCTGCGCAGCCTCGCCCCAGCCGGCACCGCGCGCATGGGGGCCAACCCGCACGCCAATGGAGGATTGCTGCTGAAGGATCTCCGGATGCCGGATTTCCGCGAGTATGCGGTCGCGGTTCCGGGGCCCGGCGCAGTCGAGGCCGAAGACACGCGCGTCGCGGGGCGCTTCCTTCGCGACGTCATCCGCCTCAATGAGTCCTCGCGGAACTTCCGCATTTTCGGTCCTGACGAGACCGTCTCGAACCGGCTTGATGCCGTCTTCGAAGTGACGGCCCGGCAGTGGATCGCCGGCACCGAGGCGGGCGACCAGTGGCTCGCGCCCGACGGCCGCGTCATGGAGATGCTGAGCGAGCATCAGTGCCAGGGCTGGCTCGAGGGGTATCTCCTCACCGGACGTCATGGCCTGTTCAACACGTACGAAGCCTTCGTCCACATCGTCGATTCGATGTTCAACCAGCACGCCAAGTGGCTCAAGATCACGCGCGGACTGCCCTGGCGGAAGCCCATCGCGTCGCTGAACTACCTCTTGTCCAGTCACGTCTGGCGGCAGGATCACAACGGCTTCACGCACCAGGATCCCGGGTTCATCGATCACGCGATCAACAAGAAGGCGGAGGTCGTCCGCGTGTATCTGCCGCCGGATGCCAACTGCCTCTTGAGCGTGATGGACCACTGCCTGCGCAGTCGTCACTACGTCAACATCGTCGTAGCCGGCAAGCACGCGGCGCCGCAGTGGCTCGGGATGGAGGCCGCGGTGCGACACTGCGCGGCCGGCATCGGCGATTGGGAATGGGCGGGCACCGAGAGCGGCGGAGAGCCCGACCTGGTGATGGCCGCCGCGGGTGACGTTCCCACACTCGAAATTCTCGCCGCGACGGCGATCCTGCGCGAGCACTTGCCCGAACTGAAGGTCCGCGTCGTCAACGTCGTGGATCTGATGCGGCTCCAGCCCGAGACCGAGCATCCGCACGGCCTGAGCGAGGCCGATTTCGATCGGTTCTTCACGGTCGACAAGCCCATCATCTTCGCGTATCACGGATACCCGTGGCTCATTCACCGGCTGACATATCGCCGCACGAACCATCGCAACCTGCACGTCCGTGGCTACAAGGAGGAAGGCACGATTACGACCCCCTTCGACATGGCCGTGCTGAATGATCTGGACCGATTTCACCTGGTCGGCGACGCGATCGATCGGCTCCCGCAACTCGGCGCGCGAGGCGCCGCGCTCAAACAGCGGATGGCGGACAGCCTGGCCGAACACCGGCGCTACATCCGCGCCCACGGAGAGGACATGCCGTCCATCCGCGACTGGCGGTGGACGACAGCGCGGTGAGATGACGGCGCCTCAGCGGTCTGGGCCGGCCGAGGCGCCGGTGACAGGGGGCTCGCGTGCGATCAGGGGGCCGGCTTCGTCGCTGCGGACGCCGGGGCCTCGTAGATGCGCAGGTTGCTGATCGACCAGTTGGGGGCGCCGGGAACCGTTTCCGTCTGAGTGATGCGGACGAACTTCGCGCGTGTTGGCGGGATCGTGATGACCGTGCGCGCGCCTTCGCCCTTCCCTTCCGCAAGCGGCCGGCTCCACGTCGAGCCATCCATTGAGACCTGGACGGAGTAGCCGCGCGGGTACCCGATCACTGGTGCGGCGGCGCCGCCGCGTCCTCCGGGGGCGGCAGCAACGGGCTGTGCGGCTGCGGGCTGCGCCGTGGTGCCGGGCGTTCCTCCAGGCGCCGCGCCAGCCGCCGATGCGGGAGGGCCGCCCGCAGCAGACGGACCAGCGGGTCCGGCGGCGGCTGCCGGTGCCGCACCCCGCCCGCCGCGGCCGCCGCCCCCGCCGAGTACCGGCGAGTCGAACTGTAACTCGGCGACGACAGCCGGCTGCGGCAGTTCGACGGCGAACCACATGCCGGCGACCTGAGGCACTCCGGAATTCCAGCCACGTAAGGTGGCGGCGCCCGCGGCCGCCTCCGGAGCATGGCTGGCCGTGAGCTTCCACTGCTGGCCGTCGAGCAGCCGTGGCAGCGACGCCTCGATTTCCGGCACGGTCCACAGCGCCTTGCGCGATGCCGTCTCGGCGCGAACGCGAGCGACATCAGCCGGAGTCACCAGGCCGCCGCTGTTGCCGAAGCTGCTGCGGACGTACGAGGCGATCCCGGCCACCCATTCGTCGCTGCTGCCGCCCATGGGCACCATCACCTCGGGATAGGTCTTGCCGTCCACCGGACCGGTGAGTCCCTGGAGGAGCACCTTGATCACGTAGTCGCGGTGCGCCTGCACGCGGGGCGAACCGGCGAGCGGCGGCGCCATCGTGACACCGGGCGCCGCGCCGGCCATGGGCTGGCCGAGTCCATCCGTGCCGTGGCAGGAGAAACACAGCGAGCCGAATACCTCGCTGCCCTGCTGGAGCCGCTTCTCCTGCTCGGGCGTCAGCGGGCCGCGCCGTCCGCCACCGAACGTTGTCGCTGCCGGAGGCGCGAGCAGCCGGTCGCCGATAAGGGCCACGCCTTTTGCCTTGTTCGCCGCCTTGACCGATTTGATGACGTCGGCTGCGTCGGGCAGCTTGAACAGGCTGATCGTGAGCATCGACTGAATCGCCACGCCGGTATCGGGATCCCTGGCGAGCGAGCGGTAATCGTCGGCAAAAGACCTGTCGCCCGCCTTGTAGAGCGTCTCGCTCGCACGAATGGCCTGCGCCCGCATCCGGGGCTCGGCATCCTTCATCGCCTCGCGGACAAGCCGCGGATCGAGCGCGTTCAGTCCCTCGAGCGTCCACAACGCGTGGAAGCGCGCAACCTGGTTGTCCGACGTCCGCACGAGTTTCTCGAGCGCCGGAACGACCGATCGGTCCTGCTTCAGAATCAGCAGGCGCTGGGCCATGTCCCGCCACCACCCGTTCGCGTGGGTCAAGTGCGAAACCAGCTGCGCGGGGGTTTCGCTGTACATCCGCGGCGCGGCGAAGTCCGGCTCGATCGCCGGAATGGCCGGCTGCCCGATGTTCGTGGAGGTCGCCGGTACGGCGGGGCGGCCGTCGTACCGCAGCCGCCAGATCCGCCCGTGGCCCGACACCTTGTCCAGTTGATACTGTTCGATCTTGGCGCGGAGATACGATCCGGGCCCGGACCACTGCAGCTCCTGGATGATGCCGTGGTACATGTCCGCGATGTACACCGTCCCGTCGGGCGCGTTGCTGATGTTCACCGGGCGGAACAACTGATCGTGGCTTGTCACGAACTCCGCGCCCGGATACACGTTGCGCAGGATCGTGAGCCCTTCGACGTTGTCGATCGCGGCGCGGCGGATCAGGCGGCCCACGGGTTCGGTGAAGAGCAGGTTGCCCTTCAGGTCGGCCGGCAGGCGGTGGCCGCGCACGATCGCGGGGCCGGTCGCGGCAGTGAAATGATTCAGGTTCTGCGCCGGCAAACGCGTGCGGCCGAGTCCACCCTGCATGTCGCCGATGCCCGGGGCCGGCCAGACGAC
>JBBWZJ010000235.1:0-5002 GCA_039648985.1 Acidobacteriota bacterium | reverse complement strand
CAGCAGGAGATCGAGCGGTCCCTCGAAGTTGTCGAGGTGCACGGGGTAGGCCTCGAGAATGGATTCGAAGTCCTGCGGTTCCATCAGCGGTAATCCAGCCTGGTGGCGGTGCGCACCCGTTCCATGGTTTCCTGCGCGATGGTCTGCGCCTTTCGCGATCCCTCGTGGAGAATGTCCCGCAGCCGCGACGGCTGGGCGACGAGCTCTGCGCGGCGGCTGCGCATCGGCTCGAGACGCGCGTTCAACGCCTTTGCGAGCTTCGTCTTCACCTCGACGTCCCCGACCTTGCCCGCCCGGTAGCGGTCCTTCAGATCGTCCACTTCGGGGCGGTCCGGGTTGAAGGCATCGTGATACATGAACACAGGATTGCCTTCCACGGTCCCGGGCACGTCGGCGCGGATGCGTTTCGGATCCGTATACATCTGCATCACCTTTTTCCGCACCGTTTCCCCATCGTCCGAGAGGTTGATCGTGTTGCCGTAACTCTTCGACATCTTGCGGTTGTCCAGACCGGGCAGCCGCGGAAAGGTCGTCAGCAACGGGCGGGGTTCGACGAACAGCTCGCCGTAGAACTTGTGAAAACGACGGACGATCTCGCGACTGAGCTCGAGATGCGGAACCTGATCCTCACCAACCGGCACGAACGCGGCGTTGTAGATGACGATGTCGGCGGTCTGCAGCAGCGGGTACGCCAGGAAGCCCACGGTGGAGAGATCCTTTTCCGTCAGCTGCTCCACCTGCTCCTTGTATGTCGGCACGCGTTCGAGCCACGGGATCGGCACCGTCATCGAGAGCAGCAGAAAGAGCTCGGCGTGCTCGGGCACGAGAGACTGGATGAACAGCGTGCTGCGCTCCGGATCGAGACCCGCGGCGATCCAGTCGGCCGCCATGTCGTAGGCGCTCCGAACGATTTCCGAGGTGTCGGCGTAATCGCTCGTGAGCGCATGCCAGTCCGCGACGAAGTAGAAACAGTCGTAGCTGGCCTGCAGCGCCGCCCAATTGTCGAGTGCCCCCACGAGGTGACCCAGGTGGAGCTTTCCTGTCGGACGCATGCCCGAAACGACGCGAGGATTCATCAAAAACGTCTGAAGTCCGAAATCTGAAGGCCGCAGATGGCCGCGCCGGCGAACGCCGGCGAAAGAGCGCTCAAGAATACGGCAAAAGTACAGCCGTCACAAGCACTTAAGCTGCTCACCCCTGGCGCGCAAAGTGGGCCAGCACGGCGTCGGCGCACTTGGCGCCGACGATCGTGACCAGCTCCTCGCGCGTGGCCCGGCGAACACCCGCGAGGCTGCCGAACGCAGTGAGGAGCGCCTTCCGGCGACGCGGGCCAATTCCGCTGACGGCGTCCAGCTCGGACTGGAGGTCCCGCTTCGTCCGCGACAGCCTGTGGAACGTGACGGCGAACCGGTGCGCTTCGTCGCGGATGCGTTGGATGAGCAGCAGTGACGGACTGTCCTGCGGCAAGGCGATCGCCTCTTCGAGATCGCGCGTGAAGAGCAGCTCCTCCTTCTTCGCAATGCCGGTCGCCACGAGGTTCCCGAGCCCGAGCTCCTGCAGGGCGGCGTACGCCGACGACAACTGCCCCTTACCGCCGTCGATCAGGATGAGATCCGGGAACGGCCCCCCCGCTTCGAGCAGCTTCCGGTACCGGCGCAACACGACTTCGTGCATCGCGGCGAAGTCGTTCAGGAACCGCGACCCCGGGGCGGGCGTCCGCGCGTCGGGCGCATCGGAGGCCAGCCGCTGGAGCTCGGCGGGGCTGTGACGGTCGCCGTCCGCAGCCGCGCCGCCGCCGGCGCGCGTGAGGGCGTTTCCGCGAATGCGGAACTTCCGATACTCGGACCGCTTCATCCGCCCATCCTCGCAGACGACCATCGACGCGACGGTCTCGCTCCCCTGGATGGTGGAGATGTCGAAGCACTCGATCCGCCGCGGGGCGGCCCGCAGGCCGAGCACGACGCGGAGGGTTTCGAGCGCGTCATAGTTCGCGGCCACATTTCCGTTGAACCGTGCCTGGTAAGCGACCTCCGCATTGCGCGATGCCAGGTCGAGCAAGCCCCGCTTCTCTCCGCGCCTGGGGACGACCAGACGGACGCGGCGCCCGGCTTCGCCGGAAAGCCACTTCTCGATCAGGTCGGTGTCGGCGGGGGCCAGCGTCACAGGGATATGCACTTCGGGGGCCGCCGTCCGCTCCGCATAGAACTGCTGGATGGCGGCCTGCAGCACGTCGCAGTCGGTCAGGCCTGGCGGGGCGGGCGTCTGGACGCAGGGCTGTTCGTCGGACGGCAGAACGCTCTCAGACATCGGAGCGGTGTCGGCGGGGGCGCCGCCGGTGGGCCTCGTCTCCGACGCCGCATCCGTCACGAGCTCGATGCGCTCGACCACGCGGCCGCGGCGCATCTGGAAAATCTGCACGACAGCCCCGGCCGGTCCGACTTTCAAGCCGAACGCGTCGCGATCGCCGAGCTCCGGGCTGGCCATCTTCTGCTGACGGGCCTGCAGAGTTTCGATCGTGCGGATCGCATCGCGAAGCTGCGCCGCTCGCTCGAACTGTTCCGAGAGCGCCGCCGCCGCCATGCGATCCCGGAGCGTGACGAGCAGCTCGTCGTTGCGTCCCTCGAGAAACATCTTCGTGTGCTCCACCGCGACGCGGTATTCGTCCTGGGAGCAGAGCTCCCGGACGCACGGCGCGACGCACCGCTTGATGTCGAACTCGAGGCACGGTCGCGGCCTGTCGCCGGTGATCACTTCGTTGCACGACCGCAACCCAAACAGCTTGTGCGTCAGCGACATGGTCCGGCGGGCCAGCGAGGCGGGCATGAAGGGGCCGGCGTACAGGTGGTCGTCGCGCTCCACGCGTCGTGCGACGAGCACGCGCGGGTAGTCCTCCCCCGTCGTCAACTGCAGGTACGGATACGTCTTGTCGTCGCGGAGGAGGATGTTGTACTTCGGCGCGCGTTGCTTGATCAGGTTGTTCTCGAGCGCGAGCGCCTCGACAACCGAATCCGTGACGATGACCTCGAGCCGCTGCGCCTCGTGCAGCAGGGCGTCGATCCGGGGACTGGTGCCGTGCGCCCCCAGATAGCTCCGCACGCGGTCCCGCAGCACGCTGGCCTTGCCGACGTACAGGGTATCCCCGTGCCCGTTGTAGTACAGGTAAACGCCGGGTTGTTCCGGCAGGCGGGCGATCTGGCCCTTGAGATCACCGATCGGCATGCATTACACTGCGCGTTTCGCGTGTTTACGAACCTCTGATTATACCGCCCCGATCCGCGGGCGGAGAGTCCCCATCACCGTATGAAGCACGTTCAGCCATGACGCTCACCGGTCTCATCGGCCGTATCTGCATGTTCCCGCTCCAGCTGATCATCAGCACGTGCGTGGCGCTGCGGATTCACCCGAACATCCTCACGTTCGTCGGGCTGCTCATCAACGTGGCCGCGGCAGTGGCGCTCGGGCGGGGGCGGTTCGTGCTGGCGGGGTTCATCATGGGTGTCGCGAACATCTTCGATTTCATCGACGGGAAGGTCGCGCATCAGCTGAACGCGGTCAGCGTGTTCGGCGGGTTCTGGGACTCGGTCATCGACCGCTTCTCGGACATCGCGCTCTTCGTCGGGCTCATTTATCTGTACTCCCGCCTGGGGCGCACCGATTACGTGATGATCACGGCACTCGCGATGATGTTCGCGATCATGACGAGCTACACGCGGGCCCGCGCCGAATCCCTGATCGCGAGGTGCAAGGTCGGATTCATGGAGCGGCCGGAGCGGATCGTCCTCTTCCTGATAGGCGCGTTCACGAACCGCATGGCGGCGGTGATGTGGGTGATTGGGGTGCTGTCCGTGTTCACCGTGGCCGACCGCATCATCTATACGTATCGCGAGCTGCAGGCTCATCCGGAGAAGGTGGTGGCATGAAGAGCGCCGCGACGCTTCCGGCGCGCGTCCTGTGGAATGCGTTCTTCTGGACGTACGAGCGCGCGACCTGGCAGTACGATCTCATGGTGATCGCAATTCTGGCGTTCGTCTGGCTCACGCCGCCCGACTGGTTGCACGACCCCACCGCGCACGGCAGCGGCCCGCTCGGGTGGATGCGGACGGTGCTCGCGCGATAGCGTGACCGCTCGTCGCTCGCGCGCAGCAACTCGCTGGCCGACCCGGGACTCGGGACTCGGAATTCGGGATTCGCGACTCGGGACTGGGATTCGGAGCTCGGGACTCGGGCGCGGCTAAAATAATCCGGTGCACGCGCTGCCGCAGCTGCTGTTCCTGCTTGGCGTCGGTTTCCTCGTGGCCGATCTTCGCTTGTTCCTGCAGTTTTTCCGCTTCCGCCGGCTGCGGGCGTCGGCGCTGCTCACCTGGCCGGGTCGCCGGCCGCCCTTTTATGGGCTCCTCCTGATCCTCGGGGCGATCCTCAGTCTCCTGATCGTTTACAAGCTCGTCGTGCTGCGGATGCACCCGGTGGACGTCTTCGGCGAAACGATGATGCTCGTTTACTACGGGTATGCGGTCCCGCTCAGCCTGAAGATTGGGCGCGGCTTCTACGAGGAGGGGATCTGGGCCGATGCCGGATTCATTCCGTACTCGCGCATCGGCGGGCTGTCATGGCGCGAAGGACAGGGGGAACAGGTCACGCTGATTCTGATCTACCGCATGCGCGCATTCGCGCGGCAGCTTACCGTGCCGCACGTCCACTACGGCGCGGCCCGTCGCCTGCTCCGCGACAAGATCGCGGCGCACGCGATCCACTTCACAGGGAAATCGCTCGACCTCGGCATGCACGACGAACGGGACGATGTTTAGCGCTCGGCAGCAGTTATCAGCTATCAGACCTCAGCCATCAGCTTTCAGCTTCCGGCTTCCGGCTTCCAGCTCCGAGCTGCCGGCTTCCCGCTTCCGGCTCCCAGCTCCGAGCTGCCGGCTTCCGGCTTCCGGCTTCCAGCTGCGGTTACGATTCACACTTCCCAATGCCTGATCCCAATCCCTGATCCCGGATCCCG
>JBBWZJ010000228.1:0-11289 GCA_039648985.1 Acidobacteriota bacterium | reverse complement strand
CGGGATCCGGGATCCGGGATCCGCGTCTCGAGATTCCCGACTGGCTACCGCCGACTGGTCACTGGTCACTGGTTAGTCGTTACTGGCTACTGGCTGCTGGCTACTAGCGACTAGCGACTGGCGGCTGGCGACTGGTTACTGTCCCCCAGCGGGTACCCTGCCTGGCCGGCCGACTGATCGCTCGGCCTGAACAGCATGAGCATCATCGACGCGAGGACTGCGAGGGCGGCGCCGGTGAGGAATGCGGCACGAGGCGAGATGCGCGTCCACAGGAGACCGAACAGCAGGCTGGCGGCGAGGCCACCGACGCCGAGCGCGGCGTTGTAGATCCCGAATGCCGTACCACGGCGCGCGACGGGCGCCATGTCAGCAATCCACGCCTTCTCGGCGCCCTCGGTCACTCCGAAGTACAAGCCGTACACGAGAAAGATCGTGACGACGACAGGCTTCGAATTGGAAAAACCGAACGCGGCATACACGGCGGCGTAGATGATCCACCCGAGCGCGATCATCCCGCGGCGGCCGAACCGGTCAGAGAGCGATCCGCCCACGATCGACGATGTGGACTTGACTACGTGGAGGGCGGACCAGAGGAGAGGAATCCAGAAGGCCGGGACGCCAAGGCCGCTGAGACGCAGGAGCAGGAACGCGTCACTCGCATTCCCGAGCGAGAAGATCAGGATGACGAGGATGGCCATGTAGAACCGGCGATCGAGCTTCGCGGCCGCGCCCGCCGCCCGCGGGGCGTTCAGGTTCGGCCGATCGAGGCGGCCCTCGTTCAGGGCGGCCGCGGCTCGCGCCGGCTCGGGAATCCGCAGGATGAAGAGCATGACGACGACACCGGGGACGATCGTCAGCGCAAAGAGCGGGCGGTACTGACCGGGATAGAAATACAGAAACGCCGAAGCGATGAGCGGCCCTGTGACGGCTCCGGCGTGGTCCATTGCGCGGTGGAAACCGAAGACCCGCCCACGCGCGGACGAAGGTGCGAGCGCCGCGAGCATCGCATCTCTTGGTGCGCCGCGAATCCCTTTGCCGAGCCGGTCAGTAAAGCGGATCGCGAGCACCTGCGGCCACGCGTGCGCGAGCGCAATGAGTGGGCGGACCGCGGATGCCAGCCCGTACCCCGCGAACACGAGCTTCTTCGGCGAGCTCCGATCCGACCACCAGCCGGACAGGATCTTGAGCGCGCTGTTCGCCGCATCGGCGGCCCCCTCGATCACGCCGAGCGACATCGCGCCGGCCCCGAGCACCTGGGTCAGGAACAGCGGCAGCAGCGGATAGACCATCTCGCTGGCCATGTCGGTGAAGAAGCTCACCCAGCCGATCAGCCAGATGGGACGGGAGAGGCCGAGGGGGTTATTCAGTCGTGCCAAGGGTGCCAAGTGTGCCAGGGGTGCCAGAGTGCCAGGGGTGCCAGAGTGCCAGGGGTGCCAGGGTGCCAGGGTGCCAGGGGTGCCAAGGGTGCCAGGGGTGCACTTTGGCACTGTTGCACCTGGCACTTCTGGCACCTTGGCACCTTGGCACCTTGGCACCTTTGGCACCCTTGGCACCTTCGTCTGCCGCTCATAAACTGGCGGCAGCGACAATTTGCAGTGGGCGGGCGTGGTCGTAGCGGCGCACGGTCTGCATGACGGCGTCCACCATCGTGTCGATGAATCGCGGATGATCGTTGACGGCGCTCGCGCGCGCCATCGGCAGGGCGATGTCTCGGCAGACGTTCGCGGCTTCGATGTCGAGGTCGTAGAGCACCTCCACGTGGTCGCACAGGAACCCCACTGGACAAAGCACGACGGCGCGCAGTCCCCGGGCGTGCTCCTCCTTTAGATACTCGCCCACATCGGGCCCCAGCCACGGGTCTTCGGGACGGCCGCTGCGGCTCTGATAGACCAGCGCGAAGTCGGTGCGCCCGAGCCTCGCGGCGATCGCGGCAGCGGACTCTTCGAGGTGCCGCCGATAGAGCGAACGTTCCGCCATGGAGACGGGAATGCTGTGCGCGGTGAAGACGATGCGCGCGACGCGCTGGAGGTCGGCCGGAAGCGTCGCGAGCGCTTCGGTGACGTGGGCGGCGTTCGCCTCGACGAAGCCCGGGTGCGTATGCCAGTCGCCCACATACGTGACCGACACGTCCCGCAGGCCCGCCTTGCGAAGACCGGCGCGCGCGGCATCGACGTTCTCGCGATACTGCGTGCAGCTCGAATAGCTGCGCTGGGCCGCGGCGATGAACCCCACTGCCCTCGTCACGCCATCCCGCGACATCTGCGTCAGCGTGTCCTGGAGGTACGGATGCCAGTTCCGCATCCCCAGATACACCGGAAGCGCAAGCCCCTCGTCGCGCAGGCGATCCCGCATTAGCGAGGCCTGCCGCATCGTGAGCTCCGTCAGGGGGGACACGCCGCCGAACAGCTCGTAGTGATGCGCCACTTCCTCCACGCGCTCCGGCGTCACGCGCCGGCCGCGGAGGACATTCGCGAGGAACGGCCGCACATCCGCCGGCCCCTGCGGGCCACCGAACGCAATCACGAGAACAGCATCAAATGGACGGATCATTCGGGAGAGTTCCAGGGGAAGTATAGCGGGGAGGGTGGCAAGGGTGCCAAGGTGCCAAGGTGCCAAGGGTGCCAGGGGTGCCAGGGGTGCCAGGGGTGCCAGGGGTGCCAGGGGTGCCAGGGGTGCCGGGGGTGCCTGGGGTGCCGAAGGTGCCAAGGTGCAGCGTGCCAAAAGTACCGAAGTGCGGGCGGGCGTCGCGAACCGTGCAAGAATCCGCCTATGCGCAGAGTCACTATCGCCGGCGTGTGCGTGCTGGCGCTGCTCTCCCCTGCTGTCGATGCGCGGGATCAGCAGCAGGTCATCATCAACGGCCCGTCGCGCGATCGGGCGGGCGTGCCCGGAATGGCGTCGCGGGAGATCAAGACGGGGACCGGGCGCATTCGGGGGCGGGTCCTCTCTGCAGAGACCGGGAGCGCCGTTCGGCGCGTGCAGGTGCGGGTGTTCGGACCCGACATCGGGATGAAGCTGGCGACAACCGACGACGACGGGCGCTTCGAGTTCCGCGGACTGCCGGCCGGGCGATTCAGCCTGTCGGCAACCAAGTCCGGATACGTGTCGGCGCAGTACGGACAGACACGCCCCTTCGAGTCGGGCAAGCCCCTCGAACTTGCGGACGGACAGATCCTCGATAAGGCCAACATCCTGATCCCGCGCGGGAGCGCGATCACCGGCCGCATCCTGGACGAGTTCGGCGAGCCCGTCACCGAGGCGATGGTCGCCGCGATGCGTTCGGTCTGGTCGAATGGGCAGCGGCGCCTTCAGCCAGCCGGCAGGATGATGCCCACCAACGACCTCGGTCAGTTCCGGCTCTACGGATTGCCCGCCGGTGACTACTACATCAGCGCGACCCTTCGCGACACGATCGCAATGGAGGTGAGCATGATGGGCACACCGACTGCGGCCAATTCGGTGTCGGCCGCCGGATACGCACCCACGTACTTCCCAGGGACGGCGAACGGCAGCGACGCGCAGAAAATCACCATCGCGGCAGGGCAGGACGCCCACAACACGGATTTTGCCCTCCTCCCCGTACGTCTCGCCAGGATCACGGGAGTGGTCATCGGCTCGGACGGCAAGCCGTCGGCAGGATCGATGGTGACGGCCATGTCGCGCAACGGTGACAACATGATGGGTATGATGCTCGGCGGTTCGTCGTCACGCACGAACCGCGACGGCACGTTCACGCTCGCGGGTCTGCCGCCCGGCGAATTCATCCTGCAGTCGCGCACGATGCAGATCATGACGACGGGCAGCGGCGACATGATGAGCTTCTCGGCAACCATCAGCGAACCAGGCACCCCGCAAGCCGAATCCGGCTCGGTCGTTCTTGCGGTCAACGGCGAAGACCTCGGCAACGTCGTCATCACGCAATCGAAAGGGGCCACGGCAAGCGGGCAGATCACGTTCGCCGATGGCGCGCGTCCATCGAACATGCCGGCGCTGCGCGTGATGGCGATACCGAGCAACGAGATCTCGATGATGGGATCCGGACCTCCCGCACAGGCAAATGCAGACGGCACGTTCGAACTGCGCGGTCTCGCAGGCGCGTTCGTGCTGCGCGTGGTCAACCTGCCGCAGGGATGGATGCTCAGATCGGTGCTCGTGAACGGCGAGGACGTCACGGACAGGGGCATGGAGTTCAAGGGCACGGAATCGATCGCCGGGATCGAGATCGTGGTCACTTCGAAGGTGACGGAGCTCTCGGGCGCGGTGAAGGGGCCGTCCGGCGCGCCCGTGAAGGATTACACGGTGATGGTCTTCTCGGACGACCCGGAGCGCTGGACCATTCCCAACAGCCGCTACGTCGTGAGCGCCCGCCCCGACCAGGAGGGGCGCTTCAAGCTGCGGGGCCTGCCGCCCGGCGGGTACTACGCGGCCGCAGCCGACTACCTCGCACAGGGAGAATGGGGCGATCCCGAGTTGCTGGAGCGCATCAAGACGAAGGCGTCCAGGATCACGCTGGAGGATGGCGAGAAAAAAGTCCTCGACCTGAAGCTCGATCGCTAGTGGCCACTAGCTGCCACCTGCCCCACCGCGGCCGGCGTCCAGCAGCGCCGTCGCCGCTTCGTCGTCCCCTACCGGTCCCTGCCGCCGTGCGTACAAATACGCGGCACAAAACGTCACAACGATGACGCCGAGCGAAAGCCATTTCGGGATCTCGACATCCGTCCAGTCCATCGCGGCCGCGTATTCCAGCAGGAGCTTGGCCCCGACGAGCGCGATGATGATGAACGCCCCGTCGACGATCGCCGGGTAGCGCCGCACGATCGCGAGCAGGCGCGAAATCACGACGCGCATGGCGACAATCCCCAGCAGCCCCCCGGTCAGCACGACCCAGGTCTTGGGCGACATCGCCACAGCGACAAGGATCGAATCGACCGAGAACGCGATGTTGACGAGCTCGACCTTCAGGATGGTGCCCCAGAGAGCGGAGAGGCCCATCCAGGGGCGCGCGGGCCGGGGTTTGCTCCGCTCGTCCGCCGTGCCGCTGCGGAAAAAGTGCTGGTGCGTCAGGTACAGCAGGTACAGACCGCCGAGCAGCTTGATCCAGGCGAGCCGGATCAGGTAGACGGCGAGGAGGGTCGCTATCGTGCGAAACACAAAGGCGCCGACGAGGCCGTAGCGGAGCGCGTTCTTCTGTTCAAACCGCGGCAGGCCCAGGATCATCACCGCGACGACGAGGGCGTTGTCGGCGCTGAGCAGCCCCTCGAGGACGACGAGGAGCCCGACGGTGATGAAATCACACAGCTGGATGCCCATGCGGCGGCGGAGACCTTGACACGGTCCATATCAAGTCCTACATTGGATCAGCGGGTTCGATATGGAAGAAACAGATCTCTACTTTATCAGCATGGCCGCGCGCCTGCTCGACATGCATCCGCAGACGCTGCGCAAGTACGAGCGCCTCGGGCTGGTGCGCCCGACGCGCACGATCGGCAGCATCCGCGTGTATTCGAACGACGAGCTCGAGCGCCTGCGCCTGATCAAGCACCTCGTGGACGACGGGGGCGTCAACCTCGCGGGCGTGCAGCGGCTGCTCGAGATTGCCGAAGCCGTGCAGCGGATCCGGCCCCTGATGAACCAGGATTCCGAGAGGCCCGAGGCCAGGCGGCGTATCGCGCTGGAGATCAAGCGGATAAGCGAGATGGTGGGGCTGTAATTGGAATTCAAGGATTATTACCAGACGCTCGGCGTCGCGAAAACTGCGTCAGACAAGGAGCTGAAGCAGGCTTATCGCAAGCTGGCCAGGAAGCACCATCCTGATGTCAATCCCGGGGACAAGTCCGCCGAAGCGCGCTTCAAGGAAATCAACGAAGCGTACGAAGTGCTCGGCGACCCGGAGAAGCGCCGGAAGTACGACGAGCTCGGCGCGAACTGGCGCCAGTACGAACAGGCGCAGCAGCAGGGGCAGGGCTTCCCCGGGGGCGGGCCCTTCGGTGGCGGCGCGCCCGGAGGCGGAGCGTGGAACATCAACATGGGCGGCCCCGGCGGCGGCTACCGCACGATGAGCGAAGAGGAGATGCACGAGCTGTTCGGGAACGAGGATCCGTTCTCGGACTTCTTCCGCACGTTCTTTGGCGGCGGCGGTCAGCGCGAAGGGGGCCGTCCGCGCCAGGGTCGGGCGCCGCGCGCACAGAACGGGCGCGACATCGAGCACGAGGTCGAGCTGACGCTGGAAGAGGCGTACCACGGCGCGACCCGCCGCGTGTCGATCAAGCAGGGCGGCCACGCGCGCAGCGTTGACGTGCGGATCCCGGTCGGCGTCAAGGACGGTTCGCGCGTCCGCGCGGCCGGCGAGGGGGAATCCGGTGGCAACGGCGGCTCCTCCGGGGATCTTTACCTCCGCGTCCGCCTGAAGCCCCACCCGGTGTTCGAGCGCCAGGGCAACGACCTGCACGCGAAGGTTGCGGTACCGGTCACGACCGCAGTGCTTGGCGGCGAAGCGCAGGTGCCGACGATTACGGGATCGGTGCGCCTGAAGATTCCTGAGACGACCCAGAGCGGCCAGGTGTTCCGCCTGAAGGGTCATGGGATGCCTGCCGTAGGCAAGCCGGACGACCGCGGGGATTTATACGCGACGGTGGACGTCCAGCTTCCGCGGGCGCTCACCCGGGACGAACGGGCGCAGTGGGAGAAGCTGAAGGGTAAGGAAGTCGCGAACGAGAAAGTCTGAAGCTGAAGTCTGACAGCTGAAAGCCGAGAGCTGACATGAACATCAACAAGTACACAGAGAAGGCGCAGGAAGCGATCGTCGCCGCGCAGCAGCTCGCCGACACTGAGGGCAACCCGGAGATCACGCCGGAGCACCTGCTGCTGACACTCGTCGAGCAGCGCGAGGGGATCGTTCCCGAGATCGTGCGCAAGATGAATGCGGATCCCGCGGCGCTCGCAAGCGCGGTACGGGCTGAGCTGCAGAAGCTCCCGCGCGCGCACGGGGGCTCGCAGCCGGCGCTGTCCGCCCGGTTGCGCCAGGTGACGGCAGCGGCCGAACAGGAAGCCGAGCGGCTCAAGGACGAATACGTCAGCACGGAACACCTGCTGGTCGCCATTGCCTCCGAAGGCGCGAAGTCCGCGTCCGTGCGGCTGCTGCAGCAGCGCGGCCTGTCGAAGGACGCGATTCTCCAGGCGATGACGGCGGTCCGCGGATCGCAGCGCGTGACGAGCCAGAATCCCGAGAGCACGTACCAGTCGCTCGAGCGCTACGGCCGTGATCTCACAGAGCTCGCGCGGAAAGGCAAGCTCGATCCCGTCATCGGCCGGGACGACGAAATCCGGCGGGTGATCCAGGTGCTGTCTCGCCGGACGAAGAACAACCCGGTCCTCATCGGCGAGCCCGGCGTCGGCAAGACGGCTGTCGTCGAAGGGCTGGCGCAGCGGATCGTGAGGCAGGACGTTCCGGAGGGGCTGAAGAATAAGCGGATCGTCGCGCTCGACATGGGCGCACTTGTGGCGGGCGCGAAGTATCGCGGCGAGTTCGAAGAACGGCTCAAGGCCGTCCTCAAGGAAGTGTCCGACTCGGCGGGTCAGGTGATTCTGTTCATCGACGAGCTGCACACCGTTGTCGGCGCCGGTGCGGCCGAAGGATCGATGGATGCGTCCAACATGTTGAAACCCATGCTTGCACGCGGCGAGCTGCACACCGTGGGAGCAACGACGCTCGACGAGTACCGGAAGTACATCGAGAAGGATGCGGCGCTCGAGCGGCGATTCCAGCCGGTGATGATCGGAGAACCGACGGTCGAGGACACGATCAGCATCCTCCGGGGGCTCCGCGAGCGCTACGAGATCCATCACGGGGTCAAGTTCAAGGACTCGGCGCTCGTTGCCGCGGCGGTGCTGTCCAACCGGTACATCTCGGATCGGTTCCTGCCCGACAAGGCGATCGACCTCATCGATGAGGCAGCCTCGCGGCTGCGGATGGAGATCGATTCCATGCCGGCGGAGCTCGACGAAGTCGAGCGGCGGATCATGCAGCTCGAGATCGAGCGCGAAGCTTTGCGCAAGGAGACCGACAAGGCCTCGGCGGAACGACTGCAGAAGCTCGAAAAGGAGCTCGCCGATCTGAAGGAAGAGAAGAGCCGCCTCGCGACGCACTGGAACCAGGAGAAGGAAGCCATCCAGGCGGCGCGGGGGGTGAAGCAGGATCTCGAGGATGTGCGGCTCGACATGCAGCGCGCCCAGCAGGCAGGGGACTACGCCAAGGCCTCCGAGCTCCAGTACGGCCGTCTGCCCGAGCTCGAACGCCGGCTCAAAGACGAGGAAGCGCGCCTCGCCGAGATGCAGAAGGCCGGACGGATGCTCAAGGAAGAAGTGGACGAGGAGGACATCGCGGAGGTCGTCAGCCGCTGGACGCATATCCCGGTGAGCCGGCTCATGGAGGGGGAAATTCAGAAGCTGCTCCAGATGGAACAGCGGCTCCACGCCCGCGTCGTCGGCCAGGACGAAGCGATCTCGGCTGTCGCGAATGCGATGCGCCGGGCCCGCGCCGGGCTCCAGGATCCGAACCGCCCGCTCGGCAGCTTCATGTTCCTGGGGCCCACAGGCGTCGGGAAGACCGAGCTGGCCCGCGCGCTGGCGGAGTTCCTGTTCGACGACGAGCAGGCCATGATCCGGATCGACATGTCCGAGTACCAGGAGAAGCACACCGTGTCGCGGCTGATCGGCGCGCCGCCGGGATACGTCGGGTACGAAGAGGCGGGGCAGCTCACCGAAGCGGTCCGGCGTCGCCCGTACTCGGTCGTCCTCTTCGATGAAGTCGAAAAGGCGCATCCGGAGGTCCTCAACGTCATGCTGCAGCTGCTCGACGACGGGCGGCTGACCGACGGCAAGGGGCGCACGGTGGACTTCAAGAACGCCGTCGTGATCATGACGTCGAACGTAGGCAGCCATTACATCGCCGAACAGGCGCTGCAGCGGGACGGCGCATCGGCGGCGCTCGACGAACAGGTGAAGCGCGAAGTGACCGACGCGCTCCGGGCGCACTTCCGTCCCGAGTTCCTGAACCGGCTGGACGAGATCATCATCTTCCACGCGCTGTCGCGGCTGGAGATGCGGACGATCATCGACATCCAGCTCCGCGGCCTGATGAAGCGGCTCGAGGATCGGAAGATGCGCGTCACCCTCACGGACCGCGCAAAGGATCTCCTGATCGCGGAGGGGTACGACCCGACCTACGGGGCACGTCCGCTGAAGCGGACCATTCAGCGGCGGGTCCTCGATCCGCTCGCGATGCGGGTCCTGCAGGGCGAATTCGGCGAGGGCTCGATGGTCAGCATCGACGCGCCGCGAGGCGAGCTCGAGTTCGCGCGCGCGGAGGAGCCGGTCCACGCCTGAGACAGCAGGGCATGCAGAATCGCGGATAAAATCAAGACATGGCGGAAGAGACTCCGAAACCGAAAGCCCGGCGCGCGGGGGACAGGCGGCTGCCCCCTCGCACGGGCCCCGGTTCGGCGACGTGGTACGTTCTGGGGCTGCTCCTGCTGCTCGCGCTCGGGCAGGCGTTCTTCTTCTCCCTGCAATCGGGCGAAACCATCTCGTACAGCGCGTTCAAGCAGCTCGTGCGCGGCGGCAAAATCCAGGAGGTGGCGGTCGCGGAGGACCGCGTCCACGGCACGCTGAAGGATCCCGCCGCCAAGCCGCGGGCGTTCAGCGCCGTCCGGATCGAGGATCCCAAGCTCGTGGAGGATCTCGAGAAGACCGGCGTCAAATATACAGGGGAGGTTCCGAATCGCTGGCTCGGAGAGGTCCTGGGCTGGGTGATTCCCCTCATCTTCCTCGTCGGCCTCTGGAGCTTCTTCTTCCGCCGCATGGGCGGGGCCGAGGGGGGCGTGATGTCGTTCGCGCGCAGCAAGGCAAAAATTTACGCCGACGACGACGTCAAGGTGCGGTTTGGGGACGTGGCGGGCGTGGACGAAGCGGAGGACGAGCTGCGTGAGATCGTCGAGTTCCTGAAGACCCCCAAGAAATACACGAGCATCGGCGGCCGCATCCCCAAGGGCGTCCTCCTCGTCGGGCCGCCGGGAACGGGTAAGACGCTCCTCGCCCGGGCGGTGGCCGGCGAAGCGAAGGTCCCGTTCTTCAGCCTGAGCGGATCGGAGTTCGTCGAAATGTTCGTCGGCGTGGGCGCGGCGCGGGTGCGCGATCTGTTCGCCCAGGCCGAGGTGAAGGCCCCCTGCATCGTCTTCATCGACGAGCTCGACGCGCTCGGCAAGGCCAGGATCCAGTCGCCAATGGGCAGCCACGAAGAGCGCGAGCAGACGCTCAACCAGCTGCTCGCCGAGATGGACGGCTTCGACGGACGCAAGGGCGTCATCATCATGGGAGCGACCAACCGGCCCGAGGTGCTGGACCCTGCCCTGCTCCGCCCCGGACGCTTCGATCGCCAGGTCCTGGTGGACAAGCCGGACGTCCGCGGGCGCGAAGAGATCCTGCGGATCCACGTGAAGAACGTGAAGCTCGCCACCGCGGTGGATCTGAAGGTCATCGCCGCGCGGACCGCGGGGTTTGCGGGCGCGGATCTCGCCAATCTCGTGAACGAAGCCGCGCTGCTGGCCGCCCGCAAGGACAAGACGGCGGTCGAGATGAAGGACTTCGAGGAGGCAATCGATCGCCTGATCGCGGGGCTCGAGAAGAAGCGCGTCATGAGCACCAAGGAGCGTCGGATCGTCGCGTACCACGAATCGGGGCACGCGATCGTCGCGAGCGTCCTGCCGGGGCTCGATCCCGTGCACAAGATTTCCATCGTCCAGCGCGGATTCGGGGCGCTCGGCTACACGATGCAGCTCCCGCTCGAGGATCGCTACCTGCTCACGCGTGAGGATCTGCTCAGCCAGTTGTCGGTGCTCCTCGCCGGTCGTACGGCGGAGGAAATCGCCTTTGGCCATCTCTCCACCGGCGCCCAGAACGATCTGCAGCGCGCCACGGACATCGCGCGCGCGATGGTGACGGAGTTCGGCATGAGCGAGATGCTGGGCGCCGTCAACTACAACGGCCACAAGCGGAACGCATTTCTCGATACGCCGTTCATGCAGGAGCGCGGCAACTATTCCGAGGATACGGCGCTCAAGATCGACTCGGAGGTCAAGCGCATCGTCGGCGAGGCAACGGACACCGCGCGCGAGGTGCTCCACGCGCGGCGCACCGTGCTCGACGTCCTCTCGGAACGGCTGCTCGAGAAGGAAGTCATCGAATCCGAGGAGCTCAGGGCGATCATGGGACCACTGCCCCCGAAGGATCCCG
>JBBWZJ010000220.1:0-5701 GCA_039648985.1 Acidobacteriota bacterium | reverse complement strand
CGCGTCGAGTTGATCAGATTCGTGGCGGTGTCGATGATCGCGTCCGTGCGTCCGCGGAAGCCGGAGAGTCCGGCGTCAAGCCGCGCGAAGCCGGCGGTCGCCTCGCCGTACGGGTGCACCGCGGAGTGCGGAGCGGCGACAAACCGGACGCCCGCTTCGCCGTAGAGCGCCGACACGCGGAGTCGCAGGTCCGTGAAGTCGAGCAGATCGAAGAGTGGCGACTTGATGTCCGCCAGGCGACCGACCTCGCCAATCACCTGGATATTCGGAGTGAGATCGAAACCGGCTCGCCCGCCGAATGTCGGAGACACCGCGCTCCCGAGCACGGACGTGCCGACTGTGACGCCGCCGAAGCCCTGCACCTCGGCATGACGACTCTGGGCGGCCGCCGGCGCGGCCGAAGCAGCGAGCGTACCCGCCGCGGCGACGAGAACAACCAGCATTTTCATAAATCACTCCCTGTGCCCGAGGGAGCAACCGCAGTGCCACGACAAATGCAGCAATACCGCTGGAAATTCACCAGCGCCCCGTGCCAAACGGGTACGACCGACCTCCCGAACGGACACCTCGGCCGGCCGCCGCGCCCCGGTCAGGCGCCGGGATTCGGGGTTCGGGGGCCAGGGGATTCGCGGGTTGCGGCCTCTGCCTTCGGGCGGAAGTCGGGTCCCGGGGTTCTGCTTACTCGAGCGTCCGGACGGGAGCGCGCGAGCTTTCGAAACGGAGTACGGCCCGCACAAAGTGCAGGCCGGCTCTGGTATTCTCGGGCGCGTCGCCGAACACACGCAGTGAATGCCGGGTTTCTTCGAGGAGAGGGCAGTGAAATCGCAACGACTGGTACTCACGATTTCCGCGGTTGCAATCGTCACGGCCGCCGTCAACGGATCGGGCCCCGGCCTGGCCGCCCGGCAGGGCACACCGGCAATCCAGCTAGGAACGAGCGCAGGCCTCAACGGGCTGCTTTCGTCGGCGCTCGTCTTCATCGCCGCTGACGCCGACAAGGACGGAGTGGTGACGGCGAACGAACTCGAGGCGGCGGGTCGCCGGTGGTTCGCGGCCGCCGACGCGGCGCATGCTGGGTCGGTCACGAGCGAACAACTCATGGCCGCTCTCAACACCGCGATGCCGGCGTCCGGCCTGGCCGCCGCCTTCAACATGGGTGGCCGCGGCGGTCAGCCGCAGACTGCGCAGCCCGCCACCGTGCAGGCCATGATGGCGGCGCTACCGGCCAGCGCTCCCGTGCGTCCGCAGCGCCCGCGCAAGGTGCTCGTCCTGGCGCACGCGGCCGGCTTCGTGCACTCGTCCATCCCACTGGCCGCCAGGACAATCGAGGCGCTCGGGACGAGGACGGGTGCGTGGTCGACGACGATTTCCTATGATCCCGCCGCGATTAACGCCGACAACCTGAAGCAATACGACGCAGTCTTTCTCGCGAGCACGACGGGGGCGTTCATCGACGATCCAGCGGACGCCGCACTGACGTCGGCTCGCCGGCAGGCCCTCCTCGACTTCGTCCGCGGCGGCAAGGGTCTGGCCGGCATTCATGCCGCGTCAGACTCATACCATCAGGACAGTGCTCCGCCGGCACCCGGCGGCGGTCCTGCGGCCATGCTCGGTTCCTTCACTGCCGGTGGCACGCTCGCGCCGCTGATGATGACGCAGGGGGATCGTAATCACGATCAGAAACTCGATCGCGTCGAGGTGGACGCGCTGACCCGCACGTGGTTCCAGACGCTCATGAAGGGGAGCACGCGTGGATTGACGCAGGCAGACTTCGCCTTCTTCGCGCTTATGATTCCCCACTCGGCGGACGCGAGCGCACCGCCGGTTCCGCAAGGTCCGGACACCCAGGTCGGCACGTGGCCCGACTTCAATCGCATGATCGGCGGCTACTTCAAGTTCCACTGGCTGGATCCTCAGCAGATCACCGTGAAGATCGACGATCCTGCGAGCCCTCTGACGGCCATGTTCAAGGCGGGGGAGTTCGATATCAACGACGAGATCTATACGATGGCCGCCAACTCGTGGTCGCGCGACAACGTTCACGTGCTGACGAGCATCGATTACGCGAAGATGAGCCCCGCGGATCGGGCGCTCGAAGAGCATCCGCGGCCCGATCACGATTTCGGCCTGAGCTGGATCCGCCGGGAAGGTCAGGGCCGGGTGTTCTACGAGGCGCTCGGCCACAGCGAACGGATCTATGCGATCAAGCCGATGCTGGAGCACATCCTCGCCGGACTGCAATACGCACTCGGCGATTTGAAGGCGGACGACGCGCCGTCCAGGCACTGATGATGGCGCCAGGGCTCAAACCCGCGACGCTCGCGCTCGTTACGATCGCCCTTGTCACTGGCGGCGCAGTCGTCAGCCCGGGTCAGGCCGATTCGCAAGCCTCGGCAGTGAAGAATCCCGTCGCGCCGACGCCGGCCTCGATTGCGGCCGGCAAGCAGGCCTACGACGCCAATTGTGCGAGCTGTCACGGCAACCGCGCCCAAGGAGCAGAAAAGGCGGGAGTGCTGATCTCGATCATCCAGGAGCAGGGGGGCAAACAGCCTCCGGACCTGACCGACGACAAGTGGGACCACGGTTCGACGGATGGCGAAATCTACGGCGTGGCGAAGAGGGGCGTGCCGCCGACGATGATGGCGGGGTGGGACGGGCGGCTCTCCGACCCGGACATCTGGAACATCGTCAACTACCTTCGGGCGCTTGCCGCGAACAAGGACGTGGCCATTGCCGCGGGCCCGGCCGTGCAGGCAGAGCGGCGGCCATCGCTCGTGCTCGCCGACTACGTCCAGATGCCGATCACCGCCGACGCGGATGGGGACAACACGCGAGCTGAGCTCGCGCGCGTGAACTTCATGCGCGACGAGCCGGGCAGCCGGCGGTTCTTCATCAACGATCTGAACGGGCCGCTCTACATCCTCGACAAGGACAGCAAGCACTTCACCACGTACCTGGACTTCAACGGTGCCGCCGGCCGGCCAGGCCTCTTCACGAAGTTCACGTTCGAGCGCAATTTGGCCACGGGGCTCATCAACATCGTCTTCGACCCCGACTACGCAGGCAACGGCGTCTTCTACACGATCCACATGGAGGATCCGACAAGCGAGGGATCCTCAGACCCCAGGCCAGGGGTGGTTCCCGCTCTGGATCTATCCGGCTACCGGACGACCCCGACGACGGTCACGCCGTCACTGCCGGGCGCCATGATCAACCGCGAAGCGGTGCTGATCGAGTGGACGGACAGGGACATCACGAACGCGACATTCGAAGGCAGCGCACGCGAGGTGCTGCGGCTCCAGTTGCAGTCGCCGATTCATCCGCTGGGGGAAATGACGTTCAACCCGACGGCGCGGCGCGGCGATCCGGACTGGCGGGTCATGTACGTCGGCTCAGGCGACTCCGGAAATGGCGAGCAGCGCGACATGCGCCGGCTGATCCCGCAGCGGCTCGACAACCTCAGTGGCAAGATTCTGCGCATCATCCCTGACCTGCGCGAGCACACCGCCACCAGCACCGTCAGCGAGAACGGCCGGTATCGAGTCCCCACCGACAATCCCTTCGCCGGCTGGGACGGAGCACGCAAGGAGATCTGGGCGGCCGGTCTCCGAAACCCGCACCGGCTGGTCTGGGACGTCGATCCCGCGCAGCCCGCGGCGCCGCGGCTGCTCGCGTTCAACATCGGGCTCGCCT
The DNA here is from genome assembly GCA_039648985.1 of Acidobacteriota bacterium. Lineage (GTDB taxonomy): Bacteria > Acidobacteriota > Vicinamibacteria > Vicinamibacterales > 2-12-FULL-66-21 > JALZOC01. The sequence continues at coordinate 2,008 of JBBWZJ010000220.1, read as the reverse complement.
CCTGGGAAACGGCGGTCATCGTCAAGAAGGGCGCGAACTACGGCTATCCGCTCCGCGAAGGACCGCAGGCGATGACGCTCGCGGGCATGACTGCCGTGCCGCCCGACAACACCATCCCCATCCAAATCACCGAGACGATCACGCGCGGAACGGTGAAGCCGACGGATCCGGTGATTGCCTACCCGCATACGGGCGCCGGTGGCGATGCCATCGCCGGCGGTTTCATTTACCGCGGCTCGCGAATCCCTGCGCTCAGGGGCAGGCTGCTGTTCGGCGACATCACCACCGGCCACATCTGGTACGCGGAGGGAGCCGATGTCCTCCGTGCGGACGACGGCGATCCGACGACGGTTGCGCCGATGCACGAGCTCGATGCGGGCCTGCGGCGGCTCGTCGAAGAGACGTTTCGCGCCCGCGGTGGCCGCGGCGACGGGCTGCCTGGCGCCGGCGCAGTGTCCGGGCGGGGCCGTGTCGACCTGCGCTTCGCGCAGGACAACGCCGGCGAGCTCTATCTGCTGACGAAGAGCGACGGCATGATCAGACAGGTGGTTGGCCTGCAGTGATCGCCGGCGCGATCCGGGCACGCGTCCACACCGTCCGGAGGAGTTCGAGCGGATGAAGCGAGTGTCCGGATGGCGTGTGCTCCCCTGCATCGCCGCACTGTCGCTGGCAACGAATGCGGCGGCTTTCACCGCGCCGCCGCAGCGCACCGCGGCGCGCTGGCTCCCGAGCTGATCCACATTCAGGAGAAGCCGGTCCGAAACGAGGTGACGCGGGCGGGCTGGCTCGCAGCTTCGTCGATCGCTTTGTCCGCCTGTTCGTGATTCCGCAGTCGGAAAAAGGAGCGCCGATTACCTGACCGGGTAGCGACTGGCCAGGTACTCGACGAGCGCCGCCTTTTCGGAGTCGTTGACAACCGCCCCCCAGCGAATCATCTTGTCGACCTCGCGCGTCCATGCCGGTGGCGCGAGGCGCTGCGCGACAACCAGATCGGCTTCGTGGCAGACGAGGCACGCGCGCGTGAATGTGCCCTCGTCATGTCCAGACGCCGCTGCAGCTTCCGCCCCGACGGGCGGAAAGTGGCTGGCGAGATACGCGACGAGCCCCTCGCGCTCTGCAGCTTCAACGCCCGCGCCCCATCGGGTCATCTTGTCGACTTCGCGTCCCCATGCACCCGGCGACAGTCGTTGCTGCGCGATCAGATCGATCTCGTGGCAGGTGAGGCAGCGACGAGCGACCTGGTCGCGTCCGGATCCAGCGGGCAATTCCTGCGCCGACAGGGAAATGGTGACGCTGAGTGCGAAGAGCATGATGAGCCTTCGCACCGCTACTTCACCTCGATGCGCACCGTATCCGGCGCATTCCACAAGTACCCGGATGGATTCCATTGCGGCACGATCGGCTGGACGCGCCCGGCGGAGTCGTGACCGCGCGACATGATCAGGTACGACTCCGGTCGTACCGCCTTGAACGCATAAGCGAACCGCCGCCACGTGTAAGGCGCCCTTTCGCCCGTCAGGCGCGCCGGCGCCCACGTCGATCCCTGATCGATGGAGACGTCGACCCCCGCGATCTCGTGTTCACCCGCCCACGCGAATCCGCCGACCTCGATCGTGCCCGCGGCTGGCGTCGCGCCCTCGAGCGGCTGGGTGATGAGCGATTTGACCGCGAGCCCCGTCAGGGGGGACATGTCTTTCGGGTCGACCGCCGCGCCCGGGGCAACGCGGCGCACGGGGTATCGGTACGCGGTACTGACCCAGAATCCGTCGAACTCGCGGTCCACGACGCGGAGACTCGTCAGCCATTTCATCCAGTAGGCGCCTTCCCAACCCGGGACGACGACGCGCAGTGGAAAACCATGGAGCGCCGGCATGCGTTCGCCGTTCATCTCGAGTGCGATGAGCGTGTCGGGATGCATGGCCTTCTCGAGAGGCAGCTGCCGGATGAAATCCGGCATCGTGCCGAGCGGACGATCGGCGCCCTCCATGACGATAAAGCGCCCCGCGGT
>JBBWZJ010000207.1:0-28162 GCA_039648985.1 Acidobacteriota bacterium | reverse complement strand
CGTTCTGCGAAGGCTTCACCCCCACGAAGTTCGGAAAGCTGCTGCAAAGCCGCCAGGAGTTCGTGGACTTTGCGAATCAGTTCACGGCTGAAGGGGATACCCGGATGAGCGCCGCGAACAAGAGCCGGAAGCCGATCGCGCGCGGCTTCGTCGTCACCGACGCGATGATGAACGACTTCAAGGCCCGGCTCGTCGCGAGGAAGGTGAAGGTCGACGAGGCGGCATTCGCGACGGACGACACGTTCATCCGCGCGATGATTCACTTCGAGATCGACTCGGCGCTGTTCGGAATGGACGAGGCCCGGAAGAACCTGATCGCCAAGGACCCGCAGGCGCAGTTCGCGCTCGGCCAGTTCGGCGAAGCCGAGCACCTGCTTCAGCTCTCCTCCAACAAGAGTACGCGCGGCGCAGGGGCCCAGTAGCCCGGCCCGTGGTAGGGCATTTGGCCCTATATACTGCGGTCGCACTTTGCTATTGCCCCTAGGTATGGTGGCTTGCTAGACTGACGGCCGTCGCCGGGCTCGTTCTGCAGGGGCAGACCGGGGCACCGGCCGTACGACGTTGTCACGTCACCGTCTCCCAGACATCACACGGATTCGAAGCGACAGACGCCGCTTCCGGGCGGGGGTCTGCCCGGCCGGCCGGGCGGGCGCTTCGTCCGTGACGAGCCATCGGAAGGGAATCGAACGTCATGCGTTTGCAACGCCTTGAGATTGCCGGCTTCAAAAGCTTCCCGGATCGGTCCGAGCTCACGTTCGATCACGGGGTGACGGCCATCGTCGGCCCGAACGGCTGCGGCAAGAGCAACGTCGTCGATGCGCTCACGTGGGTGCTTGGCGAGCAGAGCGCCAAGAGCCTGCGCGGCGACCGCATGGAAGATGTGATCTTCGGCGGGAGTGACGCCCGCAAACCGACAGGTGCCGCGGAAGTCCGGTTGCGGCTGGCCGGCGTCTCGGCCCGCGTGCCTGGGAACGTGCCGGAGCCGACCCTCGTCGAGACAATGGCGAACGGATCCGGGGATCTGATCCTGAGCGGCGGCGTGGCCGTGCAGGACGAACCGCCGCTGATCGTGCGGGACGTCGAGCTGATGCGCCGCCTTTACAGGTCCGGCGAGAGCGAATACCTGATCGATGGCGAGTCCGTGCGGCTCCGCGACGTGCAGGATCTGCTGATGGATGCGGGTCTCGGCATCAAGGCATACGCCGTCATCGAGCAGGGGAAGATCGGACAGATTCTCAGCGCGCGTCCAACGGACCGCCGCCAGTTGATCGAGGAGGCGGCGGGCGTCACGAAGTACAAGAGCCGCCGGCGCGCCGCGGAGTTGAAGCTCGAAGCGGCCCAGCAGAACCTCACGCGCGTCGACGACATCGTCTACGAAGTCGAGAAGCAGCGCGGTACGTTAAAGCGGCAGGCGGCGAAGGCACGTCGGTACCGTCGTCTGCGCGACGAGCTGCGACGGTGGGAGAAGGTGCAGTTCGCCCGCAAGTACCGGCACCTCGGGGAGGCGATCGAATCCACCCGGACCAAGCTCGCGGACGCGCGGGCTCGCGAGGCGGGGGCCGCGGCGCATGTCGCCGAAGGGGAGGCGACACTCGAGCGCCTCCGGCTGGAGCTGACAGAGGCTGACAGCCGGACCACTGCGGCGCGCGAGGCCGCTCACGCGAGCGAGCTCGAGATCGGCAAGCTCCATCAGCAGATCGCGTTCGACCGGCAGCAGGTGGAGTCGCTTGCGGCGGCGGCTGCCGACATTGCGCACGAAGTGAGCGCACTCGAAGCGCGCCGCGAGCCCGCGCGGATCGAGCTGGACCTGCGCCGGGAAGCCGCCGCTCAGGCGGCACGCGATCGGGATCGGGCATTCGAGACGCTGCGGGGCGAGGAAGCGGCGTATGCCGACCTGCACCGGAACATCGAAGGTCTGGAAGCCGACGTCGAAGCGGCGCGCAGCGAGATGTTCGCCGCCGTCAACGCCGCCACTGCACTGCGCCACGCGCTGGAACACGCGGCTGCGGCCCGCGCGAGGCTCGCGGAGCAGATCGGGAAGCTCGAAGGCGAGAGCCACGATCTGCACGTCGAGCTCGAACGTGCCGCAGGTGACCGGGTTGCGGCGGAGACCGCGATGGGACGTGCGGGGGAGGCGATCGAGAGTCTCCGGCTCGAACGGGCCGCGAAGGACTCGGACCTGTCGGCCGCGCGCGCCGATCGCGACCGCTGCACGCAGGAGTTCCGCACGCGTGAGCGCGAGCTCGCCGGCGTGAACGCGCGGCTGCAGTCGCTCGAAGAGCTCGATGCCGCTCGCGCCGAATACGGCGAGGGCGCGCGGCTCCTTCTCTCAGAATCCGGGGATCAGGTTGCGCAGCTCGGATCCGTCGCCGATTACCTGGACGTGGAGGGGCGCCACGAGCGCGCCGTGGAAGCCTGTCTCGGTGACCTGCTGCAGCACGTGATCGTCGAGTCCGGCGAGCAGGCCGCGGCGGGTCTCGCGTTCGCGCGTGCCCGCAATGCCGGGCGCGTCGGCTTTCTGATTGCCGGCCAGCCCGCAGGCATCGAACGCCCCTCGTCTCCGCACCCCGATCTCACACCGCTGGCCGACGTCGTTCGCATCAGTGGTCCGGCCGCCGGCGTCATCCGCGAGGTGCTCGCGGACGCGTGGATTGCCCCGAGCTACGATGCCGCGCAAGCCGCGGCCGCGTCCACGCACGCGCCGGTCGCGACGCTCGATGGCGAGGTGTTCCGCGGTCCCCACCTGGTCCAGGGAGGCGCACGAGCGGAGGCGCGCGGGATTCTCACGACAAAGCGCGAGATCAAGGAGCTGCGGGAGCGCGCCGATCTCGAACGGGCCGAGGCGGACCGCCTGCGCGACCTGATCGCGTCGCTCGACGTTACGATCGCGTCGGTCGAGTCGGCAATCACCGCCGTCCAGGGTGAGCTGCACCGTCAGGAGAAGGCGACGGTCGGGTTCGAGCTCCAGGTGGCGGGCGCGCGCGAGACTGTCGAGCGGATCACCCGCAAGCAGGAGCAGATAGCAACCGAGCGCCGCACCGCGCAGGAACAGCTGCGGGCCCAGGAAGCCAGACAGGACGAAGCCCGCGAGTCCATCGCGCGCATCGAGGCCGAGCAGCGGACGGCTGACGACCTGCTCAATTCGGCGCAGCGTCGCCTCTTCGCCGCGCGTGAAGCGATGCAGGCGCAGGCGCAGCGCACGTCCGAAGCCAAAGCGTCACACGCCGCGCTCGTGGAGCGCGCGGGCGCCCTCGCCGCAGAAGTCAGCCGGCTCGAGGAGTCCGCGCGTGAGCTCGAAACGCGCGTCACCACGCGACAGCAGGATCTCGAGCGCGCGCACGGCCGGCAATCCACGCTCCGGACGAACATCGAGGCTGCCGAAACACGGCTCGACGCAGGCCTTCGCGCCTTCGACGAGCTGCGGGAGCGCGTCCGCACGGCGGACGAAACGTCGCAGACGCTGCGGTCCGGATTCGACGAGCAGGAAACCCGGATCCGCGAAGCCCGCCGCGCCCTCGACGGCGTGCGGGCCGAAGCAGGGCAGCTGGAGATTGCCCGTGCCACGGCCGAAAGCGACCTGTCGCATCTCGCCGCGAGCTGTGTCGATTCCGTGCAGGCGACCCTGGACGAAGTGGCCGCGGAGGTGGCCGGCCTCGAACGCGACGGGCTGCTCGCAAGTCCGCGGCCGGTAGACGACGCGCCGGATCCCGCCGAGAGCGAGGACGAGGCGGGCGCCCCCCCCGCTCAGATCGCCGAGGACGCGAACGCCGCCTCGGGCAGGACCATGACCCCCGACGAGATGGTTCTCGACCTCCGGGCCAAGCTGGAGCGGATGGGCGGCGTGAACATGATGGCAATTGACCAGTTCGATGACCTCGAGTCGCGTCATGCGTTTCTGACCACGCAGCGCAAGGACCTCGTCGACTCGATTGCGGCGACGGGCGAAGCCATCAGGAAGATCGACAAGACAACGAAGGAACGGTTCCGCGAGGCGTTCGCCGTCATCAACACCAACTTCGAGCGCACGTTCACGACGCTCTTTGGCGGCGGCAGCGCCGGCCTGACGCTGCTCGACGAAGCCGACCAGCTCGAGAGCGGCATCGACATCATCGCGCAGCCGCCTGGCAAACGGCTCCAGAGCGTCCAGCTCCTCTCGGGCGGCGAAAAGGCGCTGACCGCCATGGCGCTCATGTTCGCGATCTTCAAGTATCGGCCGAGCCCCTTCTGCCTGCTCGACGAGATCGACGCGCCGCTCGACGATGCGAACATCGGGAGGTTTGTCGAGATGCTCCAGGGCATGCAGGAGCACACGCAGTTCATCCTCATCACGCACAACCGCAAGACGATGGAGATCGCAAACCGGCTGTACGGGGTGACAATGGAGGAGCCCGGCGTCTCCAAGCTGATCTCGGTGCAGCTGAATTAGAGAGGCCCGGCGCTCGCTGGTCGATCGTGAACGAAGACAAGTCCGCCCGCTACCATCGGTTGAAGCGTCGCGCCGGACTGGCCTCCGCCCTGGTGACGGTTGCCGTGCTCGGCGGACTCCTGCTCACCGGCGCGTCAGCGGCTCTGGCCCGGGCCGCCCGCGTGATTACGCCCTCGCCTGCGGCCTCCGTCGCTCTCTACGTCGTCGCTCTCGCGGCAATCCTCGAAACCGCCCTGTTTCCCCTCGTGTTCTACCGCACGTTCTCTCTCGAGCGGCGGTATGGCCTTTCCTCAGGCGGCGTCAGGGCATGGATCCGCGACTACGCCAAGGCCTCGCTCATCGGCCTGGTTGTTGGTGTGCTCGCGGTCGAGGCCGTCTACCTTCTGCTGACCGAATCGCCGGCATGGTGGTGGCTGCTGGCTTCGGGGCTGTTCGTCTCCGCCATGGCGATCGTCGCAAACGTGGCGCCGGTCCTTCTGCTCCCCCTGTTCTACAAGTTCCGGCCGCTCGAGGACGACGCGCTCCGGGCGCGGCTGGTTGACCTCTCGGCTCGCGCGGGCGTGCCCGTCCTCGGCATCTACGAATGGGCTGTCGGGGACAAGACGCGGAGGGCCAACGCCGCGCTCGTCGGCACGGGGCGGACGCGGCGGATCATCCTCTCAGACACGCTCCTTGCGGCGTACTCGGAGGAGGAGATCGAGATCGTCATGGCGCACGAGCTCGGGCACCACGTGCATCGCGACATACTTGTCGCGCTCGTGGCCGAGTCCGCCGCGCTGACCACCGCCTTTTTCGCGGCAGCCTGTGCGTTGAACGCGTCGTGGCGGGGGCTGGGGCTGGCGTCGCCCGCTGATGTCGCCGGATTGCCGCTGCTGCTGCTCGCGGCAGGAGGCGTGATGCGCGCCGCGACACCGCTGGCCAACGGCCTCTCGCGGCGCAACGAACGGCGGGCAGATCGCTATGCGCTGACGCTGACGCGTCGGCCCGCGGCGTTCATCTCGGCGATGAAACGGCTCGGAGCCCAGAACCTGGCTGAGGAGAATCCGTCGCGCGCGGTCCTCTGGTTGTTCCACACGCATCCGCCGGTGTCGCAGCGGATCGAGGCCGCCCGGCAACACATGCCACGTGCCACCTAATCTTCAGCGTTGAACCTGTTGCACGTCGGCACGTCGCACGTGTCGCACGTAGCAACGTCGCACGTAGCACGTTACCGGACGATGAGCTGCCCTTCCATCCTGCGGCACCTGTCGTCCTGCGTCAGGTTGCAGTAGAAGCGGTGGGTGCCGACCTGGTCGGCGCGGAACTCGAACGTGACGCTCTGGCCGGCGGCCGCGCGTTTGGCGATCCGGTAGTTGTCGATCGTGAAGCTGTGGGCGATGTCCTTGGCGATGAAGGTGATCTTCACCAGGTCGTCCTTCTGGACTTCGAGGCGCAGCGGCGCGAAGGCGAACTGGTCGCCCGAGACGGTGAACTCCCGGGTCGAGCTCTGTGCCCGGACGGGAGCGCTGTGGAGGAGCGTGCCGGCCAGCAGACCGATCGCGACACAAGCCGATGCGACGATGCCGTGGTGCTGCAGGTGCTTCATAAAGGCCTCGTTGTCGGACGGCGGGGCGGCGGCCACGCCGACGTCGGTTGCCTTCGCAGGGCTGCGCCAGAGCGAACAGTAGCGCTAGAGATTCAGACGCCGGGACGGGCAAAATGGTTGTGCCCGGCCGTCGCCTGCCTGACGCTCCGCTAGGCCCGGCCGGTTTCCGCCTTGGCTTGGCTCTCTTCCGGCTGGAGCAGCGCCTTCCGGCTCAGCCGTATCTTTCCGGACGGGTCGATGTTGATCACCTTGACCATCACCTGTTCCCCTTCCTTGAGCTCGTCGCGCACGTCCTTTACCCGGTAATGCGCGATTTCGGAGACATGGAGCAGCCCGTCGAGCCCCGGCATGATCTCGACGAACGCGCCGAAGTCCGTGATGCGCTGGACCTTGCCCGCGTAAGTCTTGTTGAGCTCGGGCGTGGCCGTCAGCTCCTGGATGATGCTGATGGCCTTCTGCGCCGACGCTTCGTCGGCCGAGGCGACGTTCACCCGCCCGTCGTCTTCGACGTCGATCTTCACGCCCGTGCGCTCGATGATGCTCCGGATCATCTTGCCGCCGGGTCCGATGACGTCGCGGATCTTGTCGACCGGGATCCGGATCGTGACGATCCGCGGTGCGTGCAGCGACACGTCTGAGCGCGAGGCCGCGAGCGTCTCCTGCATCTTCCCGAGGATGTGCATCCGCCCCTGTCGCGCCTGTTCGAGCGCCTTGCGCATGATCTCGGTCGTGATGCCGGCGACCTTGATGTCCATCTGGAGCGCCGTAATGCCCTCGGACGTCCCGGTGACCTTGAAGTCCATGTCGCCGTAGTGATCTTCGGCGCCCGCGATGTCGGAGAGGATCGCGTACTTGCCGGTCTCTTCGTTCATCACGAGCCCCATCGCGACCCCCGCGACAGGCTTCTTGAGCGGCACGCCCGCGTCCATCATCGCGAGCGATCCGCCGCAGACCGACGCCATCGACGACGACCCGTTCGACTCGAGAATCTCGGAGACGAGCCGCACGGTATACGGGAAGCTTTCCTCGGTCGGCATCATCGGCAGGAGCGAGCGTTCGGCGAGCGCGCCGTGGCCGATCTCGCGGCGGCCGGGTCCGCGAAGGAACTTCACTTCTCCCACCGAGAAGGGGGGGAAGTTGTAGTGGAGCATGAAGCGCTTCCACGTTTCGCCGTCCACGGTCTCGACCTTCTGCTGGTCGTCCGCGGTGCCGAGCGTCGCGGTGACGAGCGCCTGGGTCTCGCCCCGCGTGAACAGGCAGGAGCCGTGCGTGCGGGGGAGAACACCGACATCGATCGTGATCTTGCGAATCTCGTCGAACTTGCGGCCGTCGAGCCGCTGGCCGCGGTTCAGAATCTCGTCCCGGAGGATCTTTTCCTTCAGCCCCTTCGCAATCGACTTCGACTCGGCTTTTCTCACCGCGTCATCGTCGGGCAGGCCCGCGACGAAGTCGTTGATCACCTTGTCGACGGTTGCGTAGTTCTCGAGCTTGTCCTTGATCCGCATCGCATCGCTCAGCGGCTTGAGCACCTTGCCTTCGACTTCGCGGACGAGGTCTTCCGAGACCTCCTTCTTCGCGGCTGCCGGCCGCTTCGTCTTGCCGGCCTGGGCGGCCAGCTGGTCGATCCCGGCGACGATCTCCTTGATGGCGGCGTGCGCCCGTTCGAGCGCCTCGACCATCTGCGCCTCGGGGACTTCCCTGGCACCGGCCTCGACCATCACGATGCCGTCCTTGCTGCCGGCGACGATGAGGTCGAGCGTGCTCCGCCGCCGCTGGTCGAAGGTCGGATTGATGACGAAGTCGCCGTCCACGTGTCCGACGCGGACACCCGCGATCGTCCGGGTCTGCGGCACGCTCGACAGCGCGAGTGCGGCCGATGCGCCGGTAATCGAGAGCACGTCAGAGTCGTTATCGGAGTCGGCGGAGAGCACGAGCGCGATGATCTGCGTCTCGTTGCGCCATCCGGCCGGAAACAGCGGGCGGATGGGGCGATCGATGAGCCGGCTCGTGAGCACTTCCTTTTCGGGCGGCTTGCCTTCCCGTTTGAAGAACCCTCCGGGGATCCGTCCGGATGCGTAGGCGTTCTCCTTGTAGTCGCAGGTGAGGGGCAGGAAATCGACGCCTTCGCGGGGATTGGGATCCGCGCAGGCCGTCACGAGCACCATCGTGTCCCCGGACCGGACGACGACCGATCCGTCCGCCTGCTTGGCCAGCCGGCCGGTTTCAATCGAGATGGTCTTTCCGCCAATTGCAATGTCGCGTGTGTGCATGTGAATCTTTCTGGTTTGTGAGCTGCGCCAGCTTCTGGGGTGCGCGTCGCGTTGAACGATGCCCCGAAGGTGCCCCGGGGCAGGGACAGGTGGGTCGAACCGCGGCTTAGGGTTACTTGCGTATGCCGAGCCGCTTGATCAGGTCCGCGTACCGGTTGAGGTCTTTCGCCTTGAGGTAATCGAGCAGTGACCGGCGCTGGCCGACGAGCATCAGCAGGCCGCGCCGCGAGTGATGATCCTTCGCGTGCGTCTTGAAGTGTTCGGTGAGGTAGTTGATCCGCTCGCTGAGGAGGGCCACCTGCACCTCGGGTGAGCCGGTGTCTGCTGTGTGAGTCTTGTAGGAGCCGATGACTTCCAGCTTACGGTCTTTGGTAAACGCCACTGCTGCCTCCACGCACGGTCCAGAACGCGAAGGCATGCGCCGCCGCACCGAAACCGCCGTATTCTGCTTGGGTTATCGTCAAACGAGTCAATATTTTACACCAGAACAACAACGGGATGCAAAACCCCCGCGGGGCCCGCTTCCGCGATCCCGAGCAGGGTTCCAGCCGTGTCGATCAGCCGCCAGCGGGCATCCGCGGGCAGCCCCGTCACCTCCCCGGGAGTGACCGCGACATCGTCCGTACTCACGTCGTTTCCGTGGATCGCGCGACGGACGCCGCGGTCGTTCAGGATCACCTGCGGAAGGTGCGGCAACAGCTGCGCGAGGGGCACGAGCCACCGGCTCGCCGCCGGCCCTGCGGCTTCAATTTCCTGCAGGGGTACGGCGGAGCTCTCGCCGAACGAGGCCGCCTGGACGCGGCGGAGGCGCTCGAGGTGGCCACCGCACCCGAGCCGCACGCCGAGATCGTGCGCGAGCGATCGCACGTAGAAGCCCGCGCCCGATCGCACGCGCAGCACCGCCAGTCCGTCGGTGTAGGACTCGAGCGTGAGGCTGTGGACCGTGACGATCACGGATCGGGGCTGGACGGGTTCGTTGCGGCGGGCGAGCTTGTACGCCGCCACGCCGTTGATTTTCTTCGCGGAGTACGCGGGCGGCAGCTGTTCGAAGCGGCCCCTGAACCCGTCGAGCGCGCTCTCGATCGCGTGCGCGGTGATGCCAGGCGGGGGAGGCGCCGCGGGCCCGGTGAGCTGGGCCGCGTCGTACGTCTCGGTGGCCAGGCCGAGTCGCACTGCGGCTTCGTATTCCTTGTCGGCCGCGCTCAGGAGGGCGGCGAGGCGGGTGGCTCGTCCGACGACCAGCGGGAGCACTCCGGTGGCGAGCGGATCGAGCGTCCCGGTGTGCCCGATGCGCGAGGTGCCGAGCGATCGCCTGACCCGCGCCACGACGTCATGCGACGTAGGGCCGGCCGGTTTGTCGACGATCAGGACGCCGTCGAGTTCAGCGTTCAGCGTTCAGCTCCCAGCTTCCGGCTCGCAGCTTCCGGCTCCCAGCTTCCGGCTTCCAGCTCCCAGCTTCCGGCTTCGAACTCCCAGCTTCCGGCTCGCAGCTTGTTGTGCATCGCGAAACCTCAGTCCCGAGTCCCGAATCCCGAGTCCCTGATCCCCGATCCCTGATCCCTGATCCCTGATCCCTGATCCCTGATCCCTGATCCCCGATCAAGCCCGACATCGAAGCCTACGGTCTCGACTCGAGCCCCTCGTCCACGGCGGCGACGAGCTTGTCCAGAATGCCCTTGCGCACGCTTTCGAGCGAGCCCCGGACCGTGAAGCCGGCGGCATTCTTGTGGCCGCCGCCGCCGAAATCGTTCGCGACGCGCCGCACGTCGACGTCGTACTTGGACCGCATGCTCACGCGCACTTCGCCCGCCGGCCCGGACTTGAAGAACACGACCGCCTGGATCTCGCGCGCCGTGAGCGGCAGGTTGATCAATCCCTCGGTGTCGTTGTTCGTGCAGCCGCACGCCGCCAGCATCCCGTCGTCCATGTGCAGCACGGCCAGGCGGCCCTCGTCCAGGAGCTCCATGGAATCGAGGAGCGCGCCAATCAGCTTCAGCTTGCCGAAGCTGTTGCTGTCGAACACCCGCCGGGCCATCGTCGCCGGGACGACCCCTGCCTCGACCGTCTGTCTGCAGATGTCAAAGGTGCGGGGCGTGATGTGCGAATGATGGAAGGAGCCGGTGTCGGTCAGGATGGCGAGATAGATGTGGGTCGCGATCTTGAGGCTCAACGGAACCCCGAGCGCGCGGATTAGATCGAACACCATCTCGCCGCAGGCCGCTGCCGACTCGTCGTGCCAGTTGAGCGCGCCGTACAGCCGGTTGCCGGCATGGTGATCGATGTTGATGATGAACTGGCCATCGAGCCCCTCGACGCCCGACCGGCCGAGGTCGCTGCACTCCATCACGATGACGGCGTCGACGTCCGGCGTCACCCGGCGCGCGATTTCGATCCGCTCCATGCCGGGAAAATCCTGGTAGTGGTCGGGCGCTGCATCCGAATTCACGATGCGGACCTGCTTGCCGAGCGCGTCGAGCGCGAACGCCATCGCGAGCTGCGAGCCGATTGAATCGCCGTCAGGACGCGCGTGGGAGGTGAGCAGAAAGCGCTCTCGCCGGAGGATCTCGTCTCTGATGGCATCCACCGCTGTCACGTCGACAGCGGCGGCGTCGGTCTGAGGTTCGCTATTCATGCGGGTCGTCGACATCCCCATTGTCTGTGTCTGATGAGGGACCAGCAGCCTCCGCCTTGGGTTCGCTGTTGAGGCCCTGCAGGATCTGTTCGATGCGGTCGTTCTTTTCGATCGACTCGTCGAACATCCACGTGAGCTCCGGTACGCGCTTCAGCTGCAGCCGCCGCCCGACGTGGCGTCGCAGGAACGGCGTGGCGCGCTGGAGCGCACGCGCCGAGTCCTTGCGCGACTTCGGGTCGCCAATCGTCGTGTAGAAGACCCGCGCCTGCTGCAGGTCCGGTGACACTTTGACGTGGGTGATGGTCAGAAAGCCGATCCCCGGGTCGTGGACCTCGCGGGTGAGCAGTTCCGCCAGCTCGGCCCGAATCTGGTCACCGACCCGGGAGGCTCTGGATCCTTGAGGCATGAATGAATATGTGAAGCAATCGTGAGGCGCAGTCTGACGCCGATTCCGCGACCGCGATAGTGCTCCAGGTACGCCTGGCACGCTGGCACCCTCGGCACCCCTGGCACCCTTCTAAACCGTTGTCGCCACCCGTTCGACGGCGAACGCCTCGATCATGTCGCCGACCTTGATGTCGTTGTACTTCTCGAAGCCGATGCCGCACTCGAACCCGGCCTTGACCTCGGACACGTCGTCCTTGAAGCGGCGCAGCGAGCCGATCTTCCCCTCGTAGACGACCTGCCCGTCGCGCAGCAGGCGTGCCTGGGTGTCGCCGGCCCGGGTGATGCGCCCTTCGCGCACCATGCAGCCGGCAATCGTGCCGAACTTCGGCGTCTTGAAGATGTCGCGCACCTCGGCGGTGCCGATCCGGACCTCGCGGAACGTGGGGTCGAGGAGGCCGGCCATGGCCTTCTTCATCTCGTCGGTCACGTTGTAGATGATCGAATGCAGCCGGACGTCCACCTTCTCGCGCTCGGCGACATCGGCGGCGTTGCGGTCGGGCCGCACGTTGAACCCGATCACAATCGCATTCGAGGCCGAGGCAAGCAGCACGTCCGATTCGTTGATCGCCCCGACGCCGCTGTGGATGATCCGGATCTTGACCTTCTCGTCGGTCAGCTTCGTGAGCGTGTCCGCCAGCACTTCGGCCGAACCCTGCACGTCGGCCTTGATGATGATGGGCAGTTCCTTCACGCCCCCCTCGGCGATCTGCGCCTGGAGCGACTCGAGCGTCAGGCGGCTGCCGCGGCCCGCGTGGGCCTTCTCCCGGGCCTGCGACTGGCGGAAATACGCAATCTGGCGCGCCTTGGCCGCGTCGGTCAGCGCCTGGAAGGCGTCGCCGGGCTGCGGGAGTCCGCCGAGGCCGAGCACCTCGACAGGCGTCGCCGGGCCGGCCGTCTTGAGCGGCCGTCCGCGGTCGTCGATGAGCGCCCGCACCTTGCCGACGATCGTGCCTGCAATGAGCGTGTCGCCGACCCGCAGCGTGCCGTCCTGCACGAGGATCGTCGCCACCGGGCCGCGTCCCTTGTCGAGCTTCGCCTCGAGTACCGTCCCGGACGCGTTCCGCTTCGGATTCGCCTTGAGCTCTCCGAGCTCCGTGACGAGCAGGATCATCTCGAGCAGCAGCTCGAGGTTCTCCTTCTTCTTCGCCGAGACCTCCACCATCACGGTCGTGCCGCCCCAGGCTTCCGGGGTGAGGCCCAGATCCGAGAGCTCCTTCTTGACGAGCTCCGGATTGGCGTTCGGCTTGTCGATCTTGTTGATGGCGACGAGGATCGGCACCCCGGCGGCCTTTGCGTGGTCGATCGCTTCGCGCGTCTGGGGCATGACCCCGTCGTCAGCCGCGACGACCAGGATGACGACGTCCGTCACACGCGAACCGCGGGCGCGCATCATCGTGAACGCTTCGTGACCCGGCGTGTCGAGGAACACGACGTTGCGATCGTTGACGTTCACTGAATAGGCGCCGATGTGCTGCGTGATGCCGCCCGCCTCGCGCTCCGCGACGCGCGCCGAGCGGATCGCGTCGAGCAGCGTCGTCTTGCCGTGATCGACGTGGCCCATGACCGTCACCACGGGTGCGCGGGTGACCAGATCGGCGGGATCGATGTCTTCGGCTTCGACCTGCAGCATCTCCTCTTCGAAGGTCTGCATCTTCACGTCGGCGCCGAACTCGCGCGCGATCATCGCGGCGGTTTCGTCGTCGAGCGTGCTGTTGATCGTGACCATCATGCGCCGCTCCATGAGCTTCTTCATGACGTCCTTCGCCTTGACGTCCAGCTTCGTGGCGAGGTCGGCGACGGTCATGCCCTCGGCAAGCGTGATGGTGCGCGTGACGGGCGGCGGCGGCGCCTGCATCGGCGCCGGCGACTGCACGCGGGGACCCTGGTCGCGGCGCGCGCCAGGACGCTGGCTGCCCGGCCGGTGATGCATCGGCGGACGATAGGCCGGCATGCCGGGCCGTGGCGGCACGGACGGCCGAACCGGCTGCGAGGGCAGCGGACGGGGTCCACCCATGGCGGAGCCGGGCCGCGGCGGAATGCCGCCGCCGGGCCGCGGCGGTAATGGACGTCCGGGCGTGACACCGGTGCCGGGAGCGGCTGGCCGTCCAGCCGCCGGACGGCTCAGATTTCCTGTGGGGACCTGCGACGCCGGAGACGGCGCGGGTGCCGGCGGACGCACGAGCATGGGGCGGCGTGGCGGCGCAGGCGGCGCCTGGCCGGTGCGCGGATCTTCGACCCTCAGCCGAAGGGTCGGCGGCACCACACGGCCAGTCGACGGGGGGAGCACGGACCGGGGCGGAGCAGGAGGAGCGGGCGGCGGCGGCGGAGGCGCCTGCGGCCGCGCCAGGTTGCCCGTCGGCGCCTGCGATCCGGCCGCCGGTTTCGGCCGGGCGAGATTGCCTGTCGGCTCCTGCGACCCGAGCGGCGGACGCGGGCGCGCGAGGTTGCCGGTGGGCTCCTGCGATCCAATCGTCCGGGGCGCCGGCGGTGGCATCGGCACCACGGCGGGCGTTGGTGGTGCTTCCGCCGCGGGTGCGGCTTCCATAACGGCCTCGGCCGCGGGCTGCTCCTGCTCGGCCTCGGGCTGGGGTTCAGCTTCCGGCTGGATGTCCTCGGCCTCAGGGGCTTCGTATTCGGCTTCCGGAACGAACGCCGCAGCCGGATCGACGATCGGCTTGGCGCTCTTGACCAGCCGGGGCGGGGGAAGAGCGGCCGCGACAGGCTTGGGCGGCTCGGACGCCTTGCCACCCGGCTTCCGCGCCTTGACCGGTGCCGGCGTGTCGGCAAATGAGGCGTTCGACGGGACGTTCAACCCGCGCTGCCGCGCCATACGGGACACGAACTCCCGCGCGACGACTTCCTCGATTGTGCTCGACGCGCTCTTCACTTCGATCCCGTGATCGCGCTTGAGCAGCGCCATCACTTCCTGGCTCGAGGTATTGAGAAGCTCCGCGACTTTATAAATCCGGACTGTTGCCATTCGTTGGAAAGTTCTAAAGCTCTGACGTTCTACGATTGCGTCTATTTCGAATCGGCGTCATCCGCCGCGACCGTGACGGGCTCGTCGACAGGCGCCGTCCCGCTTTCCGCCGCCGGTTCGGCCGGCGAACTGGCGGCCTGTCCGGCGTCCGCACCGTGCGGCTCCGCCTCGGTGGCGGCAGACGCTTCGGCGTCCCGCCCCGTTGCCGCGACATCCTCTTCCTGCGCCGGCGCGTCCCCCAGTTCGAGAGCGCCGAGCTGGATCTCGACTTCCTTCCGCTTCTCTTCTTCGCTCTTGATGTCGATCTTCCAGCCCGTCAGCTTCGCCGCGAGCCGGACGTTCTGGCCCTTCTTGCCGATCGCGAGCGACAACTGCTTGTCCTCGACGACCACTTCCATCACCTTTTCCGCGTCGTCCACGATGGACACGCGCTGGACTTTGGCAGGGCTCAACGCGCTCGTGACGAACAGGATCGGGTCCTCGGAATACTCGACGATGTCGATTTTCTCGCCGCGCAGCTCCCGGATGATCGACTGCACCCGCGTGCCCTTCATGCCGACGCACGCGCCGACGGGATCCACGTCCCGTTCGCGGGAGTACACCGCGACCTTGGCGCGGTCACCCGCTTCGCGTACCGCGCCCCGGATGATCACGGTGCCGTCGTAAATCTCCGGAACTTCCTGCTCGAAAAGCTTGATGAGCAGGGCGGGATCCGTGCGCGACAGCACGACCTGGGGTCCCTTGGCGCTGCGATTGACGCCGCGAATCACCGCGCGGACGCGATCGCCCACCGTGTAGTTCTCGGCGCGCGACTGTTCCTTGCGCGGCAGCTGGCACTCCACGCGGCCGAGCTCGATGATGATGTCGCCGTTCTCGAACCGCTTCACCATCCCGCTGACGACTTCGCCGACGCGCTGGCTGTATTCGCCGAACACGTTGTCGCGCTCCGCTTCCCGCACCTTCTGGAAGATCACCTGCTTCGCGGTCTGCGCCGCGATGCGGCCCAGATCCTCCGTCGGCCGGGGGAACTCGATTTCCATGTCGACTTCGGCTTCGTCGCCGTACAGCTGCTGCGCCTCGGTCAACGAGATCTGCGTCGACGCGTCGGTCACTTCGGTGACGATCTTCTTCACCGCGTAGAGTTCGAGCTGTCCGCTTTCGGTGTTGAACCGTGCCCGCAGCGCCTCGCTCTTGTATCGCTTGCGCGCGGCCGCTTCGAGCGCATCCTGGACGGCGATGATGATGATTTCCGGTTCGACGCCCTTTTCCTTCGCGATGGCGTCGATCTGCTGGAGCAGCGGGTTGGTGGTGGCCATGTATCAGTCTCTGAATTCGTCTTCCGTTCAGCTCGCAGCGTTCCGTCTCAGCCTCGAGTGCGTTCGAACTTCAACCTTCAGCCGGCAGCCTTTCTCTAGAATTCCACCTCGAGCCGGCCCCGCTTGATCTGCGCGAGCGGCACGCGGTGTACCTTGCGCCCTTCCTGTATCAGCACGACCCCGGCCTCCACGCCGCCGAGCCGGCCCGCAAACGCCGACTGGCCGTCCACGGGCGCGTTCGTCACGATCTTCGCGAGCCGCCCCGTGAACCGCCGGTAATCCGCTTCGTGCCGCAGCGGCCGATCGAGCCCGGGCGAGGAAACTTCGAGCGTATACGCCTGACCGAGCGCCGTCGCGCCCAGTTCGTCCTCTTCGACGTCGAGCAGTGCGCTCAGATCCTGGCTGACGTGCTGGCAGTCCGCCACGCCGATGCTCTCGTCTGCCGGCACCCCCGAGGGATAGGCATCGATCGCCTGACCATCGCCGGCGATTCCGGACGATCCGGCACCGGCTGCTGACTTCTGGATACCTGGATCCGGCCGGTCGATGACAACGCGCAACACCATTCCGACCGGTTCCCGCCGGAGTTGCACGTCGAAGATCTCGAGCCCGTAACTTCGCGCCACACGTTCCGCCGCATCGCGGACGCGCGCCAATTCAGTCCGTGACGTAAGAGCGCCCCTGAAACACAAAAAGTGGGCTGGAGGCCCACTCGGGTAACCTTACTCGAAGCTGCCACCCATAAATATAGCACACGGGGCAGGTTAGTCGAACCGCCCGCGGGGCCGCTCTTCCGCGCCGAACGGGACCGCCGGGGGACCTTCAGGCCACCGACACGACGGGGGCGGCAATGAGGTCGTACCCGCGGGCACCGACGACCCGCGCCCTGATGAGCTGTCCGCCCTGGTACTGCGCCGGATCGCAGTCGGTGAGGAAAACCATCGGGTCGATGTCGGGCGCCTGCCCTTCGAGTCGTCCCTGCAGCACCAGCTCGTGCTCGGCCGACGGGCCGTCGACGAGGACCGCGACTTCGCTCCCAATCCGGGCCTTCTGGGCGCGCGCCACAATTTTCTTTTGCCGTGCCATCAAAGCGTTCCGGCGGCGGCGCTTCAGCGCGGGGGCCACGTCGTCCGCGAGCCCGAACGCGCGGGTCCCCTCTTCGTGCGAGTACGTGAACACCCCGACGTGATCGAAGCCGGTATCGGCCACGAAACCGTCGAGTTCGGCGTAGTCGGCGTCCGTCTCGCCGGGGAACCCCACAATCAATGTGGTCCGTAATGTGACGCCGGGAACCCGCTGGCGGATCCGGCCAAGCAGCTTGTCGTACGTCGCGCGGTTGCCCGGACGCCGCATCCGCTTGAGCACGCTGGCCGACGCATGCTGGAGCGGCAGGTCGATGTACCGGCACACCTTCTCGCACTCAGCCATGGCCCCGAGCACATCGTCGGTGATCGTGGTGGGATAAAGGTACAGGAGACGAATCCAGCGTAGTCCGTCGATCGCGTTCAGCTCGCGCAGCAGCTTCGCGAGGGCGCCGCGTTCGCCGCGATCGATGCCGTAGAAGGTCGTGTCCTGCGAGATGAGCAGCAGCTCGCGAACCCCGCGGTCCGCCAGTGCGCGCGCCTCGCGCACGATCGACTCCGACGGCCGGCTGCGATACGAACCGCGCAGGGTGGGGATGATGCAGAACGCGCACGTGTAGTCACACCCCTCGGCGATTTTCACATACGCGAAATGGCCCGGTGTCGTCAGCAGCCGGGGCGTCTCGGCATCGTAGATATAAGTCGGCGGAACCGGCATCCGCGTCGTGGAATCGACGACGCCTGCAGCACTCTCGCGTCGAGGCGCGGCAGCGAAATCGGCGGACCGGAAAAGCGTCAGCGGGTGGGCGCCGTCGCTGCCTGGTCTCGCCGCCCCGCCGCCGATCGCCGACAGGATCTCCGGCACTTCGCCCGTGCCGAGCACGGCGTCGATCTCGGGAATTTCTTTCCGCAGCTCGTCACGGTACCGCTCGGCGAGGCAGCCCGTGACCACGAGGCGCGTGCACTTGCCGTCGCGCTTCCGGCCGGCCATCTCCAGGATCGCGTCTATCGACTCCTGCTTGGCGGAATCGATGAAGGCACACGTGTTCACGACCAGCACTTCCGCTTCGGATGCGTCCGGCGTGACGACGTGGCCCGCGTCCCGCGCGATGCCCAGCATCACCTCACCGTCCACGAGGTTCTTCGGGCACCCGAGTGACAGGAATCCAATCTTCACGGGTAAATCCTGTACAGCATGCGTGGATACGGGATGGCCTCGCGCAGATGTTCGATGCCGCAGATCCACGTCACAACGCGTTCGATGCCCATGCCGAAGCCGCCGTGCGGCACGCTCCCGAACCGGCGCAGATCCAGGTACCACTCGAACGATTCCCTGGGCAGCCCGTGTTCCTCGATCCGGCGCAGGAGCAGGTCGTAGTCGTCGATTCGCTGCCCGCCGCCGATGATCTCGCCGTAGCCTTCCGGCGCGAGCATGTCCACACAGAGCGCGACGTCCGGCCGTTCGGGATCCGGCTTCATATAGAACGCCTTGATCGCCGACGGATACCGGTGCACGAGGACGGGACGATCGAATTGTCCCGAAATCGCGGTTTCGTCCGGCGCGCCGAAATCCCCGCCCCACTCGAACGGCAGACCATTCTCCTTCAGGAGTCTGGCGGCGTCGTCATAGTGAAGCCGCGGGAAGGGCGCCTTGACGTTCAGCAATGGGGCGGTGTCCCGCTCGAGGACCTTCAGCTCCCCGGCGCGCCGTTCGAGCACGCGCGCGACGACATGGACGACGAGCGCTTCGGCCAGATCCATGACGTCGTCCAGCGTTGCATACGCCATCTCGGGCTCGACCATCCAGAACTCGGTCAGGTGACGCCGGGTCTTGGACTTCTCCGCGCGGAAGGTCGGGCCGAAGCAGTACACGCGGCCGAGCGCCATCGCGTTCGCCTCGTTGTACAACTGCCCGCTCTGCGTCAGGTACGCGGTCTCCTCGTCGAAGTACTGGACGGGGAAGAGGGTCGTCGTGCCCTCGCACGCGGCCGGCGTGAAGATCGGCGTATCGGCGAGGATGAAGCCGCGGTCGTTGAAGAAATCGCGGACGGCGTTGATCACCTCGTGGCGGATGCGCAGGATCGCCTGCTGCTTCGGCGAGCGGATCCAGAGGTGCCGGCGATCCATGAGGAAGTCGACGCCGTGCTCCTTGGGCGTAATGGGATAGTTCTGCGACTCCGAGACGACCTCGAGCGAGGTCACGTCCACTTCGTAGCCGCCGGGCGCACGGGCGTCGGCGCGCACCGTCCCGTTGACGACGATCGAGCTCTCCTGCGCAAGATGATCGGCCTGCTTGAAGGCATCGTCGCCCACAGCCTGCCTCGTCATGATGCACTGGATGAATCCCGTGCCGTCCCGCAGCGTCAGGAAATGGATCTTTCCGCTCGAGCGGCGGTTGTGGAGCCAGCCCTTGAGCGTGACCGCCTGGCCGTCCCGTGCGGCGATGTCCTGGATGTAAGCAGTCATGGATAGGCCAGTGCGCGTTCGAAGCGCTGCCGTGCGCGCTGCGCTTCCTCGAGGACGGACGCCGGCGATCCGGTGTTCGCGAGTTCCATCAGGTACGTCCCTTC
The DNA here is from genome assembly GCA_039648985.1 of Acidobacteriota bacterium. Lineage (GTDB taxonomy): Bacteria > Acidobacteriota > Vicinamibacteria > Vicinamibacterales > 2-12-FULL-66-21 > JALZOC01. The sequence continues at coordinate 8,854 of JBBWZJ010000207.1, read as the reverse complement.
GTACCCGATCTTCTGCATCGTCATCAGCGCCACGTCCCAGTCGATCGTCCCGAGGAAGGGCGCCAGGTGATCGTCCTCGCGGCGGCGGTTATCGTGAATGTGCGTGGTAATGACGTGCTCGGCCGCGATCTCGACAGCATCCGCCACGTCGCCCATCAGGTGAGCGTGGCCGAAGTCCAGGCAGATGCCGGCCTGCGGCGCCTCGAGATCCCGTTCGAGGAGGGTGACGAGGGCCGCGGGCGTGGAGAGGTCGTTCGGAATCACTTCGAGCGCCACCTTCACGCCGAGCGGTTCGGCGAGGCGGCAGATGTCTTCCGCGCTGCGGAGCGCGGCCGTCCGCGTGTTGTCCCCCGCGCCGCTCTTCGCCGCCGGTGTGCCGAGGTGCACGACGAGGACCTCGAACGGAATCTGGCGGGCGACCTGCAGCGCAAGGTCCACCTCGCGCACCGCGGCTTCCCGTGCGCCCTGTGCCGATGATGCGTTCGAGAGGACCTGTCCGGGCTGCCCGCCGTTCATCGTGAGCGCGATCGGTGCGTGCACGCTCTTGAGCGCGAGACCGGTTTCCCCCAGCCAGCTCGAGAGCGCCGCGACGGCACCCCTGTCGTGGTAATCGAAGTGGCTGCGCGTCGCAAAGAGCTCGATCTCGTCGAACCCGGACGCCGCGATTTGCGCGAGGTGCGCGCGTTCGAGCCGGCGGTCGTGGAAGAGATGGGTCGAAATCCCGAAGCGCATACGCTCGGCAGGGCCTTTCCGCAGTGCGGTAAACCACCGATTGTACCACGGTGCTCATTGGAGCGCCGCCCTGGCCGTCTTACCTGAACTCCTCGACGTGCGCGGCGAGCAGTTCACGGATCCGTGCAAACTCGGGCAGGTTCTCGAGGTTGTCGCGGACGTATCGGAGGGTCCGCGGGATGTACTGGATGTAGACCGGGTTCCTGCGGGCGGTGGTCTGGTAACCGAAGGTGCCGAGTGCCTTGAGGTTCCGCTGGAGCGCCATGATGTCGAACCTGCGGCGGAACGGGCTGTCGTCTCCGCTCTGTCCCTTGAGCGCAAGGAAGTAGGCGAGAAGCTCGCTGACCGTCGGTTCCGGCAGATCCACGTACGAGTCCCGGAGCAGGGAGACGAGATCGTAAGTGTCAGGCCCCATCCGTGCGTCCTGGAAATCGATGATGTAGAGCTCGCTCTTGTGGAGCATCAGGTTCCGGCTGTGATAGTCGCGATGGCACAGGACTCGCGGCTCGCCGGCGAGCATCGCGACCACCACCGCAAATTCGGCGCGGAGCTCTTCGCGGGACGCGGTCGGGATCACGATGCCGCGGTAAGCCTCGATGAAGTGCTTGATGAAAAAATCGAGCTCCCACGTGAGCTTCTCCACGTCGAACGCGACCGAGTAGGGCAGATAGTCCGACGATGCGAGCTCGGCTCCCCGGCGCTGCAGCGTGGCGATGAGCGCCACCGCCTGCCTGTAAAGTGCGGCGTGCTCCGAAGGCGTCGCGGCGCCGAGGTGTGCCTGGAGCGTGACGTCGCCGAGATCCTCGAGGGCGAGCACGCCGAGTTCGTCGGCGTGCCCGAGGACCGCGGGAATGGGCACCGGCATGCGCGACAGGAGCCGCGCGACGTTGACGAAGGGCAGCTTGTCGAACTCGAACGCCGCAGCGTGCAGCGACAACACGATGGAGTCGGCATCGGGCAGGAGGACACGGAAGTACCTCCGGTCGGACGCGTCGCCCGTCAACGGCACCACGCGCGCGGACCGCGACGTGAGGCCGCTCCGTTTCAGGTAGCCGTCGATCCGGTCGCGCACCTCGGCGCCGTCCGCCTGTCGCTTGTCAGTCATGTGTCTGTCAGTCCGGGTGGCTGGTTGTCAGTCGAAAGGCACGATCAGCAGTTCGCCCGCGATCTGCTCGCCCGCGCCGGCTGCTCGGCCCCCCGCTGGCACGATGGCGCACCGCTCGTACCGCACGTGCGGCGGAATGCGGGCGCCGTCTGCGACGATGCAGTCCACGAGCGTCGAATCGGCGCCGATCACCACATCATCCCACACAGCCGTTCCGCGTACGACCGCCGACGGTGCCACCTGCACGTTCTGCGAGGAGGCCATGTGATCGCCTTCCACTGCGGCGAGCTGGATCGAGGTGCGCAGGTAGTCGGCGGGCGTGCCGATGTCCTGAAAACGGGCATTCGAGACGAACGCCGCGACTGACCCGGGCGCGCTTGCGAGGAGATCCTTGTACACCCCGTTGACGGATTCCGCCGGCACACCATCGGGCAGGGCCGCGAACACGCTCGCGTCCACGCACTGGACGCCGACGAAGTGGTAGTTCTCGCGCACCGCTCCGGGTCGGGTGAAGCCCGTCACGACGGCCGACGCATTGACGACAACGCCGCCGTACTTCTCGGGGCGTGGATTGGCGATCAGGGCCATGGTGACGCGCGCGCCGCTGCGCGCATGGCGCTGGTGGAGCGCCGTGAGGTTCACATTCGTCAGCGTGTCGCCGTTCACGATGAAATACACTTGCGACCCGGGATTCGAGACACGTGACTCCGGACTCTGGATCTGGGGTCCGGGCTTGGCTGGCCCGAATCCGTCGACGAGCAGCGGCAGCGCATGCCGGGGGCCGCCGCCCGAACCGAGGAGCGGCTGCTCCCATGAATAGCGCACGCGTGCCCCCAAATCGGCGCCATCTCCGACGGATCCGGTAATGCTCTCCGGGCGATGATGCAGATTGAGCACGAGGTCGGTGACGCCCTGAGAGACGAGCCAGCGCACCACGCGCCGCGCCAGGGTTTCTCCGTTGACTGGGACAGCGGCCTTGGCGCGCACGTAGGTGAGCGGCCGGAGACGGCTGCCAAGACCCGCCGTGAGAACGAGCGCCCGGGGTGCGCTCATGCGGGGCTGTCGAACACCATGTCCGCGGCCGGCGAACCGCGTCGCTCCCGCTCCTGCAGGAACAGTCCGCGATACGAATCCACGATGTAATCCGCCGCCGTGCGGCCCAGGGCGGCCGCGGCGGCGTCGATCCCGCGCTCGCTGCCCTCGATCTCCACGTACACGCCGACGGGCGTCTCGTCGATTGCAATGATCACGTCCTCGTGCGAGAACTCTTCGCGGTACTTCTCATAGCGGAACCACACGACGAGGCCGAGCTCCTCGAAGACGCGCAGGAGCACGTGACCGTCGCCCACCACCGTCTCGTGCTCTTCCCGCACCTTCATGGTCGAAACCTGGACCGGGCCTTTGAGCGTGATGCGGCTCTTGCCGTTTTCAGTCCGGATCCTGAGGGCCGACCGCTTCTCCCGCAACAGCCCTGCCGGGGTGTCGAGGAGCATGTCCTCCTGGAGGCGGCGGCCCAGCAGAGGGGTCGCGCCGAGCGCCACGATCGCGGCGCGGGCCTCCTCGGCAGACGTGAAGCGCAGCTTGATCTCGCGCTCGAGCGGGGGGCTGTTCATGACCATGGGCTCTTCATCCTCGAACACAATCCGCGACGGCGGCACCACGATCAGATACCGACCGGCCTGGACGCCGGGCGCCAGAGCCACCGCCGGACTGCCACATACATGACGAAACACTCCACAGCAAACGGCGGGAAGCCGCCAAACCCCAGGATTGGCATCTCGAAGATCTTCACGTCCGGGAGTATCGGCACGTTGTAGAACCACTTGCTGCCGCCCCAGTAGTTCCAGAACTCCCACAGGAATCCGCAGATCACGCCGGACGCCAGCAGGTTGACGAGACGGCCCGAACGGCGCCTCCGCCAGTCGCCCAGAATCGATTCGGCGCCCGCGCGCGCATTGAGAGGGTCCAGCAGCAGGATGAATCCAATCCACACGGGCGCCGCCAGATACGCGGCGATCGGGCGCGAACGGAGGAGGATCGGCACGATGAGCATCACGGCTCCCATCGCGACCGAGAGCCATCCGGCCACGCCGAGCGGCTGCGGCACGAGCGGATCCGCCCGGTCGAGTGGCGCGCGCCGGTCCCTGAGTGCCGACACGAGATCCGCGGTTTCGAAGATTGCAGGCGAGATCGTGGCGAAGGCCCAGATGTATCCGGCATAGCGGAGCGGCAGATTATCGGTCAGCCCCACGTAGTACCAGTTCCGGAGGCTGTACTTGTTGTACACCTCGAAGACCACCCACAGCGGAACCGACGCACACGCGAGGAACAGCAGTTCGGCCGGGCTGCTCCGCAGCCACGACGTGCCCCGGCGCTTCCAGACGAGCGCGTCCACGAACAGGATGTAGCCGGTCCACGCGATCGGCGTGTGCCAGTGATAGAACGGCTCGATGCGCGCCAGCATTGCGGCTTCCGAGACCGCCATGATCACGGCTCCTGCCAGCCCGTACAGCGGAACTCCGCGTCTCGCCGTCACCAGCAGCGCCGTCCTGCTGTCGTCCCACTCAGGCGAGGCGCTCGGAGCTTCTTCGCAAATACCATCGCGTTCATCGAACCGCCCAAGCCCCGCATCACCCGCGTGGGTGCCGCTGAGACACCGCGCCGCGGGGGAACGATCATGTCCCGTCTCGAGCCGCGCGGCAAGCCCGATCGCCAACGCTCGACGGCGGCTCGTCGGGCCGTCGACGTAAAAAAAGAGCCAGTGGATGGTGTCCACTGGCCCTTGCGATTGAATCGAGGGGCGCCCGGCCCCCGCCGTTGAATGCTAGCGCTTGCTCATCGTGATGAAGAGCTCCTGTCCGTCGCGCCAGACAACCAGGAACACAGGCGCACCCGCGGGCGCGTTCTGCAGCGCCTTGGTGACCTGCGTCAGCGTCGTGACTGGCTGACGGTTGACCTCGAGGATGATGTCGTTCGGCTGCACGCCGGCCCGGGCCGCCGCGCTGCCGCGGTCCACGTCCGCCACAATCGCGCCGCCTCGCCCCCGCGGAAGCTCGGCCCCGCGCGCGATTTCAGGATTGATGGCCTCGAGCTGCATGCCGAAGTCGGTCGCTGTCGGAGGCTCGGGGCGCGCATCACCGCCGTTGGGCCGTCGTCCCGCCGACTCCGCTTCGGCTTCGAGATCGAGCTCGTCCGGAGTGATGTTGAGCGACTTGCGCTGGTTGTCGCGGTAAATGGTGATCGGCACGGTCGTGCCCGGCTTCGTCGCGACGACCAGGGCGACAAGGCTGTCGCTGTCGGTCACGGGATGTCCGTTGTACTCGACGATGACGTCCCCGCGCATGATTCCGGCCTTGCCTGCCGGGCCCTCAGGCTTGACGCTGGAGATCACCGCGCCGTTCGTGTTCGGCAGGCCCAGTGCCTTTGCGGTCTCCTTGGTGAGGGGATCCCGGCTCACCTGCACGCCGATGACCCCGCGCGAGATCTTCCCGGTCCGCAGCTGCGGGAGCAGATCGCGGATGGTGTTGATCGGGGTCGCGAATCCGATACCGATGTTCGCCGAGCGCTGCGCGTCGGTGTAGATGGCGGTGTTGATGCCGACGACCTCGCCCCGCACGTTCAAGAGGGGGCCCCCGGAATTTCCCGGGTTGATCGCGGCGTCGGTCTGGAGCATGTTCTGCTCGCGCTGCGCGACGCCGCCGAAAGGACGGTTGAGCGCTGAGATGACGCCGACCGTGACGGTGTGTCCGAGACCGAAGGGATTCCCGATTGCCATCACCCAGTCGCCCTGCTGCATCTGGGAGGAGTCGCCGAACTTCGCCTCCTGGAGGGGCTGCGGCGGCATCTCGGTGAGCTGGAGGAGCGCGCTGTCGGTCAGCGCGTCATGGCCGACGACCTTGGCCGCGTACTCTTCGTTGCGCGCCGCCCCGACGAACGAGACCGTGATCTTGTCGGCGCCCTCGACGACGTGGTTGTTGGTGAGGACGAAGCCAGCTTTGTCGATGACGAAGCCTGTGCCCGCCCCGGCTGTCAGCTGATCCTGGGGGCTCTGCCGTCCGCGCGGCGACCGTCGCCCATCCTGCGGCGAGTTCGGGGCCGGCTGGCCGCCGCCGCCGAAGAACCGGCGCAGGAGGTCTTCGCCGCCCCCGCCGCCTCCACCGCCGAAGAACTCGGTCAGGTCCTGCGTGCGCTGGCGCGACTCGGTCCGGATGTTGACGACCGTCGGAATCTGCGTCTTCGCAATGTTCCGGAACGTCGTCGCGTCAATTGCGCCCGACAGCGGGGCACTGTTCATCGGTGGCATCGAGACCGCCTGCGCAGACGACGCCGGCGTGAGATCGAGGCGGGAGGCGATCACCATCCCGACGGCGATCGACGCGATCGCGATGAGGACAGCGTAAAAAACCGAGGTCTTGCGCGTGGACATTTAAGTTCTCCGTGAGTTGGCTTCACCCAAGAATGGGGACACTCGACTTTTCGCTGAGTTGCTGATGTGAACGCCGGCGTCGCAGGCGGATTCCATTTTCAACGGCTTACGGTCAGGATGAGTGTCCCCAATTTGCTGACGTCACGCCAGCGTGACGATCTCGGTCTGCATCGGTCCGGTCACGGTCGCCTCGTGATCTCCGACGAACATATTGATCTCGGTCCGGACGCCGAACTGCGCGCTGTAGATGCCGGGTTCGATGGTGAACCCGGTGCCCGGAAGGAGCCGCCGCTCGTCGTGCGTCTCGTAGTCGTCCATGTGGACCCCGTTGCCGTGGACGTTCTGCCCGAGGCTGTGGCCCGTGCGGTGGATGAACTGCGGGCCGAAACCGGCGCGCTCGATCACTTCGCGCGCCGCGCGGTCGACCTCGAACCCCCGGAGCTCGCGGCCGCTGCGCGCGGCGCTGCGGACGAGCTCGACCGCGGCATCGCGACCGTCCCGCGCGGCAGCAAACACCCGGGTGTACTGCTCCGGCACATTCGCGCCGGTAAACCCCATCCAGGTGATGTCAGCAAAGACTGCGCCGGACTGGGGCAGCTTGCCCCAGAGATCCAGCAGGAGCATCTCGTCCGACCCGATCCGCCGGTGCGTCGTCCTTGTCGGCTGATAATGCGGGTTGCCCGCATTTTCCTGCGCCGCCACGCACGGAGCGTCGTCCGACGTGAGCCCCTCCTCGGCAAACCACCCCAGCATCGCCTGCTGCACTTCGTATTCATCGATCGACCGTCGTGAGCGAAGCCGATCGTTCACGAGCTCGAAGGCGCGATCCTTGATACGGTAGAGCCGCTCCGACGCGGCGCGGTGCGTGGCCAGTCCCTCGGGCGTCCAGACCGCTTCGAACCGCTGGACGAGGTCCCCCGACGACACCACGTCCACGCCGAGATCGCGAACGGCTTCGACTGTGCCGGCGTCGACCTTGGAAATATAAGGAATGGCGTTCCCCGGGGAGTATTCCATCGCGACCCGCCGGATCCCTGAGAGCAGATCCCGCAGACCGGCCGTGAGCTCTTCACGACCCGCGTAGGGCCGCTTTTCGCCCGGCAGTCCGTCGAGATTGTGACGCTCGATGGCGTGGACCAGACCCCGGGGCGCCCCGACTGCCGGCACCAGGTAATACCAGCGCCGGGTCGCCATCTTGCTGGAGGCATCGAGCCCGGTGAGCCGCGTGGCGATTGGATTCGACCCGTGGAAGTCGTACAGGAGCCAGCCGTCGATGCCGTCCTTCTGCAACGCCTGTTGGATTTCAGGAACGGGCAACGCCATCTGTTGAGTATACAAGCCGGCTTTGAGTTAAGACGACCAAGCTCTACGTATAGTTTCTGGAGCGGCCGTGGGACATGTCTTCTTCGATCATACGGGCGACGTGGCGGTATCGCTCGAGGCCGAGACCGCGGCTGGGCTCTTCCGTGAAGCGGCCCGGGCGCTGACCGAGATCCTGACGGATTTCGCCCAAGTACGCGCCGCCGTTCCACACCCGGTCCAGCTCACCGCGGCCAGCCTCGACGAGCTCATGATCGAATGGCTGAGCGAGCTGCTCTACCGCTTTGAGGTACAGAAAGTGCTGGTGGCGGAGGCAGAGGTCGAGCTCGCGGAGTCCGCCGAGGGCTGGACCCTCGAGGCCGTGGTCCATGGAGACTCCTTCGACCCATTGCGCCACCACATCAAAGTGCTGGTCAAAGGGATTACTTACCACCGGCTGAACATCGTACGTGACGCCAGAGCGTGGAAGACGGATGTGGTGTTCGATATCTGATCAACGGCTCTCAGCTGTCAGACAACAGTTCGGAGCTGTCAGCGCCGAGCAGTAAGGGGCAGTTCTCGACAGCCAGCCGTGATTGACCGCGGCTAGGGTGTCAGGCGATGCGTCGCCAACTCTCAAGGCTCGCCTCTTCCGTCGCAGGGACATGTGAGTCAGACGTCCGTGAAGACCGTGATGAGTGGACGTTCAACTGAAGCTGAGAGCTGAAGTCTGAAAGCTCGAGGTAACAATGCCGTTCCCCCTCGAACAACTCGATTCGTATCGATGGCGGCTCCCCAAGACGGAGGGCATGCGCGTTGACGGCATCGTCTACGCGGACGAGTCGCTGATGCGGGACATTCGCGGCGACGAGAGCCTGCAGCAGGTGCGCAACGTCGCGCATCTCCCGGGGATTGTCGGCGCCTCGATCGCGATGCCCGACATTCACTGGGGCTACGGGTTTCCGATCGGCGGCGTCGCCGCCATGGACGACACCGACGGGGTGGTGTCCCCCGGCGGGGTGGGCTATGACATCAACTGCGGCGTGCGCCTGCTGCGCTCGTCGCTGAGCCGCGCCGAGATCGCGCCCCGCGTCGAGGCCGTGGTGACCCACATGTACAAGAACGTGCCGACCGGTGTCGGCGCGCACCGCACCGATCTGAAAGTGACCGGGAAGGAGCTGCGGCAGGTGCTCGAAACCGGGGCGGCCTGGGCGGTCGCGAAGGGGCTGGGATCGGCCGAGGATCTCGACACGGTCGAGGAGGGGGGCTGCATACGGGGAGCGAACCCCGAT
>JBBWZJ010000196.1:0-21301 GCA_039648985.1 Acidobacteriota bacterium | reverse complement strand
GAAATAACGCGTGGATTATTACGTCATTCTCGGCCTCGAGCCGGGCGCGAGCCCGGCCGAGATCAAGCGGGCGTATCGGCGGCTGGCGCGGCGGTACCACCCGGGCATCAACCCGGGTGACCGCGCGGCCGAGGCCATGTTCGCCCGGATCGCGGAAGCGTACGAGACGCTGAACGATCCGGACCGGCGGCGGCAGTACGACGCAGCCGGGGGCCGTTCGGCGCCGACCGGCAGGCCGGGGGCGTTCGAGTTCGCCGGCTTCGATTTTTCGTTCGCGGCGCAGGGCTCCGAGGCGGCGACCTTCAGCGAACTGTTCGCTGAAGTGCTCCACCCGCCCGAAGCGGAGAAAGGGCAGCCCGAGCGCGGCGCGGATCTTCACGCGGCGTTGACGGTGTCGTTCGAGGAGTCGATTCGAGGCAGCGAGCGACAGATCATCGTGACCCGACAGGTCGAATGCCAGGTGTGCAACGGTTCTGGACGGATCCGGATGCGCGAAGGGCGGTGTCCGCACTGCCAGGCCACCGGAAAGGTGCGGTGGGCGCGTGGCCACATGGTGTTCGCCAAGGCATGTGGCCCGTGCGGCGGCACCGGCCGGCAGCGAGAGGTTGGTTGCGAAGTGTGCGGCGGTCGGGGACGGGTGGTCCGCAGCGAGGCCGTCCCGGTCACCGTGCCGCCTGGTGTCGCGGACGGGGCGCGATTGCGGGTTCCGGAGAAAGGGCACGCGGGCCATCGGCGAGGCCGCACGGGCGATTTGTACGTGGACGTCGCGGTGCAGCCGCACGCGCTGATTCGCCGGGAAGGCGACGACCTCGTGATCCTCGTCCCTGTCGCAGTGCACGAAGCGATGCTGGGCGCGCGCATCAGCGTGCCGACGCTCGACGGGAACGTGAGCCTGAAGGTGCCTCCCGGGACGCAAGCCGGTCAGCGCTTCAGAATCAGCGGGCGCGGGGCCCCTGCCCGGTCGGGCGGACGCGGTGACCTGATCGTGGAAGTCAAAGTCGTGCTGCCGGCGTTCGTCGATGAGCGCTCGAAGGAATTGATGCGCGAGTTCGGCCGGCTGAACACGGAAGACGTCAGAAGAGATCTCCAGGTATGACCGCCAAGCGCTCCGGCAAGGCCTATTACATGATCAGTGCGGTGGCGCAGAAGTACAACATCCACCCGCAGACGTTGCGCTTGTACGAGCGCGAAGGACTGCTCAAACCCTCCCGGACCGAGGGGAACACGCGGCTCTATTCCGAGGAAGACCTCGAACAGCTCGAGACCATCCTCTCGCTGACCCGTGACCTCGGCGTGAATCTCGCCGGCGTCGAGATCATCCTGAACATGCGCCGCAAGATCGAAGCGATGCAGCACGAGGTCAACGAGTTCATCGAGTACGTGAAGCACGAGCTCTCGCGCGGGATTGGGGACTGGGAACAGCGGCTCAGTACCGCGCTCGTCAAGTCCTCGCCGACTGACCTCGTCCGCGCGTCCGCGCCGCAGACTCAGACCGAGCGCCCCGTCGAACCTGAGGACGTCGAGGAGCCGCGCCGCAAAGCGTAGCCGCCGTCGTACAATCAGGGCATGCGCGGTGCCGACGACGAAAGTGGCGCGCTCCAGGCGTACCTTCGCGGCATCGCGAAGCTGCCGCGTCTGACGCCGGAGGAAGAGCACACGCTCGCCGAGCGCATCCAGAAGCACGGCGACGAGGCAGCTCTCCGCCGGCTTGTCGAAGGCAACCTGCGCTTCGTCGTCAGTTACGTCAAGCGGTATCGTGGCCTTGGCGTTCCCTTCCTCGATCTCATTCACGAAGGCAACCTGGGTCTGATGGAGGCCGCCCGCCGGTTCGACCCGGCGCGCAACGTCAAGTTCATCACCTATGCCGTGTGGTGGGTCCGCCAGGCGGTGACGCACGCGCTCTCCGGACAGACCCGCGCCTTCACGCTGCCGCAGAAGCTCTCGTCTGTCGCGGCGCGGTTCGGCCGCGAAGTGGCCGTGCTGACCGAAGAACTGCAACGCTCGCCGACGGCCACCGAGATCGCGGAGGGTCTCGACCTGTCCGAGGGCGAGGTCGAAACGCTGATGCGAATCGGCGATCGCGACGTGTCGCTGAGCGACCCCATCGCGAGCGGAGAGGATGCGCCGGAGCTCGGAGAGATGCTGGAGCAGGCGAGCGTTCCGCCTGCGGAAGACGCGCTCATCCACCGGCGGCTTCACGCGCGCGTGCGCCATGCGCTCGGCGAGCTCGACGGGCGCGAGCGCGAAGTCCTCGAACTGCGGTACGGCCTCGATCGTGACGGCGATCCGCGCACGCTCCAGGAAGTCGGCGAGATCCTCGGCCTGACGCGCGAGCGGATCCGGCAGATCGAATCGCGTGCGAAAGACAAGGTACGCAAATCGAAGCGCGCGGGCGAGCTCCGTTCGTATCTGAACTGAGTTACAATCCCCCTTCCCTCCACATGCCCTGTCAACTCTGCGACGATACCGGATGGAAGCCTGTTGACGAGGGCGCTGCGCGCCGGGTCGTTCGCTGCGACTGCTGGCGCGCAGGGCTGACCACGAGGCTGCTCGAGGAGGCGCGTATTCCGCCGCGCTACCGTCGCTGCGATCTCGAGACGTTCGTCACCTATCCGAACGAAAAGCTTCTCGGCGCCGTCAAGATGGCCCGGCGCTTTGCCGAGCACTTTCCCGAACCGCGCAAGAGCCTCTGCCTCATCGGCCCGCCCGGAATCGGCAAGACGCACCTGGCGGTCTCGGTTCTGCGCAGTGTCATTCTCGACAAGGGCGCGCGCGGCCTGTTCTACGACGTCCGCGATCTCCTGCGTGTCATTCGCAGCACCTACAATCCGCTCGTGCGCACCGCGGAGATGGATATTCTGCGCCCCGTCATGGAGGCCGACATCCTGGTGCTCGACGACATCGGCTCGGAGAAGACGTCCGAGTGGGTGGAAGAGACGATGAACCTGATCGTCAACACGCGGTACAACGAGCGACGGCACACCATCTTCACCTCGAACTACGAAGACACGCCCGACGACGGCGATCCGGATTGCCTGAAGGCGCGCATTGGATTCCGGATTCATTCCCGGCTGCACGAGATGTGCGACTTCCTCGAGTACGACGGCGCGGATTACCGTCACCTTCCGCCGAACGGCGGTGTCGACGACCTGGTCATGCTGTGGAAGCGCGCCGGGAGCGCCCGCCGAACCCTGCCGGCCAGGGCGAAGGGGCCTGTGCGCGCGCAGCTCAAGCCACACGACGGAAAAGCCGACCTCGGCTGGTCAGGCGGGAAGGCCGGATCGTAAGCTGGTCGTGATGCCGCTCGGTCTCTATCTCCACATTCCCTTCTGCGCGTCCATCTGCAACTACTGCAACTTCAATCGCGGTCTGTTCGAGCCGGGGCTGAAGGACCGGTATGTCGCCGCGCTCGAGCAGGAGATCCGGAGCTGGGGCTCCAATGGTTCACCGGCCGTGGCCGATACCATTTTCTTTGGGGGAGGAACGCCGTCCCTTCTCGATCCCGCCGAGATTGCACGTCTGCTTCGCGCCTGCCGTGACACGTTCGACGTGACGGCCGACGCCGAGGTGACGCTCGAGACGAATCCGGAGACGTCGACGCCCAGCAGGATGGCCGGATTTCGCGAGGCGGGAATCAATCGCGTCAGTTTCGGCGTGCAGTCCTTCCGCGACTCGGAACTGCAGCGGCTCGGGCGAATGCATTCGGTCGATCGTGCTCGCGAGGCCGTCGCGGAGGCCCGAGCCGCCGGGTTCGACAATCTCAGCCTCGACCTGATGATGTGGCTGCCGCAGCAGAGCGCCAGCGACTGGCGCGAGAGTGTCGAAGCGCTGATTGACGTCAGGCCGGCACATGCGTCCCTGTATCTGCTGGAGCTCTACCCGAACGCCCCGCTGAAAGAGGAAATGGCCCGGGCGGGATGGTCGCTCGCACCCGACGACGACGCGGCGGAGATGTACCTCTGGAGCATGAAGCGGCTCGAGGATGCCGGATACCAGCAGTACGAGATCTCCAACGTCGCGAGACCGGGCTTCGCGTCGCGCCACAATTTGAAGTACTGGCAGGACGGCGAGTGGGTGGGCTTCGGGTGCGGGGCGCACTCCACCTTTGGCGGCGCGCGGTGGAAGAATGTCGCGTCGACGGAGGACTACATCCGGCGAGTGACGATTGGAGAGCCGACGGCCGTGGAGCGCCGCGAACTCGAGCGACAGGTCAGGATGGAGGAGGCTCTCTTTACGGGACTCCGTTTGAACGAAGGGCTCGACCTCGAGCGCGTTGGCGCCAGGTATGACACCGACGTATGGGCCAAGTACGGGGCGGCGCTGCAGCCGTTCGTCGAGGCTGGGCTCGTGGTGCACACGCCGGGAATTCTGCGACTGACGCGCGAGGGCATGCTTCTGGCAAATGAGGTCATGGCGGCGTTCCTTTAGGCCCCGAGGGCCGATCGACGCTGCGCCGGGTGCTCCGCCGAGCCTTCTTCTAGGCAGGCCGGCGAACTGTACGGTAAAGTGGGCGCTTGTCCCGTGGCTGTGGGACCAGGCCTGTTGGCTGTGGGATCCGGAGCCGGTGGCTTTGGATTTAAGGAGGAGATTGAATGCGTCGCCCCTTCGTCACGATGAATGTTGCACTCGCTGCGATCCTCGCCCCTGCCCTGTGCTTCGCGCAGGCCGCCGCGCCCGCCCAGCAGCCGGCCGCGGGCCAGCCGCCGGCCGCCGGCCAGCCGCCGGCCGCCGGCCAGCCGCCGGCCACCGGTCAGCAGCCCGCGACGGGTCAGCAGCCTGCCGCGGCCGGGCAGACCGGTGAGGCGCCGGCGCCCGCAGCGCCGAAGCTGGCGTTCACCACCCCGGCGGGCCTGCTCCTCGTCCAGATCAAGCCCGATCAGACCGCCGTCTTCGAGGAAATGATGGGCAAGCTCAAGACCGGGCTGGCCAGCACCCAGGATGCGACGCTCAAACAGCAGGCAGCCGGCCTGAAGGTATACAAGTCCAGCGAGCCGTTCGCGCAGAACGTGCTGTACGTCGTGACGATGGACCCCGCCGTTCCAAACTCGGAATATGAGCTCTTTGCGATGCTGCAGAAGACCATGACGCCCGACCAGCTGCGCGCTCCAGAGACCGCCGAAATGTGGAAGCGCTACGCTGCGGCGTTTGCGGCAGGACTCAGCAAACTGAGCCTGACGCCGCTCGGGAGTTAGGGTGCAGCTATCAGGTTTCAGCTGTCAGCTTTCAGCTTTGCCAGTCGTCGGGACGAGCGAGGCTGTGAGCTGATGGCTGGTAGCTGATAGCTCAGAACTTGAGATTCAGCCCGGCGTAGAACCGCTGTGGCCGCGGATACACCGGCGTCCCCCGCAGCGTATACACACGGTAGTCCAGCCTGAGCCGAAGCGGTCCGGCCAGCGACATCTTCACCCCGCCTCCCACGTTCACACCCACGTTGCTCTCGGAAAACGTCCCGAGCGTCTCTCGGAACGCCCCCGCGCCCGCGGTCGCGTAAAACTGCAGGCCTGCGATCGGGAACGGCGTCTGCGCCAACCCGTTCAGCATGAACGTCCGCAGCTGGGGCGCGGCCTTGGTCGCCTGTTCCATCGTGTCGGCGTACTCGACTTCGAACCCGACGATGAGCAGGCCGACCCCGGCGGCAACCCCCTTGACCGTGCGCGTCGTCGGCGTCACGTTCGCGCCCAGAAACGCCGTCACGTCGGCGGACGCCTCGGCGGGAACGAACACGGCTGCCGCGACGAGCAGGGCGACGGCGAGCGCAGGGATGCGTGGCATGGCGTCAGCATAGCGCGTTTGTCCCGAGCCCGGCGCCACGTCGGGTATGTAGCGCGCAGTTTCAGCTGCGCGGCGCCACTACGTAGAGCGCAGGTTTAGCTGCGCTGGCGCGGCGGGCTGAAGCCCCGCGGTCCTTCCGGAAGCCGCGCACTACGTCCGGTACGTAGCTCGCCGCTTCGGCGGCGCGGCCTCGCGAAATGCAGTACATTTCTTCCGTGGACTTGCGTCTCTCCGACGATCAGAACCTGCTGCGCGCGTCCGTGCGCGAGTTCGCCGAAACGGAGATGCGCCCGCACGTCATGGAATGGGACGAGGCGCAGCATTTCCCGATGGATCTGCTCCCCAGACTCGCGGACCTCGGGCTGATGGGCATCCAGTTCGCCGAGGAATACGGCGGTGCGGGCATGTCCGCCGTGGATTACTGCATCTGCATCGAGGAGCTCGCCCGCGTCTGTCCGGCGATTTCGCTCTCGGTCGCGGCGCACAACGGATTGTGCTCGTCGCACATCGCGATGTTCGGCACAGAGGCGCAGAAGGCCCGATATCTCCCGCCACTCGTCCGTGGCGAAGTACTGGGCGCGTGGGGCCTGACGGAAGCGGGCGCAGGGAGCGACGCAGCCGGGATGAAGAGCACGGCCGTGCGGGACGGCGACGGCTGGCGCCTCAACGGGTCCAAGAACTTCATCACCCACGGCAGCATCGGCGGGGTCATGGTCGTCGTTGCCGTCACTGATCGGGCGAAGGGGCACCGCGGGATCTCGGCGTTCATCGTCGAGCACGGCACGCCTGGCATGAGCGCGGGCAAGAAAGAGAACAAGCTCGGCATGCGCGCGAGCGATACGAGCGAGGTGATTTTCGTCGACTGCCGGATCCCCGCCGCCGACCGGCTGGGCGCCGAAGGGGAGGGGTTCATCAACACGCTGCAGGTGCTCGATGCGGGCCGGATCGGGATTGCGGCGCTCTCGGTAGGGCTCGCGCAGGGCGCGTACGAGGCTGCGAGAAACTACGCAAAGGAGCGGAGGCAGTTTGGCCAGCCGATCGCCGCGTTCCAGGCGATCCAGTGGAAGCTTGCCGACAACGCGACGCGCATCGAGGCTGCGCGGCTGCTGACGTATCGCGCTGCGTACCTGAAGGATCGCGGCCAGCGGATGACGCGGGAATCCGCCATGGCAAAGCTCTTCGCGAGCGAGATCGCCGTGAAGGCTGCCGACGACTGCGTCCAGATCCACGGCGGCTATGGCTTCGTGAAGGACTATCCGGCGGAGAAGTACTTTCGGGACGTGAAGCTCCTCACGATCGGCGAGGGGACCAGCGAGATCCAGCGGCTGGTCATCGCCCGCCAGCTCCTGAACCAGTGATCGAAGCACCGTGAGCGCGGCCAGCCTGTCGGAACGTGTCCTCGCCGGCGACGCGCGTGCGGTGGCCCGGGCGATCTCGCTCGTCGAAGACGAGGGCCCCTCTGGAGCGGCGCTCATCCAGCAGGTCTTCGCGAGGACCGGGCGCGCGTACCTGATTGGCGTCACGGGGCCGCCGGGGGCGGGCAAGAGCACGCTGGTCGATCGGATGACGACGGAGTTGAGAGCCGCGAACCGCTCGGTCGGGATTGTCGCCATCGATCCGACGAGCCCGTTCACCGGCGGCGCGCTCCTCGGCGACCGCGTCCGCATGCAGGCGCACGCGAACGACGCGGGTGTCTTCATCCGCAGCATGGCGACACGCGGCCATCTCGGGGGCCTGGCCCGTGCGACGAGCGATGCGGCCCTCGTGCTCGACGCCTCAGGCAAGGACATCGTCCTTATAGAGACCGTCGGGGTGGGGCAGGACGAAATCGAAATCGTCCGGACGGCCGACGTCTCCATCGTGACGGTGGTGCCGGGTTCGGGAGACGACGTGCAGGCGTTGAAGGCCGGCATCATGGAGATTGCCGACATCTTCGTCGTGAACAAGGCAGACCGTGAGGGGGCCGATCGTGCCGCCGCCTCGCTCGAAGCGCTCCTGTCGCTGCAGACGTACGGCGCGGGCGACTGGCGCCCTCCGATCATCATGACCGAAGCCACCGCCGGCAAAGGCGTCGCCGAACTTCTCGAGATCGTCGAACGGTTCCGCGTCCACTCGCAGCCGACGCAGGAAACCCGCCGCCGCGCGCGTGCGGCCTTCCGGCTGCGGGGACTGCTGGCCGGCCGTTTCCTCCGCCACGTCGAAGAGCACGTGCTCGCCGAGGGAGAGCTCGACGCGCTGCTGGACCGAATCGCCGTGCGCGAGCTCGATCCGTACACGGCCGTAGAGCAGATACTGGCCCGCATACTTCGCTGATCCAGATGAAATGCACGATTGACCACATCGGCATCGCGGTAGGCAGTCTGTCGGAGGCGCTCGCCTTCTATCGGGACCAGCTCGGACTCGAGGTGGAGATCCCGGAGGAGGTGCCGTCGCAGCGGGTCCGCGCACAGTTCGTCCGCCCGGACGGCGCGGAGCCTGGTGCGCCGGGTGTTGCGCTGGAGCTGCTCGAAGCCTCCGCCCAGGATTCGCCTATTGCCCGGTATGTGGCCAGGCGCGGCCCGGGCATTCACCACATTGCGCTGCGCGTGCCGGACCTGCTCTCGGCGCTCGCGCAGCTCAGGGCACGTGGCGTGCGGCTGATCGACGAGGCGCCGCGGGCCGGCGCCCATGGGGCGCTCGTTGCCTTCATCCATCCGTCGAGCACCCACGGCGTGCTCGTCGAACTGATCCAGGCCCGCACGTGAACTTCGGCGCCTTTGAACTGACGCCGCTCTTCGACGGCTTCTTTCGACTGGACGGAGGGGCCATGTTCGGCGTGGTCCCCAAGCCCCTGTGGGAGCGACGGGCGCCGGCGGACGAGAGGAACCGTATCCTGCTCGGCGTCAGGCCGCTTCTCGTGCGCGGCGAGCGCACGATGATCATCGACGCGGGGATTGGCCGGAAGATGGATGCGAAGAGCGCCGAAATCTACGGGATCGATCGCACCCGTGATCTCGATCACTCGCTCACGGAGGCCGGCGTCGCAGTGACGGAAATCGACATCGTGCTCGCCTCGCACCTGCACTTCGATCATGCCGGCGGCTTTACGCGCGCTGACGGTCAGGGCGGCTTCGTCCCGAGCTTTCCCGGCGCTCGCTACGTGGTGCGCACGGGGGAGTGGGAGGATGCGACCCATCCGCACGAGCGGAACCGCGCCAGCTATCTCCACGAGAACTTCGTCCCGCTCGCCGAGGCAGGAGTCCTTGATCTGCTCCCCGGCGATGCTCCCGTGATGGCCGGCGTGCGCGTGGTACGGACGGGCGGCCATACGATGCACCATCAGATCGTGATGATTGAGTCGGGCGGCCGAACAGCCGTGTTCGCCGCAGACCTGATCCCGACGGCGGCACACGTGGACGAACCGTGGATCATGGGATACGACCTCTATCCGATGGATACCCTGGCCTTCAAACGACGATTCGTGCGCGAAGCGATCGACAGGGAATACCTGATTTTCTTCGAGCACGATCCTGACGTCTCGGCCGGGTATATCAGGGAGGAGAACGGGCGCAAACGCGTCGAGCGCGTCGCGTGAAGTATCATGCCCCTCAACAATCCTTCATGATCAGCATCGGTATCATCGGCGGTAGCGGTTTGTACGACATGGCGGAGCTGACCGACCGCGAAGAGCGCACCATCGCGACTCCGTTCGGCGACCCCTCCGCGCCGTACATCGTCGGCACGCTCGGCGGCAAGCGGGTGGCATTTCTCGCGCGGCATGGCGCGGGCCACCGGCTGCTGCCGTCGGAGCTGAACTTCCGGGCGAATATTTTCGGGTTCAAGACGCTCGGCGTCGAATACATCCTCTCGGCCAGCGCGGTCGGCAGCCTGAAGGAGCAGTACCGGCCGCTCGATCTCCTGATTCCGGATCAGTTCTTCGACCGCACGAAGGGGCGGGTGTCCACGTTCTTCGGCCGCGGCCTCGTCGCGCACGTCGGGTTCGCCCACCCGTTCTGCGGCGCGCTGAGTGGCATCGTCTACGACGCCGCGCTCGGCGCGGGGCTCGCCAGAGCGGACCGGAAGAGCGCCACTCATCCCCCTGGGCCCGTCGTCCACCGGGGCGGCACTTACGTGTGCATGGAGGGGCCGCAGTTCTCGACCCTGGCGGAGTCGCAGCTGTACCGCACGTGGGGCATGGACGTCATCGGGATGACCAACCTGCAGGAAGCGAAGCTGGCGCGCGAGGCCGAAATCTGCTACTCCACGATCGCGCTCGTCACCGATTACGACTGCTGGCATCCGGATCATGATCAGGTGACCGTCGACATGATCATTGGGAACCTGACGCAGAACGCGCGCGCCGCGCAGCAGGTCATCGCCGGTGCGGTATCGGGCCTGCCGCACGATCGCACGTGCGAGTGTGCATCCGCGTTGAAGCACGCGATCATCACCAGGCCCGATGCGATCCCGGAGGCCGTCAAGCGCGAGCTGGCCCCGCTTGTCGGCAAGTACGTTTAGCGAACCCCAAACCCGGAACCCGGAACCCCGAACCCCGAACCCCGAACCCCGAACCCCGAACCCCGAACCAGCCCCAATGAACATCGTCGTCACCGGCTCGATCGCGTTCGATTACCTCATGTCCTTTCCGGGGAAGTTCACGGAGCATTTCCTCCCCGAGCACATGTCGCGCGTCAGCCTCAGCTTCCTCGTGGACACGATGGACAAGCGTCGCGGCGGCTGCGCGCCGAACATCGCCTATACGCTGGCGCTGCTCGGTGAACGGCCGCGCCTCATGGCGACGGCCGGGCAGGATTTCGGCGACTACCGGCACTGGCTCGAGGCGGCCCGCGTAGACACGTCGCTCGTGAAGCAGGTTCCGGACCGGTTCACGGCCTCGTTCTTCTGCAGCACGGACGTGGACAGCAACCAGATCGCCTCGTTCTACACGGGCGCGATGGCGAACGCCGGTGAACTGTCCTTCCGCGACGTCCCGGATTGCGGGCTCGCGATCATCTCGCCCAACGATCCTGGAGCGATGCTCCAGTATGCGGAGGAATGCCGCGTGCTCGGCATCCCCTACCTCTGGGATCCCGGGCAGCAGTGCGCCCGGATGTCGGGCGACGAGCTCAAGGACGGCCTCATGGGGGCGACCATTGTCATCTGCAACGACTACGAGTTCGAACTAATCCGCCAGAAAACAGGGCTGGACGAGGAGGCCGTTCTCGCCCATAGTGGGGCTCTCGTCATCACACGCGGCGAAAACGGCTGTTCCATTCTCGAGCGCCATGGAGCGGCGACCGTGGCGGCGGTGCCGCCTCACCGTATCGTCGACCCCACCGGTGTGGGAGATGCGTTCCGCGGAGGGTTTCTGAAGGGCATGGCCCAGGGCGCGAGCTATACCGTCTGTGCCCAGATGGGCAGCGTGGCGGCCACGTACGCACTCGAACACCTGGGCGGGCAGAGCCACGCGTTTACCTGGCCGGAATTTCTCGAACGCTACGAGACGCACTTCGGGCACTCGGCGACGTTGCCGTAAGCCGCGGCGGCAATCGGCCGGATCGGACGCGGCAGGGAATTCCTTACCGTCGTCGATCGTCTGCGCGACACGTGACCGCTGGATCTCTGAGCAAAGTTGCCATCGCCCCTGCGGAACGGGCCTTGCACTGAGCGGAAGAGGAGGAAATGTGAAAGCCCTCACCGCCGCAAGCGCCGTCGTCCTCACTCTGGTAATGCCCCTTGCCGCCCAGACTCCCGCTCCGGCCCCTCCCGAACAGGGCGGTTCGGTCTTTCGCAGCGGCGCGAGCTTGGTGGCGCTGAACGTGACGGTCAGCGACGGCAAGCGGCTGGTCCCTGGGCTCAAGCAGGACGATTTCGCCGTGTACGAAGACGGCGTTCTCCAGCACGTTCAGTTCTTCGAAGCGCGCGAAGTGCCGATCGATCTCATCCTCCTCATCGACACGAGCGCCAGCATGAGCGACAAGATGGACGTCGTGCGCGATGCGGCGGCCGGCTTCCTGACGACCCTGCGCGAAGGGGACCGTGGCGCGGTGGTCACCTTCGGCGACCGCGTCAACATCGTCCAGCAGCTGACCGAGGATCGGAGCCTTCTGGAGCGCGCGGTCCGCGGAGCGCAGGCGAACGGCTCGACCGCGCTCAACAACGCGCTCTACGTCGCGCTGAAGCAGTTCGCCCGATCCGCCCAGCAGACGGGTGACGTCCGCCGTCAGGCAATCGCGATGCTCACTGACGGCGAGGACACCTCGAGCGTCATTGGATTCGACGACGTGCTGGCGATGGCGAGGAAGAGCGGGATCAACATTTACACGATTTGCCTGCAGAATCAGTACGCCGTCGCGCGCGCCGAGTCGGGGCGTCGGTACTTTTCGGAGTCGGACTTCGCGATGAAGTCGCTCGCGCAGGAGACAGGGGCGCTATCGTACTTTCCGCACACCATTCAGGACCTGCGCGGTATCTACGCGGGCATTTCCGACGAGCTGGCGAACCAGTATTCGATCGGGTACGCACCGTCCAACGGCCGGCTGGACGGCCGGTTCCGGCGCATCATCATCAAGGTCAACGAACACCCCGAGTTCCGGCCGCGGGCCCGCATGGGCTATACCGCCGAGAGTCTCAACACCGCTGCCGCCACGCCCCAGCCGACGCGCTGACGACTGATTCATCGGGCTGACGGCCGCCGGTCGGCGTGCCGTCTCACGGCTCCCGAGTACAATCTGCCGGTGGAAAGCCGGTTCGCCACCATCCTCGCTGCGGGTGCGGTGACCTGGACCGTCGTGCTTCTTGCCGCCCCCCTGGCGGTTCACCGCGGCGGTTGGGCATCGACCGCAGCGGTCCTCGTGTACCAGGCATCGAGCCGGATCTGTCATCAGAAACCCGATCGGTCCTTCTATCTGGCCGGAGTGCAGTTGCCCGTCTGCGCGCGGTGCATCGGCCTCTACGTGTCCGCGGCCGTGTCATCGCTCGCCGCCTGCGCCGGGCAGCGCCGCCGGGTCACGATCCCGCGGGATTCGCGTCGCATCCTCTTGCTTGCGGCGCTGCCGACGGCCCTCACGGTCGGGATGGAGCTCGCCGGACTGTGGCATACGACGAATGTGGTCAGAATGCTGTCGGCGCTTCCACTCGGCGGCGCAGCGGGGTGGATTTTCGTGCGCACGTTGCGGGCAGAGGCTCGCCGTCCGGCTCATGGCCGCTGACGTGAGTGCCGTCCACGGGGCGCCCGGCGGTCCACGCGTTGCGTTATGATGCTTTGAATATGGCGATGAAATCGAGCGCCGTCGAGCAGCGCGCGAGGGCCGCCGAGCCCGGCATGCTCGTGCTGCTGTGCCTGGCGGCGTGGGCTGTCCCGGGCGCGGGACACCTGTGGATGGGGCGGCGGCAAAAGGGCGTCATCTTCCTGCTCGCACTCCCGGCGATGTTTCTGGCGGGACTGCTCATGCACGGCCGGATCTTCCCGTTCGACGTGTCGGAGCCGCTCGTCGGCCTGGCGGCGATCGCGAACTTCGGCGCCGGGGCGCCCTGGGTTCTGGCGCGGATGGTGGAGGCCGGGGCAGGTACCGTCACGGCCGTGACGTACGAGTACGGCAACTGTTTCCTCATCGTCGCCGGACTCCTGAATTTTCTCGTCGTCCTCGACGCCTTCGACATCGGCATGGGACGCAAATGACCAGTCATCTGCTGCTGCTGGCGCTGTTCGCGTTCTTCGTGTCGCTCGTGTTTGCCGTCCTGCTGCGTGACGATCCCCGTGCCCAGCTGCGGACGGGCGCGATGATGTTCGGCGGATTTCTGGCGGTCGCATTCGTGCTCGGCTGGCTGATGTACCCGCTTCCCTTGTGAGCGACCCCGACACCCGAGCGCCGCTCGGCCCTCCTGCCTTGCGATCGCCGCTCTTCCTGTGGGGCCCCGTGGTCCTGCAGATGGCCGTCATCTTCATCGCCTCGTCCATTCCGAACCTGGGAGCGCTGCCGGGGGGGATCTCCGACAAGTCGGGACACGCCGTCGGCTATGGGCTTCTCGGCGCCGTGCTGCTCCGCGCGCTGGCGGGCGGACGTCTGACGGGGGTCACCTGGATCCGTGCCGCCGTGGCCGCGGCGCTCGCGACGCTGTATGGCGTGTCCGACGAATTCCACCAGGCGTTCGTGCCCGGCCGCACTCCGGACCGGTTCGACGTGCTCGCCGATGCAGTCGGCGCCGCGTTCGCTATCGGCATCGGGGTTGCCGCGCGTGCGTGGGATATACTCGCGGTTTCTGCACGTTCCCGCCGGCGCCACTGATGCGGGCGCGTTGCACGCGAGTGGACAGGCCAGTAATCGCCGCACCTCGCCGTCAGCACGTATCTGGACATGACGCTGGAACACTTCGACAACCTCCTGGTCGATCGGGACGCGGCCGTCGCCACGATCACGATCAACCGGCCGAGGGTCCTCAACGCCCTCAATACGCAGACGCTGGACGAGTTGCGACGCGCCGCGCTGGCGCTGCGGCACGACGCCGCTATCAGGGCGGTCATTGTCACCGGCGCGGGCGAGAAGGCATTCGTCGCCGGGGCCGATATCAACGAAGTGTCAGTGCAGACGGCCATTGCGGGCCGCGAGCTCGCCATCCGCGGCCAGCACGTCTTCGACCTCGTCGAGAACCTGGGTAAGCCGGTGATTGCGGCCGTCAATGGGTATGCGTTGGGCGGCGGATGCGAGCTTGCGATGGCGTGTACCGTCCGCATCGCGGCCGATACGGCAGCGCTCGGTCAGCCCGAGATCAATCTCGGGCTCATGCCCGGGTATGGCGGGACGCAGCGGCTGGCCAGGCTGGTTGGCCGCGGTCGGGCACTGGAGCTTCTCCTCTCGGGCGATCAGGTGTCAGCCGCGGAGGCACATCGAATCGGACTCGTGAATCGCGTCGTGCCGGCGGCGGAGTTGATGGCGGAGGCGCGCAAGTGGGCGCAGGCGCTGGCCGCGAAGGCGCCGATCGCGCTTCGCTACATCCTCGAGGCCGTCAACAAGGGGCTGCAGATGCCGTTTGCCGAGGCCCAGGCGTTCGAGGCGACGTTGTTCGGGCTCGTCTCCACGACGGAGGACATGCGGGAGGGCACCCGGGCGTTCCTCGAGAAGCGCCGCATCGAGTTCAAGGGGAAGTAAGGCGGTGCGGCCCACAGACTCCACGTCGTGCTCGTCTGCGCTGCCGTCGGCTGCGGGCTACCGGTTCGCGGTTGTGGTCTCGCGGTTCAACGAGGCGATTACCGAGGCGCTCCGGCAAGGCGCACGTGCGGCGCTGACGGAGGCGGACGTTCCGTCCACGCAGATCGAGGAGATGGCCGTGCCGGGCGCGTTCGAGCTGCCACAGGCCGCGCGGTATGCCGCAGGCACCGGCCGGTTCGACGCGGTGATCACGCTCGGTTGCGTCATCAGAGGGGCTACGCCGCACTTCGAATACATTTCGTCGGCTGTCGCACAGGGCATCATGGACGCCGCCGGCCAGACGGGTGTGCCGATCGCGTTCGGGGTGCTCACGACCGACTCGCTCGCCCAGGCCGAGGAGCGCGCGGGCCCCGGGCGCGACAACAAGGGCTGGGAAGCCGCGGCGGCGGGAATCGAGATGGCGATGCTCTTTCGCCGGCTGGGGCGCCCGCCGGCGAAGCCGCCCGGTACGCCCCGTCCGTTCGGGTTCAAGCCCGCGCAGTCCGGCGGCACCGAGCGATGACCAGCGTGGACAACTCGGGTCGCACCCGCGCGCGGGAAGCCGCGCTCCAGATGATGTATCAGATGGAGATCGGCCGGGCGAGCGCGCACGAAGCGATCGTCACCTACTGGCCGGTCCACGATGCCGACGGCTCCGTCGACGAGCCTCTGCGCCAGTTCGCCAACCGCCTCGTGCGAGGCACGATCGAGCGATTGCCCGAGATCGACGCCATCATCACCGCGCACGCGCAGAACTGGCGGCTCGAGCGGATGGTGGTGATCGATCGGATCGTGCTGCGGCTGGCCGTGTACGAGCTGCTGGCCGAGTTGGAGACGCCGGCCCGGGTCGTCATCAACGAAGGCATCGAGCTCGCGCGCACGTATTCGGGAGACGAGGCAGTGCCGTTCGTCAATGGCGTGCTCGATTCCGTGCGGAAAGAGCTCCAGCGCCAATGACGGGACCGGCGCCCCGCGCGGCCTGGATGCCCGCCTGACATGGCGCGGCTCCGTTTTCTTGAATCACCAGCGTCCGCGCCTCCAGCGACCGTGCCGGCAGAACAGAAATCCACATGACCGACGAAGACCGCGAACCCGATCAGCTGCGACAGCGCCGCGCGAATTTCGACGAGCTCGTGCGCCTGGGTGTCGATCCGTACCCGCGGACGTTCGCCCGGACTCACACCGTCGATGAGCTCGTCGCGCGGCATGGGGACGCCACAGCGGAGGCACTCGAAGCTTCCCCCGTCGAAACGACGACGGCGGGGCGGATTCTGGCGATTCGCAATTTCGGCAAGGCGAACTTCCTGGTGATTTCCGATGGGCGATCGCGGATCCAGGTGTACGTGCGGAAGGACGCGCTGTCCGAGAAGGACTTTGCGGTGTTCAAGCTGCTCGATTTCGGCGATTACATCGGTGTGCGAGGAAAGCTGTTCCGGACCCGGACCAACGAGCTGACGATTTTCGCGTCCGGGCTCGAGTTCCTGGTGAAATGTTTCATCCCGCTTCCCGAGAAGTGGCACGGCCTGAGCGACGTGGAAATCCGCTATCGTCAGCGGTACCTGGATCTCATCGTCAACCCGGAGTCGCGGCGGACGTTCGAGGTCCGCAGCAAGGTGCTCGCGGCGATTCGCAGCTTCCTGAACGCGCGCGGGTATCTCGAAGTCGAGACGCCGATGATGCAGCCGATCGCCGGCGGAGCGCTGGCGCGTCCGTTCGTCACGCACCATAACGCGCTCGACATGCAGCTCTTCCTGCGCATCGCTCCGGAGCTGTACCTGAAGCGGCTCGTCGTCGGCGGCCTGGAGCGCGTCTATGAAATCAATCGCAACTTCCGGAACGAGGGCATCTCGACGCAGCACAACCCCGAGTTCACGATGCTGGAGTTCTACCAGGCATACAGCGATTACGAAGCGCTGATGGTGATGACGGAGCAGATGCTGTCGGTATGTGCCCGGGAGGCGACGGGCAGCGACACCGTCACGTTCGGCGAGCACCAGATTTCGCTCGCGCCGCCGTATCGGCGTGTGTCGCTGCGGGAGGGCGCGCGTACGGCGGCGGGCAGCCGCCTCGGCGTGACCGTGTCGGATGCGGATCTTCGAGCGCGCGACACGGCGGCCGCCCTTGCGCGACGGCTCGGTATCGATGTCCAGGCCGGCTACGGCGCCGGCAAGATTGCGACGGAGATTTTCGAGCGGCTGCACGAGCAGGACCTCGTCCAACCCACCTTCGTCTACGACTTCCCGACCGAAGTGTCACCGCTCTCGAAGCAGAAGCCCGATGATCCGGACACGGTCGAGAGATTCGAGCTGTACATCGGCGGGTTCGAGGTGGCGAACGCCTTCAGTGAGCTGAACGATCCGGCGGAGCAGCGCCGGAGGTTCGAGGCGCAGCTCGTCGGTCGGGCTGCCGGCGACGCCGAGGCCCACGCGATGGACGAGGACTACATCCGGGCGCTCGAATACGGACTGCCGCCGACAGGCGGCGAGGGCGTCGGGATCGATCGGCTCGTCATGCTGCTCACGAACAGTCAATCGATTCGCGACGTCATCCTCTTTCCGCTGATGAGGGCGAAGTGAGCGCGCCGCGTCGCCGCGCGTCGCGGCCCTCAGCCTTCAGCCGCTGATGGATCTGCCTTTCGAGCTGTTCGTCGCGCTGCGCTACCTGCTCGCCAGGAGGAAGCAGGCCTTCATTTCGCTCATTTCGCTGATTTCAGTGCTCGGCGTCACCGTGGGGGTCATGGCGCTCCTCATCGCACTCGCGCTGATGACGGGACTCCAGGGCGAGTTGCGCGACAGGATTGTGGGGTCGGCGGCGCACGTCTACGTGATGAAGGCCGGCGGTATCGCGGATCCAGAGACCGAGATGCGCAAGCTCCTCACGGTGCCGCGCGTCGTCGGGGCGGCGCCAATCGTGCAGGGCAAGGCGCTGCTCGAAAGCGAGGGGGGCGAGCAGGCCTTCATCGAGGTGAAGGGGATCGTCCCGGCGCTCGAGAAAACGGTGACGCAGATCGAGAGGGCGATGCTCTCGGGCCGGCTCGACGCGCTCGACACAGCGCCGGGCGCCGTGCCTGGCATTCTCGTCGGGAAGGACCTCGCCACCCAGCTTCATGTGAAAGTCGGAGACGCCGTGCGTCTCATCACGTTCGAAGGCACGCTGACGCCCGTCGGGCCCATGCTGCGGCCGCGCCCCTTCAAGGTGGCCGGAACCTTCAGCCTCGGCCTCTTCGAGTACGACTCGGGATACGGGTTCCTGAGGCTCGACGTCGCCGAGCGCGTGCTCGGCCGCACCCAGCCGGACCTCATCGAACTGCGGCTGGACGACATGTTCGCGGCGCAGACCGTCAGCGATGCGATCCAGACGCGGCTCGGTTCCGAGTACCTCGCGCAGGATTGGGCTGACCTGAACGGCGCCCTCTTCTCGGCGCTCTGGCTGGAGAAGATGGCCATCTCGATCACCATAGGCCTCATCGTGATGGTCGCCGCGCTCAACATCATCGCCTCGCTCGTGCTCCTCGTCATGGAGAAGAGCCGCGACATCGCCATCCTCAAGACGATGGGGAGCTCCGCCGCGAGCATCCGCCGCATTTTCATGCTCCAGGGGCTCATCATCGGCGTGCTCGGCACCGTCGCCGGGGCCGTCGCCGGGTACGCGCTCATCTATGTGCTCGACCGGTACAAGCTGATTCATGTGCCGATCGAGGTCTATTCGATCTCGTACGTGCCGTTCACGCTGCAGCCGCTCGACTTTGCGATCGTCATGGTCTCCGCGCTCGTCATCTGTTTCGTCGCCACCATCTACCCGTCGCGCCAGGCATCGAAGCTCGATCCGGCGCAGGCGTTGCGGTACCAATAAGAGTCTGCCAGCTTTCAGCTCTCAGCTGTCGGTTCGATCAAACGCCAGGAACCAAGACCTGATAGCTGATAGCTGAACGACTGACAAGATGTCTTTCATCGCAGTAACCAACGTCACCAAGAGCTACCCCGTCGGGGGCACCCGGTTACCGGTGTTGAAGCACCTCGACGTCGAGCTCCAGCAGGGGGAAATGGTGGCGGTGGTGGGGGCGTCCGGGGTGGGCAAGAGCACACTCCTCCATGTAATCGGCGGACTCGACGCGGTGGACGAGGGGCATGTGCGGATCGGGACGACGGAGCTCGATGCGCTGCCGGCGGCCGACGTCGTGGCGTTCAGAAATCGCCATGTCGGGTTCGTCTTCCAGTTCCATCACCTCCTGCCCGAGTTCACGGCGCTGGAGAACGCCGAGATGCCCATGCGCATCGCGCGGCTGCCCGCCGCTGAACGGCGCGCACGCGCGTCCGACCTGCTCCGGCGTGTCGGCCTCGAGGCGCGGCTCGAACATCGGCCCGGGATGCTGTCCGGCGGCGAGCAGCAGCGCGTGGCCATTGCTCGGGCTCTGGTGATGCAGCCGGCGCTCCTCCTGGCAGACGAGCCGACCGGCGATCTCGACGAACACACAGCCGATACCCTGCACGCGCTGCTTCGCGAGATGCACCGCGAGCACGGGCTGACCTCGCTCATTGCGACCCATAACCCGCGTCTTGCCGCCGCGTGCGATCGCGTCCTCCGGCTGGAAGATGGACGATTGCAGCCGGCCTGAGCACGTGCCACGTGCCACGTGCCACGTGCTACGTGCTACCGATCGCGCAGGCCACGTCAGATGTGTTGCACGTGTTGCACGTAGCACGTGTTGCACGTCGCACGTCGCGACGTCGCACGTCGCACGTTGACGTCGGACGGAGCCCGTCGCACGTAGCACGTATTACTTTCGACCGAATGCGGGTATGGGGATTCGCAACGCTGCGGCGAGGCCCAGGTAGACGAGCCCGAACGGCGTGAGGACCACCGCGGCGCGGATGATTGGATGGAGCGCTGAGGTTTCGAGCCGCAGGGGCCACCCCACGACAGCGGCGATAGCGGCTGCGGTCCAGAGCCGCCCGAGCCGGCCGGCGCCCACCTCGGTTCGCCCGATCCGCCGGGTGAGAGAGTGGCGAAGGAGCGCGAACTCGCACCACCCTGCGAGACCGGCGGATGCCGTCAGGCCCGCGGCGCCCCACTGCGGGTTGATCCCCAGCCGCGGCGGCACCACGAGCGCGAAGACGTAACCCAGCACGGTCACGAGCACCACGCGAATCACCGCGAACCGTAGCGGCGTTCGAGTGTCGCCCATCGCATAGTACGCCGCCGAGTAGAGGCGCGCCATGGTGGAGGCGAGGAGCCCGACCGACGAGCCCGCGAGGATGCCCCACACGTAAACCGCGTCCTCTGGCCTGAAGCGGCCATGCTGGAGAATCGCGGCGGCAATCACATCCCCGAACACGAGGAACACCGTCGCCGACGGGATGACGAAGAAGGCAATCCGTTGCAGGGCCGGGCCGAGACGCCCGCGCAGCGCCGCCGCCCGCGCGGTCTCATCACCTGAGACGCCCGACATCGCCGGCAGTTCGGCCGCCGACACGGAGATGCCGAAGAGGCTCACCGGTAGCGTATAGAGGACCTGTGCGTTCATCAGCGCCGTGACGGCGCCGGTCGGCAGCAGGGTCGCCAGCAGCGTATCGATATATGCGCTGACCTGGACGACCCCGCGGCTCACGAACGCGGGGCCGAAGTTCCGGACGACCGATCGGACGCCGGGCGTGAGCACGAAAAACGAGCCTCCACGCGCGGCGTGCCCGAAGACACCAAGGACGGCAGGCAGCTGCACCGCAAACTGAAGCGCGCTACCCGCGACGGACCCCTCGGCGAGGAGCACAGCGAGCCTGTCGAGCGGCCCGCCTGCCGGGCCGAAGAAGACGAGCGTCCCAATCATCGCCGCATTCCAGATGACCGGCGCTGTGTACGAGATGAAGAACTTGCGATGACTGTTCAGGACCCCGAGGCACCACGCCGACACGACAAGCAGGCCCGCGCCAGGAAACAGGATTCGCACGAGCCGGGTGGTCAGTTCGCGCTTGGGCCCGCTGAACCCGGGTGCGATCAGATCGATAAAGAGCGGCGCGAGCGCGACGCCGGCGAGGACGAGGACAGCCGTGACCAGCGAGAGAATGACGAAGACCGTTTGCGCGACCCGGTCCGCCTGCTCCTGCTCGCCGCGCGCGAGCAGCCCCGCATAGACCGGAATAAAGGAGGCGGACAGCGCACCCTCGCCAAAGAGATTCTGAAGGAGATTGGGAATCCGGAAAGCCGCATTGAAGGCGTCCGCCGCATCGGATTGCTGGCCGAAGTAGTGCGCGAACACGCTGACGCGCACGAGACCGGCGATCCGGCTGAGCAGGATGCCCGCGGCAACAAGGGCGGACGCCCGGGCTGCGCTGATTGGGGATGGGGGAGGGGGCAAGTTTTATTGG
>JBBWZJ010000022.1:0-3473 GCA_039648985.1 Acidobacteriota bacterium | reverse complement strand
GCAGGCGACGACGTACGCGGGCTACAGCCTCGTCCTGCTCGGCGAGGGGATGTGTTCGGCGGCGATCAATCTCGGTCCGGAGCTGCAACCGTCCGCGCTCTTCGGGGAAGCAGCGACGCGGTTCACGAAGGCCATCGCCGCGGCGACGGCAGCGAGCGACGCCACCACGCTGAACCTCGCGCGGCTGGGACGGGCTCGCGCTCTGCTCGACGCGGGCGGCGCATCGAACCTCGCGGCCGCCGCCGCCGACGCGGCCACGATCCCCGCCACCTTCGTCGTGAACACCTCGCCGGATGCGGTGAACGCGCGCCGGCAGAACGTGGTCTTCCTCCACGTCTCGCAGTTCGCCTACTCCACCGTCGACCCGGCGTATCGCAACGTCGTGGTTCCTGGCGGGACGACGCAGGACCCCCGCGTCGCGGTCACGGATCTGAATCGGAACGGCACGGCCACCGGCTCGCGGCTCTTCCTCCCCACCAAGGACGCCACAGTCAACACGCCGGTGCGCCTGGCGAGCTACGCGGAAGCGCAGCTCATCATCGCCGAGAACGCCGCGCGCACGGGAGATCTCTCCGGCGCCGCCGCTGCGATCAACAACGCGCGGTCGCGGACGGCCGGATTGCCGGTCTACACGCTGCCGGCCGGTGCGACCTCGACCGATATGGTGGCGCAGATCATCGAAGAGCGGCGGCGCGAGTTCTTCGTGGAAGGACATCGGCTCGGTGATTTCCGGCGCTACGGCCTGGCATTCACCCCCGCCGCCGGCGCCCCCTACCAGTACGGGGGCGTCTACGGTACGCAGACATGCTTCCCGCTTCCCGATGTAGAGCGCATCAACAACCCCACCATCGCTGGTGGCCAATGAGACTCGACGCAATGCGATCTCGCATCATGTCGCTCGCCGTCGCGCTGCTCGCCGTCGGGGCGGGAGCATCCACCGGCGCGGCGCAGGGCGCGCAGCTTCCCCCGTCGCTCGAGTTGCGCGTCCCCAAGCCGCCGACGCTCGGATACGGGAATGGCGCGTCGTTCCTCACGTACGAGCTGCATCTGACGAATCTTGGCGTGCAGACGCTCACGCTGAAGAGCGTCGAGGTGTTGTCCGCCGAGGGAGCACGAAGCGCGCTGCTGACGCTCAGTGACAGTGTGCTGCGTCAGAGCATCGGGCGTCCGGGCGTGACCATCCCGGCCGCCGAGCGCCTGACGCTCGGTGGCGGACTACGGGCTGTGGTCTTCATGTGGGTTCCGCTCGACAGCGGCGCGGTGCCGAAGTCGCTCCGCAATCGCGTCACCGTGCAGGCGGGCACCGGTGACAGCGTGACGACGCAGTCACTCGACGGCCCGCTGGTTCCGGTCACGAGCTCGCCCGTCGTGATCGGACCACCGCTCCGTGGCGGACCATGGTTGGCCGCGAACGGTCCGTCGAACGGCTCGGGCCATCGCCGCGCGCTGATCACGACCAGTGGCACCCCGGCGATCGCACAGCGCTTTGCGATCGACTACGTGAAGATGAACGATCGCAACTCGACGTACGACGGCGACAAGCTCAAGAACGAGAGCTATGGCGCGGAAGCCAACGACGCGCTGGCCGTGGCCGACGGACGGGTCGTCGCCGTCAAGGACAGCATTCCCGAGAACGTTCCCGGGGTCAACTCGCGGGCGGTGCCGATCACGCTCGAGACGGTGGGCGGCAATCACGTGATCATCGACCTCGGCGGGGGCCACTACGCCTTCTATGCCCATCTCAAGCCCGGCTCCATTCGGGTGCGTGTGGGTGATCGCGTGAAGCGAGGCCAGGTCCTGGGTCTGGTCGGGAACTCCGGCAACTCCACGGAGCCGCATCTGCACTTCCACGTCTCCGACGCCAACTCGCCGCTTGGCAGCGAAGGGGTGCCGTACGTGTACGACAGCTTCGAGCTCGTGGGATCGTGCAAGACCTTCACCGCGTGTACGCGCGATACGCCACAGGTGAGGCGCCGCGGGATGCCGATGCAGAACGTCCTCGTTCGGTTTCCCCGATAGGCGCTCCCCCCCCCCCGCGCGCCGCGCCACGCTTCGTCCTCCGCGGTAAACTCCATTCCTGTCACCGTCCATCAGATGCGTCCCCTGATATCGGCAGCGCTCCTCGGAGCTCTCGCATCATCTCCCCTCGCCGCGCAGCAGGCGACGCCGTCCGCACCGTACGATGTCGTCATCCGCAACGGGCACGTGCTGGACGGCGCGGGGAATCCGTGGATCGCTGCCGACGTGGCGATCCGGGATGGCCGCTTCGTCCGGATCGGCGTCGTTCCCGAGCGCGGGCGCGTCGAGATCGACGCACGCGGCAAGTATGTGTCGCCCGGCTGGATCGACGTGATGGATCAATCGGGCAGTGTGCTTCGCCGTAATCCGCTGGCGGAGAACAAGCTCATGATGGGCGTCACGACGGTGATCGCCGGAGAGGGCGGCACGCCCGTGAAGGCGAGCGAGATCCCGAGCTATTTCCAGCAGCTCGAGCGGCAG
This sequence comes from Acidobacteriota bacterium, assembly GCA_039648985.1. Lineage (GTDB taxonomy): Bacteria > Acidobacteriota > Vicinamibacteria > Vicinamibacterales > 2-12-FULL-66-21 > JALZOC01. Next base: position 974 of record JBBWZJ010000022.1, on the reverse strand, counting down.
GGGATCAGCGTCAACTTCGGCACCTACTTCAGCGAGACCCAGGCGCGCGTCGCCGTGCTCGGCATGTCCTCGCGTGCACCGACCACGGACGAGCTGGCGAAAATGCGCGCGATCATGGACAGCGCCATGCGCGCCGGCGTCATGGGAATGACCACGGCGCTGATCTATCCACCGAGCAGCTATGCAACGACGGCGGAGCTGGTTGAGGTAGGGAAGGCTGCCGGCCGGCACGGCGGCTTCTACGCGAGCCACATCCGCGGCGAGGGCAAGGAGGTTGTCGAGTCGGTGCGGGAAGCCATCACCATCGGGGAGCAGGCCGGCATGCCGGTGGAGATCTTCCACCTGAAGGTCGCCTACAAGCCTGGGTGGGGCGTATTGATGGACTCCGTGCGTCAGATCGTCGAGCAGGCCCGCGCACGCGGTGTCGACGTCGCTGCCGACATGTACGTCTACACGGCCGGCGGCACGGGGCTCGAGGCGACGATTCCAAGCTGGGCGTTCGATGGCGGCAAGGACTCGCTGCTGGCGCGTCTGGCGAAGCCCGAGATTCGTGCGCGGATCAAGCGCGAGCAGCAGACGGGTGTCCCCGGCTGGTGGAACATCATCGAGGCGGCGGGGGGCTGGGACGGCATCATGCTCGCCAACGCGCGGAATCCGGCCAACGACAAGTACAACGTGAAGACGCTTGCCCAGATCGCCCGCGAGATGGGTAAGGACCCGGCCGACGCCGCCATGGACCTCGTGGCACAGGGGCAGGGACGCGTGATGGCGATCTACTATATGATGAGTGAGCCGGACATCGAGACGGCGCTGCACTTTCCCTGGACCAGCATCGGCAGCGACGCGGGCGCCGCAGCCGCGGTGGGTGGGGGTGACGATCTGGGGCTGCCGCATCCGCGCGCGTTCGGCAACGCGGTGCGCGTCATCTCGAAGTACGTGAAGCAGCGTCATGTGCTCACGCTCGAGGATGCGGT
>JBBWZJ010000148.1:0-3631 GCA_039648985.1 Acidobacteriota bacterium | reverse complement strand
CTCGCGGTCATCGCCCGGCACCACTTCGACGATGTCCGCTTGCCCCTGATCCCGCACGTGCTTCAGCGCGCTGCGCTGGCGCTCGGTGCCCCGATCGGCAAGGCCTTCGGCTACCGCGAGGCATACGAGGCGGCCTAGGGGAGGAATCCCTCCAAAGAGCGGCGAATGGGGCCGGTCCGTCCGTAGAATTGAGGAGCGGCCCCATGCGCACAATCTGGAACGGATCAATCTCTTTCGGCCTGGTCAACATCCCTGTTGGCCTGGCTCTCGCGACGACCCCGAAGGCGAAGCAGTCGGACGTCAGCTTCCGGACGCTCCATCGCGAGTGCAAGACACCGATCCGCCAGAAGCGCTGGTGCCCGACGCATGAGCGCGAGGTCGGCCCGGACGAGATCGTCAAGGGCTGGGAGGTGGCGAAGGGGGAGTTCGTGATCGTCGACGACGCGGACCTGGAGGCGATCGCACAGCACGACGACTCGCGCTCGATCGACATCACGCGCTTCGTCGAGCTCGACGAGGTCGACCCCGTCTACCTCGACCGCACGTACTACCTCGCGCCGGCGACCAACCCCGCGCAGCGCCGTCCCTACGTGCTGCTGCTCGAGGCGATGAAGCAGGCAGGGATGGGCGGCATCGGGCGGTTCGTCCTCCGCGGCGCGGAGTACTTCTGCCTGATCCGGCCGAAGGGCGATGCACTCGTGCTCGAGACGATGTTCCTCGCCGAGGATGTCCGTTCACAGGCGGAGATCGACGAGGCCGTCGCGGGCACCGAGGTCAAGGAGGCCGAGCTCAAGCTGGCACGGCAGGTGATGGAGAGCCTCGTCGCGGAGTTCGATCCGGAGGAGCTGCACAGCCAGTACCGCAGCGACCTGCGGCAGATGCTCGAGGCGAAGCTCGACGGCCAGGAGATCGCGAAGCCGGAGCCTGTTGCCGAGACGCCGGTCGTCGACCTGATGGAGGCACTGAAGCGCAGCGTCGAGGAGGTCAAGGGCCGCAAGACCACGAAGCCCGCGCCCTCCAAGAAGAGAGCCGCCCCGAAGAGCGGCTCTGGCGGCCGGCGCCAGCCGGCACGCAAATCTGCCTAGGCGCTCAGTGCTTCTGCAACACGCCGAGAGCTTCTAGCTGCGCCTGGAACAACGTCTTGTCGATCTTGCCCTGATAGATCGGTACGCCTTCCTCGACGCAAACGCGGATGACCTCCTGGCGGTCGATCCCCAGTTCCTTGGACAGCTCGTCGGGCGTGAGGTGGTTTGCCATCGACTCTCCTCTCCTTAGACGAAAAAGCCCGCTTGCGCGATCGCGCGCAGCGGGCTAGGTGGAACCTCCAAATGTGGGTGCCGGATTCAACGTTCCGGCCCTCCGAGTCCATTCATCGGTCGAAGGATAATCGGCGTCCATGACGGACGCAAAGCTGGCCGGATTCCAGGAGCGTTTCGCCGAGATCCGCGGCGTCCGGATGCGGTACTTCGTGGCGGGCGAAGGCCCGCCACTCGTGCTCGTGCACGGCCTGGGCGGGGCTGCGTCCAACTGGACCGAGCTCGCGCCGCTGCTCCTGCGGCGCCGGCGACTGCTCGTTCCGGACCTGCCCGGGCACGGCGGATCGAGCGCCCTGCCGGGCGTGTCCGGGCTCGAGCCGTTCGCCGACCGTGTCGCCGCGGTCGCGGAGCGCGAGGGGATGCTTCCGGCACCGGTCGTCGGCCACTCCCTGGGCGGGATGGTCGTCCTGCGGTTGGCGCTGCGGCGTCCGGACGCCGTGCAGGCGATCGTCCTCGCGGGCGCGGCGGGCCTCAGCATCGGCAACGTCTGGGGGCGCCAGCTGCTGTCGGTTTTCGCGGCAGTGCGCCCGGGACGCATCGCCGCCCGGCACAGGTCGCTCGTGAGCCGCTCGCCGCTGCTCCGTCGTCTGGTTTTCGGGTTCGTCTCGGTCGCGGATCCGGTCGGGCTCACCGACCAGGCGGTGGAGGGGTTCCTCGCGGGCCAGCTGCTCCACACGGACGTCGACAGTGCCTGGCAGGCATTGCGTCGCGACGATCCACGTCAGGAGCTCGAGGCGGTGCGCGCACCGGCGCTCGTCCTGTGGGGCGCCGAGGACGCCCAGTTGCCGCTGGACGACGCGTTCGAGTACACGCGGAGGCTGGGCGCGCGCCTCCGCGTCATTCCCGGCTGCGGGCACCTGCTGATCGGAGAGCGCCCCGAGGCGTGTGCCGACGCGATCGAGACATTTCTACGCGACAGCCGCCTCGAACGGCACCACCTCCGCTCCGGCTGACTCGGCCGGCCTGGAGCCGAGGAACTCGATCCTTCGCGCAACGACTTCGACGCGACTGCGCTTCTCTTCTCCGTCTTCCCACGTGTGGTGGCGCAGCCGGCCCTCGACGCCGACCTTACGCCCCTTCGCCAGGTAGTCGGCGCAGAGCTGCGCTTGCTGGTCCCACGCTGCGACGCGGAAGAAGTCCGCGGCGTCGTCTTTCGCGGCGCGGTCGACGGCGAGCACGAACGTCGCGAGCCGCTTCTCCTCGCCGAACTCGCGCAGCTCGACGTCCGTCGCCAGATTGCCGGTCAGGATGACCGCGTTCATGCGTTGCCTCCTCGTTGTCGTTGAAGGCAACGTAGCGGGAAAGGTGTGACCGGTTTGTGTCGATTCCGGCTACTCTTTGTGCCGCTTTCGGGGTGTGGCGCAGCCTGGTAGCGCGCTCCGTTCGGGTCGGAGAGGTCCCCAGTTCAAATCTGGGCACCCCGATAAGCGCGGGGGAACCTTGCGGTTCCCCCGCGTTGTTCTACGTCGCTGCGGCTGCTTCGACCCGCGCGCGCCGGCGAGTCGTCGCGACGGTCAGAACGGACACGGCGGCAGCGGCCAGTGCGACGCCGACGCCCCACCAGACACCGCTGATGTTGTCGTCCCACCCGATGGCGCGGTCGATCGAGAACCGGCCCGGGCCGGTCGCGGCGACCGAGACCGCAACGGTCGCGATCAGCAACGGGAACTCGAAGCCGCCGTTGCCGTTGAAGAATCCCTTCGACCAGTGGACGACTGCGATCGCGTTGAGCATCACGATCGTGATTCCGACCGCCGCGAGCGGGGTCACGAACCCGAGGGCGAACAGCACTCCGCTCGCCTCGCCGAGCCCGGCGAGCGCCGCGAGCAGCAGCGGCGGCCGAAAACCGAGGTTCTCGAAGAACCCGGCCGTTCCGCGGACGCCGTGACCGCCGAACCACCCGAACAGCTTCTGGACGCCGTGGGCGGAGATCGTCAGCCCGGCGACGACGCGAAGCAGCAAAAGCCCGTATGCCATCCTTCCTCCTTGCTTTCGCTTTGAAGCCTTAGAAAGTGTTCCTGCAGCCGCGTTCCCTGCGCAACTGGGCCTACTCCACAGAGCGGATCCGCCGGGCGCTCAACCCGACGAGGAAGAGGCACGCGCAGAACGCGCAGCTGATCGCGATCAGCGTGCCCGGCGCGGCGAGACCGGACAGTCCCGCCCAGATCCCGAGGCCGGCCGGGAGCAATCCGAGCGAGCCGAACCAGTCCATGCTGATGACGCGCGACAGCATCTGCTGCGGGACGCGCTGCATCACCATCGTGTCCCACAGCGTGATCGCGAAGCCGATGCAGAAGCCGCGGCCGACCTGGAGC
>JBBWZJ010000131.1:0-59869 GCA_039648985.1 Acidobacteriota bacterium | reverse complement strand
AAGAGAATGCTCGACAGCGGCGCCCGGCTCGAGCTCGTCGATGTCCGAACCCCCGAAGAGCGCGCCATTGCGGTGATTCCCGGCGCGCGGCTCCTCGACCAGTCGTGCCACGACGCCCTCCTCCTGCTCGAACGAGACACGCCCATCGTGTTCCATTGTCACCACGGGATCCGCAGCCAGTCGGCCGCCGAGTACTTCCTGCAGGCGGGATTCCGGAACCTGTTCAACCTCGCTGGCGGGATCGAGGCATGGTCGCAGATGGTGGACCCCGCAGTCCCGCGGTATTGAGCGAGCGTATTCCCGGAATCGGTGGCGACTCGTCCGACGGGCGCGGAGCGATAATAGGAAGGTGCGTCTGACGACCGCGTCCCCTCAGCGTCAACCCGCGGCGCCGCGCCCGCAGCCCGCGCCGCAGTGGTGGGTGATGGCGGGTGTGGCCGCCGCCCTGTTGCTCACGTTCCTTCTCGATCGCAACACCGACGCCGCACCGGTCCAGCATCTGTACTATCTGCCAATAATCGTCGCGGCGTCGCGGCTCCGCTGGGTGGGCGGGCTCGCGACGTCACTTGTCGCCATCCTCCTCTATCACCTGGCGAACCGTGCGCTGCTCACCTTCGCGTATCGCGAGACCGACCTCGTGCAGATCGCGCTCTTCATCGCCGTCGGCCTGGTCACGGCGAGTCTGACCGAGAACGGGCGGCGCCTGCGGGTGCTCGCGATGACGGACGATCTGACCGGGCTGCACAACCTTCGGTCCTTCGAGGGCTGCCTCACTCTGATGATCCATCAGGCGCGCCACGCGGGCACGTCGGTGTCGATGATGGTGTTCGACCTGGATCGTCTCAAATCGCTCAACGACACGTATGGACATCTCATCGGCGCCCAGGCCGTGCGGCACGTTGGCCGGATCGCGGGCGCCAGACTACCGACCGACGCCGTCGCCTGCCGGTACGGCGGCGACGAGTTCGTGGTGGCGTTCTCCGGGCGGAACCCAGCCGACGTGCAGGCGATCGCCGAGGATCTCTGCGAAGCCGTGCGTGCCAGTGCGCCGCTGCTGGCGGGGAAGAGCTTTCCGCGCGGCACGCTGTCCATCAGCGTGGGTGTGGCCCGCGGGTCCTGGCCGGCGGTGGAAGGGGTAGACGAGCTGACGGACGCCAAGGCCGGAGAACTGCTGTTTCGCGCGGCGGATGCGGCGCTCTACGCCGCCAAGGCGCGCGGCCGTAATCAGGTGTTCGTGGCGCTCGAGGCCAGGGACCAGTTGAGCCAGGCGGACGCGGGCGCCTGACGTTCAGAACCGCAGGCCGAGCGTCAGATCCAGGCGCCGCGACGGCATCCGGTAATACTGCGACTCGCCCAGCTCGCTCTCCGAGACCGGATCACGCCTGTCTGTCAGGTTCCGCGCGTCGAGCCGAAGCTCCCACGCGTCGAGCCGCCAGCCGACGCCGCCGTCCAGCGTCGTGAACGGCGCCGCAAGGGCGGTGTTCCTCTTGTTCAGAAACCTGTCGCCCGTGTGCTTCACGATCAGGCTCCCGCTCGGCCCGGCGTGTGGTGCGAGGATGAGACCTGCCGAGAACAGGTGGCGCGCGGACATCTCGAACCGGTTCCCGGCCAGCTGCGTGTTGGCGCCGTCGAAGTCCTGCACGAAGTCGGTGAAGCGCCCGTCATGGAAGCTGTACGTCGCGCGCGCGGTCACGGCATGGGTGGCTCGTGCCTCGATCGCGGTTTCGAATCCCTGGAACCGGGTGGCGCCGGCGTTCTGGAGCGACGGCAGGCCGCCCAGGACCGTGGCGGTCACGAGGTTGTGGAAATCCATGCGGAAGGCCGCGGCTTCGACATCCACGCGTCCTCCCGCGCCGCGCAGCTTCACGCCGGCCTCGTAGCTCCGCGCCGTCTCCGGCGCGAGAATCCCCTCGTGTTCGGCGAGCGAGAAATCGAACGCCGCAGGTTTGAACGTGTCGCGGTAGTTCGCAAACACACGGACGTGATCGGAACGCCGCTCCCACAACCCGAGGACTGTCCCGATGCTCCCGGCCGGCCGTGCCTGCGTTGAGCCGCCGCTCTCGCCGCGGCGCTCGTTCGTGACATTCAGCCGCACGCCGCCGGACACGTGAACCCGTAAAGCGGGCGTCCATTCGACCTGCGCGTACCCGCCGCCGAACATCCGGCGGTTCTCGGCGTCCAGGTTCAGTGTGTGGGGTTCCGGAACAGCGGTGGCGGACGACCCTGCGAGGGGGACGGTATACGTGAATGTCGCGCCGCGGCCCTCGCCGTTCCCGAACAGCACGTCGGCGCCGCTGACCAGGGTCACGTGCCGGGCTACCGGCCATACGACGTGCGTGTCGCCGTAGAGATCGTTGACGTCGATGTTCTCCAGAAATCCCGTGGCATTCGCGGGAGCATTCGCGACGTCCGTGAGGAATCCGCGGAACGTGCTCTGCCCCGAGTGCGCGTAGGACCCGGTCATCGTCCAGCGCAGGGTGCGCATGAGGGTGCGGTCGGTGCCGAACGCCACTGCCACGCGCGTGTCGCGCAGAAAGGCGGCCGCCGGGTTGTAATTGGCATCGAGCGGCGTCGCCGTTGCCAGAACGCCGCCGACGCGAGGGTGGGGGCTCGCGGGATCCTGATCGAGCCAGTTGAGATCGGTTGAGAACCACATCCGGCGATCGGGATCCGCGTTCGCGCCGCGGTAGTTGAGATGGGCTCTCCTGAAGGATGTGCGATCGTCCCTGAAGCCCTGTCGATCGACGTCGGCGCTCAGCCGTGATTTCCAGACGCCGAGCGCCGGGACCGCGAGATCGACCCCGCCACCGCCGCTGCCGAAGGTCCCGCCCCGCACCGACGCGTAGCTTCGCGTTGCCGCCGCGGCATTGTGGACGACGTGGATGACGCCGACGAAGGACGTGGCGCCGAACGTGACCGGCGCCGACCCGCGAAGGATTTCGATCCGCTCCACATCGCGGAGGTTGAGCGTGGCGAGATCCGGATTGAAGGCGCCGCCCCAGGGTATGTCGTCGACGACAAGCAGGAAGGCGTCGAACTCCCGGAGTCCCCAGAACTCGGGCACCGCTGCGGCCGGCCCGGCGTCGCCTCCCGGCGCGATTTCCACGCCCGCCGCGAGCGAGAGCGCGTCCCGCATGGTCGTTGCACCGAGGGCGCGGAGCGTCTCGCCCTCAATCACTTCGACCGAGGCGGGCACGTCGTGCGGCACCTCGGGAATGCGCGTGGCCACGACCTCGACCTGTTCGCGCACCGTAATCGGCCCCGGAGGGGTCTGGGGCGGAGGGTTGGACGGCGCCTGCGCCGCGAGCGGCACAGCCATGGCGAACAGCGCGCTGACGACAGACGCACGAAACACGCGCACGTGACGCATCAGCATCCTCGACGATCCGTCGATCTCCAGAAACACGCTTCTCAGATGCTAGCGTGAGAAACGAGGCCGGCGCCAGCCATCAACGGTGCGTGCGGTGTGCCAGACCGAGCGCTCGCACCTTCTGCCTCGCGCTCGTGGACGCAAGCCCGGGGAGTTGCGGTGAGACAGAGTGCCAGAGTGAAACGACAGCGCTACTCGTACCCGCACTGGCGGACCTCAGGGGTGCACCGAATCACGGCGTCGCCGTGAGGCGTTCGACCGCAGCGCTCCTGCCCGCGACCGCCGTAGTGTAGCGGCTGAGCGCGTCGGCCAGGGGCGGGAGGATCGCCCCGTGCTCTGATGCGAGCGCACTGTACGCGGGCCGGGGGGCGCGCAGGTTCAACGCGGCGGTCGGCACGCCGACGATCAGCGCGGGATCCAGGCCCGCCAGCGCCGCGGCCGCACGTCCGAACGCGGCCCAGGTGATCTCTCCGGGGTTGGCGAGGTGCCAGACGCCGGATTCGGCATCGATCAGCAGATCCAAGGTCGCCTCGACAAGGTCCGGCACGTACGTCGGTGACACGACGGCGTCGTCTGCCGCGCTGAACGGCCGACCCTCGGACAGGGAGCGCAGCGCGAGCGCCACGAAATTGAAGTCGTCCTCGGGTCCGAAGAACGCGCTGGTCCGGATGATCAGACCGCGCGGGTGGAGCTCGCGCACGCGGCATTCCGCCTCCAGCTTGCTGATGCCGTACACGTTCAGCGGACTGGGACGATCCGTTTCGACGTACGGACGTCTGAGATCGCCGTCGAACACCAGATCGCTCGAGAACGTCACGAAGCGCGCGCCCGCGGCTGCACATCGCTCCGCGAGGCAGCCGGCCGCATCCGTGTTGACTCGCAGGCATGCATCCGCGTCGCCCTCCGCGTCGTCCACGCGCACGTAGCCGGCCGCGTTCACGACGGCCCACGGGCGCAGGTCGTCGAGGACGGAGCGGATTGCCGCGGGATCGGTGAGGTCGAGGAGATCGCGACCGAGCGCGACGTGCGGCAGGCCCCGACGGGCACAGGCGCGGACGAGCGCACGACCGAGGGTTCCGCGCGCGCCCACAATGACCAGCGGTCGTTCGTTCCGCACCGCGCACTGTGCCGTCGACCCGGCGCCGTCCGCTCGGGGCGGCCACAGGAAACGACTGGGGCGTTCCCACCAGCCTGGCTGGAACACCATCGGATCCAGCACGCGGGACTCGACCAGGGTCTGGCCGAGCGACGCCACAGCGGTGCGCCGGGGCGGGTTGCTCCGCGTGTCGAATGCGCCAGGCTCGAACACGCCGTCGCAGCGGACGCACAGCGAGTTCCAGTCGTAGGAGCCGAACATCGCCCACAGGGTGACCGCGCGGACATCCGCTCCGGCCTCCCGCGCCCGTTCGGCCGCTGTCCACGCGCGTGTCGTCCAGCGCAGCTGCTCCTCGCGCGTCGCACCGGCATGGACCTCGGTGATGGCGACCGGCAGCCGGTAGCGATCCCACGCTTCGCGGAGCACGTGCTCGTGTCCCGCAAGGCCGGCTTCGTGCGCACGCACCGCCTCGACGTCCGCGTACCGATCCACGCCGTTGCCGCCGTGCGTCCACACGGGATACCGGTCGAGGTGTTCGTCGAGATATCGATCGCTCGTCAGGTAGTAATTGAGCCCCACGACATCCGGTGCGCACGCATTCGCCGCGATCCATTCCAGACACGCGGGGTCCGCACCAACCCGGAGGAGCCACGTCCAGAGTGGATGTCCGTCAGTGACGCGTCCCGTCAGCAGATCGAACGTCAGCCAGCGCCGGTGATTTTCGTGGGTCGCCTGCCGGGCGAGCCGCGGCGTACTGTATGTGCGCCCTGCGTCTTCGGTTTGCACCAGACCGGCGGCCGGATTGATGTCGCGAATCGCCGCCATCGCGACGATCGTTCCGCGCACCTCGTTCAACAAGGCCGTGACGAACGACGCCGGATCCGTCCGATGCGGATACCAGTGGCCGTACAGCGCGCTGAACCTGGCGGTCGTCAGCGGCTCGTTGACCGGCGTGTAGCTGTCGATCCAGGGATAGCGCTGGGCGACCGCCCGCGCGTACTCCCCGAGTAAGCGGGGGAAGTCAGGATCGAGGAGGTGCGTGCACGCGGGCCCGCTGCCGTGGTGCACGAGTCCCGCAATCGGCCGGATGCCGTGAGCTCTCAGACGTGCAAGCCGGTCATCGGTCCAGGACCAGTCGGCACGCGCGAGTCCGTCGGGCGCGACGCGCTCCCACACAACGGGATATCGGACGGCCCGGACACCTGTCGACGCGAGCAGAGCGATGTCCTCCACCCGGTCGTGATGCCCGGTACGGCGCACCTGGTCGAAAAAGCGGTCACCGACCCGGTTGACGGTGCATTCCACACCGCCCCAGAGCTCGAGGGGGTTCATATTTATGTGCGGGGTGTACCCGTGCGCGGCGCCGCGTCGGCGATCAGCGTGGCCTCGAAAACCAGCGCCTCGAGAAAGAACACGCGGGGCTCGCGTCCACAGGGCGTGGGAGGGTGCTGTCTGGCCACGAGCGCAAAGGCTCCAAGAAGCGTGCGGCTAGTTGCAGCAGGTTCCCCCGGGGGTAACTCGAAGCTGGCGAAACGCACTCGCCAGCCGACGGTCGTCCCGAAACCGCCCGTGCGTCACGGGCCGTACAACCCTTGTACGAGGCGATTACCTCAACCGCCGGACGGCAGGCCGACCTCAGGCGGCGGTGGGGGCGCTTGGGCCGGCGGGCGCACACCGTGGAAGAGCAGCAGATTGAAGAACACGGCTCCCGCGACGTAGGCCAGAATCGCAATCCACAAGGCTGGCGCCACACTGTGCCGAAGGGCGAGCTTGATCAATACGAGTGCGCCGATCGTGAAGTGAACCTGGTCTGCTGTGACGACCGCCCGACCGTAAATGCCTCCGAGCGCCGATCCGCGCGCGACATGGTTCATCGCGGCCAGTCCGAGCAGCGCCGCGGCGAGCAGCTGGTAGACGACATCAGGTCCGGAGGCACCCAATCGTGTGCTGATTTCCCGTGGTGCGAAGAGCAGCGCCGCCCCCGAGACGCCGAGCCACACCGCGAACACCGTCACGCCGAGCCGCGCACGATCGATCATCACGCGAAGGTCTCCTCCGGGCAGTGTAGCTGTCCATTTCTATTGAGGCGTCTGAAACGTGGCTCGTGCTTCGACGACGTACGCCCCGGGCGTCAGCGTGAAGGCGGCGCTCGCCTGGCACGCGCCCGCCGCGTTGCATGTCGCGAGAGGGATCGTAGCCGATAAGGGAACCGCGCCGATCCGGGGCTTCACGGTCACCTGCACCGTCGTCCCGCCTGGAATTCCGCTCGTCGCCACGTCGATGTTCGTGCTGCCGGCGCCCGCTACCGTGATGTCGATGCTGCCGAACACGCCAAGCGGCACTGCGGGGACCGCGTTGCCGCCGACGCCCACGATTGAGACGGCAGGGGCGACAGGGTGGCCGAGGCGTTGGGGATGACTGGATCGGGGCGGAGTGCGCGGCCGGCACGTCGTCAGCGGGGAAGGTTGAGGGAAACACCCGCGGCAATATTGACAGTGCCGCCGTTCACCGCGCGATCCGAGATGGTGTGACCGACATTGCCGTACACGCTCACGTTCGGCGCGACGACGAAGGTCAGGCCCGCGGTGACATCCGTCTGGGCGCGGGGCAGTGCAAGCGGACCGATGGGCACGCGTGTCGAGTAGGTCTCGCTGGCGCTCCCGGTCACCCATGCACGCCGCGACAACGCCGCCTCGACGGCGCCGCTCGCGAAGACCGCGCCGCGTGAGAAGTACCCGCCGCTGCCGAACGCGCGCCAGCCGTCCTGTCTGAGCTCCACGTTGACAGGGAGCGCCCAGTTCATCCGGCTCCCGCCGTTCGACGGCTCCGCGTCAAGCACCTCCAGCATCGGCGTCACCGCGAACCCGGGGCGGTGTGACGCCGGGTTCGCCACCTGCAGCTTCGTCGTCAGATAGAGATTGCCGAGGCCTTTGACAAGCGCGCTTCCCGGCTCATGCGCGTAGTAGTACGGGACGCTCATGCCGACCTGCACACGGCGGGCGATCGCGATGCCTGTGTCGATCACCGGCAGGTCGAACTCCCGCATCGTCTGCGCCCGCCAGTACGCGAAGCCGAGTGTCACGAACCCCGTGCCCGGCGACATGACGGACGCGTCGTCCAGCCACGTGCCGAAGTTGCGCAGATCGCCAGCGGGCTGCCCCTCGCCCGCACCGCCTGACGCCGACGATGAGCCGCCGGCCGCAGCGGAAGGGGCAGTGACGTGCCCGCCGCCATGCGCGTGGCCGAACGCGCTGTTGCCCTGCGCATTCGCGCGTCCTCCGGACGCAAGCGTCGAGAGCACCGCGAGACACGCGATGTGTCCCGCGATCCTCGGAGTCGTCGTCACTTGCTCGTGCCCGCGGTGGTCGCCGTGGAGCTCGCATGCGGCGTGCGAGTCTTCGACTTCCTCGTCGATGCGGCCGTCGTGGCGGTCGTGGACGAATTGATCATCGTCGTAGCCTGCAGTTCCGCCTGGCGAACTTCAGTCTCGACGTTCGCCGTCGACTTCAGTTTCTGGATGGACTGGCCGAGGCTCATGCCATCGGTCACCATCTGGGTCTTCAGGTCCGCGAACTTCAGACCAAGGTTGTTGGACACGTTCACCGCCGCGACGAACTGCCCGAGGTTCTTGAACCCCGCCGATGCCGTCATCAGGTCGGTGCCCGCCGGCAGCCGTGTCCTGAGCTTGTCGGCAAGGTTGGTGTTGCGCTGCAGCTTCTGCTGCACGGGCGTGAGCGTCGCGGTCGCGGCCGCAGGCGCGGTGCTGGTCGGTGAGGCTTTTTTCTTCGCAGCGGGTGTGCCCGCTTTGGCTGTCTTCGTCGGCGTGGTGGTTCCCGACGAATGACTCGCACCCCCGTGGGTGGGGGCGGCGCTCGACCCATGTGTGCTCCCGGTTTTGGGCGCTGAACCGTGACCCGCGCTCTGCCCGTGGGTCGACGTGCTGCCGTGCGGCGCTACGGACGGGGCCTTCGCGGGTGGTCCGCCGCCATGGCCGTGTTGCTCGGCATACGAGGCCGGCGTGGTGAAGAGCATGACGCCGGAAAACGCTGTCGCCAGGATTGAACGCTGCATGAACCCTCCCTACTCGGTACTGAATGGCAATGCGCAAACGGCATGCCGGTCGCCGTGCATCGGGCGGCAGCCGCAACTCGCTGCGATCACGCTGGTTAGGAGAGTCTGTCGGAACGAGCGCCGCAGGCTCGCGTGACGGACTTGGTGCCGAGGGCTACAGATCGGTCTAGTGCGGGTCCACCGTCAACAAGGACCGGATCGCGGAGCGCGGCGCCCGGATGGCAAGGCGCGACAACCGCGACTACCAGGCCCGTGCCAGGGGTCGGTGGTGTAGGAGTCGGTCAGGTGCGGCCGAACCCCGGTCGTGTGATGGACGGCGTGTTGAGATAGGCTGTGCGCACAACGCACGCCGTCCGCCAGCCATCGAACAACGCGATCCGCGCCTCGTGAGCGCGGCAGAGCAGGCGTGCCGTGACCCAAGGAGGTCCCGTGGCCGTGAGTCAGCTCGTCGAGCGGCGCCAGGCGGAACGTCGGTTCTTTGTGCTCGTTGCCGCTCTCTTCCCCTTCCTGGTGCTCGCCGGCTTTGCGCGGAGCTACTACCTCAAAGGCCTCTTCGGGTCGACGCACGTGTTCTCGAACCTGGTGCATCTGCACGGCGTGCTCATGACGGCATGGGTCGGCCTGTTCATGACACAGGTGTGGCTGATTTCGGCGCGGCGCATCAAGCTGCACCAGCGGCTCGGCATCGCCGGGGCCGCGCTCGGCGTCGTCATGATCCCTGTCGGCCTGTTCACAGCCGTCGCCGCCGCGAAATACGGATCGCCGTCCTTCCCGCCCGACATTCCGCCGCGCGTCTTCATGGTGGTGCCGTTCTTCGACATCCTCATGTTCACCATCTTCTTTGGCGGCGCGCTTTATTACCGGAAGCGGCCGGCGGAGCACAAACGGCTGATTCTGCTCACCGTCATGAACTTCCTGCCACCCGCCATCGGGCGTCTGCCGATCGCGGCGCTGACCGCCCTGGGGCCGCTCGCGTTCTTCGGCATTCCCGATCTCGCCACATTCGCGATGGTCGGTCTCGATCGCTGGAAGAACGGCAGGGTGAACCGGATGTTCCTCTATGGCGCGATCCTGCTGACGCTGTCGCACCCCGTCCGGCTGATGATCGCGGGAACCGCGGTCTGGATGCGCTTCGCCACATGGTTGACCGCCTGACGCCGGCCGCCTGCGGTCCGGGCCCCGAGGCAGCCGCTTGATCTTCGGATCGTTTGGCTGTCTGATGGCGGCATGAATCGATACCTCCGAACCCTTGCCGCCACTGCGCTGTCGCTGAGCGCGCTCGTCGTGCTGTCCGCGGGAGGCCTGCCGCAGGCACCCGCTTCGGGCCAGCCCGATCGGCTCGTCTATTTCGGCACGTACACGGGCGAAAAGAGCCATGGCATCTACGTGTCGCACCTGGACGCGGCAACAGGCGCGTTGTCACCGCCCCAGCTGGCAGCGGAAATCAAGAACCCGAGCTATCTCGCCGTCCGACCCGGCGGAGCGTTCTTGTACGCAGTCAGCGAGGTGGATGCTGCTGATGGCAAGCCGGGGGGCACCGTCAGTGCGTTCGGGATCAAGTCGGGGACGGGGATGCTCACGGCGCTCAACCAGCAGTCGTCCGGCGGGCGCGGCCCGGCGCACATCACCGTCGACAGGGCCGGTGGTCACGTGTTCGTGGCCAATTACGGCGGAGGGACGGTGGCGGTCTTGCCGATCGCACCTGATGGCACTCTCGGGCCGGCGTCGGCTGTCGTCCAGCACACGGGCTCGAGTGTGAACCAGGCGCGGCAGAAAGAGCCGCACCCGCATTCGGCGAACCTGAGTCCCGACAACCGGCTCCTGTATGTGCCCGATCTCGGGATCGACAAGGTGATGATCTATCGAGTCGGGGCAACGGACGGCACGCTGAAGCCGAACGATCCCCCGTTTGTCGCCGCGGAACCCGGCGCGGGGCCGCGCCATTTCGCATTCCATCCATCGGGGCGCTTCGCCTACGCGATCAACGAACTGCTGTGCACGGTTACCGCGTTTACCGTTGATGCGAGCCGGGGTGCGCTGCAGCCGATCCAGACAGCGTCAACGCTTCCTTCCGGGCAGGCGATGAGCCAGGGCTATAGCGGCGCGGACGTACAGGTGCATCCGTCCGGGAAGTTCCTCTATGCGTCCACCCGCGGCCACGACAGCATCGCGGTCTTCGCGATCGACGAGAAGACAGGACGGCTCACGCCGGTCCAGAACGAGCCCACGGGCGGCAAGACGCCGCGGGGCTTCGGGATCGATCCCACAGGGGGCTATCTGCTCGCGGCGAACCAGGGATCTGATTCCGTGGTCGTGTTTCGGATTGACACGGCGACGGGCCGGCTCGCATCGACAGGTCACACGGTGACGATAGGGTCGCCCGTCTGCGTGAAGTTCGTACCGCCCGCGCGCTGAGTCGGCGCATCTGCAGGACGCAGGGTCGCCGCTGCACTGGGAAGTCATCGAATCGGACGTGGTGCGGGTGGTCGGCGAAAAGCGGCACGCCGGCGCCGCGGCCGAAGCGGTGACATGCGCGATCGATCAGGTCGTCCCCGAGAGTCCGTCCGAGAATCGGTGCGGTGACACGAGCCGGCGGAGCGCTGGAAGGACGCGTCCGGGGCTCTCCGCGACGAGCATGCGCGCGCTGCGCAACGCCCGCCTCCAGTCACCGCCCCGCACACGGTCCACGAGATTCTCCACAAGGCAATCGCGGAAAATCTCCGTGAGCTGCGAGAGACCGCGCTCGAACGCGGCCTCGGCCGCGGGATCTCCGGCGACGACGGGCCGCTGACGGTCGTACACCGCGCGGATGCTGTTCAGCATCCGTTCTCCATCGCGCGAGGAGCTCGTGCTGTAGCGTCGATACCGCGTCACGGCTGGTGCGTCATAACAGAAGCCTTCGAAACCGTGAGCGATCCGCAGGTAGAAGTCCAGGTCGTCGGCTCCCCACGGATCGCGAAATCCTCCGACCGCCGCCACAGCTTCCCGCCGGAACATCGCTGACGACGGCGGGATGATGTACCAGTCAAAGCCAAGGAGCGTATGGTACAGATGCGAGCCGCGGGGCGCGGACGCGAGGCCCCATCGAACCGGATGACCTTCGAACGTCATCTCCTCGCGCCCGCCCACGACGAAACCACATTCTGGATGTTCGGCGAGTTGACGGACACCCGTGGCGAGGGCGCCGGAGAGCAGGTGGTCGTCGCTGTCGAGGAAGACGATCATCGTGCCCCGGCTGTCCGCAATCCCCGTGTTGCGCGCCTGCGCGGAGCCGCCATTACTTCGCCGCACCACTCGGGCTTCGCGGTGGCGGCTCGCGATCCCGTCAATCGGAATCGGCGATCCATCGTCCACGACAATGACTTCGAGGTGCGGGTAATCCTGTGTGTCTACGGTCTGCAGCGTTTCGTCGAGGAGCTCGGCGTGCTGCCCGGACGAGGCGAAGCAGGGGATGACGATCGAGACGAGCGGGCAGTCGGCAGAGGAGGCCACATACGGACCTGTGCAGCGCGTGTGCCAGCGCGCCGCAGTAGCGCACGCGCTCCTCCAGTCGACTGCCCGGCTCGTGACGCGTCGAGTGCTGTCTCCCGGAAAGGCAACACCCGAGCGCCTGCTCGCTACCTCTTGAAGCTCTCAGCCCAGATTTCCGCCGCCCCATCGCACTCGAACGCCGCGTTGTTTGTATCGGTTCCCTTGACACTGAGGATGTGCCCCTGACCATGCGTCCCTGCCGTCAGGGTGTTCGTTGTCGTGTCGTTGGTGATCCCGGGTCCGGACACCGTCGGATCCTGGTTTCCGGTCGCCGGAATCTCGACCGTATAGTTCACAGGCAACAAGGCCCCCTCCTGGTAGCTGACCACGAACTTCGTCGTCGCCAGGGGCATACACAGCCCTGAAGTCGTGGTGCCGCCTGCGATGCCGCCCACGAAGTACAGCTGAAAGGTATTGACGGGTCTTCCCTTGCCCTTGGAATCCTGGTGGTAAACCTCTTGTCCGTTCTCCTTGGCCCACGGCTGCCCCGGACGTGGATTCTTGGCAGCGCTCTGGAAGGTCACTGACCCGCCCCTCACGATGATCGGCGGGCGATCTTCGTCGGATCCGGCTCCGAGCTTGATCCCCGCATAGCCAATCGCGACGCCCACTGTCAACGCGGTGAACCCTGTCAATACCAGGCTTTGCGTCTTCGTCACACTGCTACCTCCCCAGGATGGGCCGGCTAGTTCAGCCCCGCCATCCGCCGAAGCTCCATGAAGTCCGGACGCGCGTCGTACGAGGCGACGTCGCTCTTCCACTCGTGCCGCAACCGCGCCGCCGCACGCTGTGCGCGATCGACGAACGCATGCTGCCGCGGGCCGTCGCGCAACTGACGCGCCGCCGCCGCGCCGATCGCCGCGATCCGCCACTCGAACTCGTACGAGACCCACCCGTCGGGCGCGGCGAGCGTCTGTTCCGCCCCCGCCAGCGCCCCGCGGGCGTCACCGTGCGCGAGCCGCGTCAGCAGCGTCCAGTAGCGCACTTCGCGGCCGGAGGGCGAGAGCGAGTCGGGGAGCGGTGCAGCCGCCGGCGAATGGCGCCTCGCGGTGTTCGGCTGCGCGTACTCCAGCAACGCCGCCGCGAGTTGGGCATTCGCGTTCGGGTTGGGCTCCGAAGCGGGGGCGACCGCCGGCCGGGCCAGGCGGACGACATCGGGCAGCTGGTGCCGGATTGCTGCCGCAAGCGCGCGGAGCACCCCCGCCCGTCGCGCGCGCAGCTTGTAGGCGTCGAGTCCTTTTGCAATGCCTGCGTCGAGCTCGTCGAGGAGCGCGGCGCCCTCCGGGTATCGGCCGAGACGAATCAGCAGATCGGCGCGGTTCACGAGGTCGAACGACAGGCTCGACAGATCGTTCTGGCGGCGATGGATGTCGAGGCCGCGCGCTCGGTACTGGAGGGCGTCAGGCAGCGCGCCGAGCGCATTCGCCTCGCCGGCGAGGTTTTCGAGCGCCTGGGCCGCCTGGACCTCGTCCTTCATCTCCGCCGCGAGCGCCAGCGATCGTTCGGCGAGCCGGCGTGCGTCGGCGTAGTGCCCGAGGGCTTCCTGCGCTCGCGAGATGACGGACAGGGCCACGAGCTCGAATCGGCGGTAATGGTTCGCCTGGAAGTACTCGAGGGGGGATTTTGCCGCGATGATGGCCTGCGCGGGGTGCTCTTCGGCGACCAGGACGGCGGCGCGCTGCAGCGTCGCGCGCGCGACGATGCGCGGCGCACCACGCCTGTTCGCGACCTCGATGGCCCGGACGAGATACGCGTCGGCTTCGTCGTGCCTCCTCCTCAGCGCCAGGACATTCGCCAGGTCGACGAGCCCGTCAGCCGCGACCGTGTCGAGGTGCTCCCGCAGTGCGGCGTCCACCGCCGCGGACGCCATTCTCTCTGCGTCGTCCCACCGCCCCTCGAACGCGGTGACGCTGCTCAGCGTCAGCTCCGCCCGAATCTGCTGGGCGCGGCTCTGGACTCTCGCGGCGAGATCGTCCGCGCGCTCGAGCGCGACGCGCGCGGCATGGGCCTCGCCGGTGCTGATGAGAAACAGTCCCAGGCGGATCAGCGTCTCGACTTCACCTTCCACGTTGGCGCCGGCGCGATAGAGCCGCTCCGCCTCGGCGAAGCCCGCCAGCGCTTCGTCACGTCGCCCTTCGAGGCCGAGAATGGACGCGCGGCGCAGATGCGCGGGCGCATACTGGGCATCCAGCTGGAGGGCGCGCTCGTAGCTCACGCGCGCGTCGGCGCTGAGCGCCGCGGCGTCCTGCGCGCGGCCGAGATCGAGCCAGGCGCCGGGATCGCGCGGCTCGCTGGCCGCGAGCTCGGCATACGCGCGCACGGCGCCGTCCACGTCGCGCAGCATCAAAGCCCGGACGGCCTGCGTGCGTTTACGATCGCCGAAGGGCAGGCGCGATTCGCTCGTCACGAGATCGCTGACCTTCAGGAGCGCCTGCTGTGCGCCTTCCACTTCGCCCAGCTCGGTATCCGCTTCGGCCATGCGGATGTACGCCCCCGGATAGTCGGGCGCCGCCGTGATCGCCTCGCGGAGCGCCAGCTGCGCGCTGTGATACGCGCCGTCGCGAAGCGCCGTCGTCCCACGGCGGTACCATGCGGTGGCTTCCGCGTTCGGGGTGCCCGGGGCGATCGCCTTCCACCGCCATACGCCGGCCATCGCAAGAATCACGACCACTGCGATCCCCGCCCACACAACGACGCTCGGGTGGGCGCTCCACAGGCCCGCGGGCCAGCGCGTCTCCAGCGGGGTCGCCGCGGTTCGCCCCGTGTCGGGAGTGAACACCCGCAGTGCGCCGAGGAGCTCCTCCGCCGACTGAAACCGATCCTCCGGATCCTTCGCGAGCAGGCGCCGGCAGAGTTCGTCGTGCTGTACGGTCAGCTCCGTTCGGCGCGACGACACGTCGGGGGGCTGGCAATGGAGAATCTGGCCTGCGTACTCGAGCGGCGTCAGCGCATGGAATGCGCGCTCCCCGGTGAGGCACTCGTACAGGACTGCGCCGAGCGAAAACAGATCGCTCCGGCCGTCGATCGGCACCTGCCGGATCTGCTCGGGGGACATGTATGCCGGCGTTCCGACGACGACTCCGGGTGTGGTGAGCGCGGTGGTGGTCACGGCTTCGCCGGAGGTCGCGAACTCGGGATCGTTCTGGCGGGCGAGGCCGAAGTCCAGCAGCTTCGCGCGCTTGTCTTTCGTGATGATGATGTTGTGCGGCTTCAGGTCGCGATGGACAATCCCGTGCTTGTGCGCCAGTGCCAGCGCGGACGCCAGATCGCGCGCCAGGCTCATCGTCAACCGGACGTCGAGCGGACCTCGCGCGAGCGTGTCTGCGAGCGTGTCGCCCGAGACGTACTGCATGACGATGCAGGCCCGCCCGTCGGGCTCGTCGATGACCTCGTACACACTGCAGATGTTCGGGTGATCGAGCGCGGCCGCGGCTCTGGCCTCGCGAAGAAGCCGTTTCCGGGCCGCGGGGTCCGCGGCTTTTTCAGGCGTGATGAATTTGATCGCGACGAGACGGCCGAGGCCGAGGTCCGTGGCGAGATAGACCGTACCCATCCCCCCCGTCCCCAGAGGCCGCTCCAGACGGTAATTCGACAGCCGGGCGGCAGCGGGCGCTCCAGGGCTCATACGGCTGGGGAGGTGATGACGACTGGAACATAGATCAACCCCAGAGGCCCCGCAAGCGCCGATGTGGCGTGTCGTGGGTACTATCGTCCCGCAGGAGCGGCATCCGGGCCGTCCGGCCCGGGCGCGTCCCGTGGCACCACCGCTACGCTGGATGTCGCGAGTGCGGCGCCCGCGATCGCCGCAAAGAGCATCCACGTGACCTGCCAGCCCGCGAGCGACGCGGGCGGGATGACCAGGGGGCGAATGAGCGGCGAGAACTCCGGCACGTACCAGCAGAGATGCTCGAGCGCATAGCCGTTCTCCATGCAGACGCCGAGCCCGTCGTTGCCGAAGACTGCGCCCGAGACGCCCACCCAGAACGTCCAGAGCACGACGGCGCCAACCGCCAGCCGGCGAGCGGGCCGCGCGGGCACCGACAACATGACCGCCAGCGCCAGGGTCGACGGAAACACGGCGATCAGCAGGAATCGCGGGCCCCAGAACCAGCCTCCGTACCACGCCCACCATCGCGCGTACACCAGCAGGAGCCCCGCCAGGAAGAGCACCCAGGCGTCGAGCACTTCCGCCGTGCGCCTGTCGAGGGCACGGCGGGCCGGCGCGACGAAGAGCAGCCCCGGCGAGAAAAACAGGATCCCCTTGCCGAACGAGAACAGCAGCGACAGCAGCCCGGCGATGAGCGGGTAGCTGAAGCCGCTCCGTCCGGAGAAGGGCAGTACGGTGTGCAGCCCCCGATCTCCGCTGTAGCTCGTCGCGAGAACGCCGCCGCGGACGACGAGGTTCTCGAGCAGGACCAATGCCGCCGCGACCAGGACTGCCGCTGCCGCGTCGTATCGGCGCGACCGCCACCACCGCCAGCCGCCGACGAGGACGAGACCGCCGAGCGAGGCCGGCGTGTTGACAACCCCCGCGACCACGAGCATCCATCCGGCGCCATGCTCTTCTAGCAGGACGATCAGGAGCCCGGACGCCACGGCAACCGCGGTGAACACCTCGCCGTAGAAGTCCCGCACGTGGTTCGGCATCATGCCGGCAGCCACCAGCATCAGGACGAATGCCGATCGGACTTGAAGCGTCAGCGACTTGCGCAGGAGTTGCCACTGGAGCAGCGCTCCTGCCGCCAGGAGCATGACGTTGAAGCGTTCCGCCAGCCACAGGCGCTCGGTCCGTGTGCCTGCCAGCCAGAGCGGCGCGGCAAACAGAGGCCCGACGTACGAATATCGCTGCTCCGGGACCGTCCCCGTCGTCAGCAGCTTGTTCAGGCTGTCGTAACGCACGAGACCATCACCGGTGATGGCGTGCGGGACGACGGTAAAGAGGAGCACGAGCCCCAGCAGCA
Organism: Acidobacteriota bacterium; assembly: GCA_039648985.1. Classification (GTDB taxonomy): domain Bacteria; phylum Acidobacteriota; class Vicinamibacteria; order Vicinamibacterales; family 2-12-FULL-66-21; genus JALZOC01. Next base: position 42,840 of record JBBWZJ010000131.1, on the reverse strand, counting down.
CGGCCGTCAGCTCGAAGCGAAGGAGCGGCGTCACCGAGATTACCCGCGGAGCAGCCACGCGCGCCACGTGCGGGCCAGCGGGGCGCAGGCCGCAAGGGCGCGCCGGGCGGCCGCGTCCTTGTGCCGACCGGTTGCGTACGACACGTCGTTGACCCGGGCGATGCTCCACTCCACACACGGCCGTTCCGAAAGTGTGAGCTCTTCCCCCGGCGCGACAACGCCTGGCTGCAGTACGCGGAAGTACCATCCGGTCCGACCCGATTCGAGGACCAGCCGCGGCAGATCGGGGCGGCTCCAGCGCGCGGCCAGCTTCCAGCAGGGGCTTCGCGGCTGGGAGACCTGCACGCGTGCCGTTCCGATCGTGTAGATGTCGCCGACGAACGCCGACGTCTCGTCCACCCCGGTGACAGTGAAGTTCTCGCCGAACGCGCCGGCGCCGAAGCGGCTTTCGCCGAGGAGACGGCCCCACTCGGCGAAGTGGTCCCCGGAGTACACGCACACGGCCTTGTCAGGTCCGCCATGTACGGTCAAGTCCGCCTGGGCATCGCCTTCGAGATTGTTCGTCTCGAGTCGAACGGGTCCCGCAACAGCGGCTTTGAAGATCGAGGTCAGCCAGGGCTCGTCGCCGGCAATCACCTGCGGGCGGCCGACCTGGATTGACTGCACCACTGGAGACATCACTCCTGCCCGATGGCCGCTGTAGCGCGTCTGGAGCCGAGAAGGACCCGCACCGTATGCTCGCGGCCGTCATCCGCGATCGGGATGTCGGCGCCCGCCATGTCCCCGCCGTCGAGCTCAACGCGCTCCACTCCCCGGCACACGCGGGACGGGTTTTCGACGAGGATACGATACGACGATCGGCCGCGCGTGAAGATCGCTTCGTATCGCGGCCACTCGCGCGGAATGCACGGATCGACGTGAAGCGCACCGCGTCGAAGGCTGACGCCAAGAATGGCCTCGATCCCAACGCGGTACATCCACCCGGCGGACCCCGTGTACCAGGTCCAGCCCCCACGCCCGGTATGCGGCGGGACGGAGTACACGTCGGCAGCCACGACATACGGCTCCGCGCGGTAGCGGTCGGTGTCGGCCGCGTTGCGGGTGTGGTTGACGGGGTTCAGCAGTCCGAACAGGCTGGCGGCACGATCGCCGTCGCCCATGCGCGCGAACGCCAGGACGTTCCACAACGCCGCGTGCGTGTACTGGCCGCCGTTCTCGCGCACCCCCGGAAGATACCCCTGGATATAGCCGGGGCTCGGCACCATTCGATCGAACGGAGGGGTGAGGAGCAGCGAGATGCCGTCGGCCCGCCGGATCAGCCGCTCGTCCACCGCGTCCATCGCACGCGCGGCGCGCGTCGGCTCGCCGGCGCCGGAGATGACGGCCCATGACTGCGCAATCGCGTCAATCTGGCACTCCACGTTCTCCTTCGACCCGAGCGGCGTTCCGTCGTCGAAATATGCGCGCCGGTACCAGTCGCCGTCCCAGGCCGCTTCGAGAGCGGTCGTAAGGGCCGCAGCACGGCGCAGGTAGTCGGCCGCACGCGCCGCGTCGCCGCGGGCGGCGGCGACGTCCGCAAAGGGCCCAAGGACGGACACGAGGAACCATCCGAGCCAGACGCTTTCGCCGCGTCCGTTACTCCCCACAAGGTTCATCCCGTCATTCCAGTCGCCGGTCCCCATCAGCGGGAGATCGTGCGCGCCGGTCGAGAGGCTGACCGAAACTGCGCGGACGCAGTGCTCGTACAACGACGCGACGTCACTGGAGACCGTGGGATGCTCGTACACCTCGTGCTCGTCCGGATTGAGCGGCCGCTGGGCGAGAAAGGGAACCTTCTCGTCGAGCACGCCGTCGTCGCCCGTCGCCGCGATGTATTGGAGCGCGGCGTATACGAGCCAGAGGCGGTCGTCGGAAAACCGTGTCCGGACACCCTGTCCGCCGGGCTCGTGCCACCAGTGCTGCGCATCGCCTTCGACGAATTGCCTCGACGCGGCGTGCAGCAGATGGGCGCGAACGAGGTGAGGCGCTGACATGAGCAGCGCGAGCGTGTCCTGCAACTGATCGCGGAATCCGAAGGCGCCGCTCGACTGATAGAAGGCCGATCGCCCCCAGATGCGGCAGGCGAGGGTCTGATAGAGAAGCCAACGGTTCAGCACGAGATCCATCGCGCGGTCCGGCGTGCGGACCTCGATCGTGCCCAGCAACCCGTTCCAGAACTGCAGAACGTCCTCGAGCGCCTGGTTCACTCGTGCGGGATCGCGGTAGCGCTCGACGAGGAGGCGCGCTTCGGTTTCGTCAGCGGCATCGCCGAGAAGCCCGAGGATCGTCTGTTCGCCGGACGCGGGAAGATCCACGTGGACCTGGATCGCGCCGCACGGGTCGAGCGCAGCCCCGGTCCTGTTCGAGAACGACTCGCGATCGAGCGCGGCCGGATCTTCGAGCGCTCCGTTGCGGCGGATGAACTCGGTCCGATCCGCGGTCACGCTTCGTCCCGCGACCGGGGACAGGTCCAGAAACGCCACACGTTCGGAGAACTCCTGGCGGAACGCGTTCCGCGCAATCAACGCGCCGGTCACGGGCTCGATCCCCGTCACCACGTGGATGCCCGTACGGGATCGGTTCTCTCCGAGCACCCACTCCACATACAAGGTGACGCTGCAGCGGCGCGGCCGCCCCGAACGGTTCCGCAGCGTCAGCCGGAAAACTTTCAGCGGCGCCTTGTCGGGCACGAACAGCGTGAGCGACGACACGAGTCCGCTGCGCTCGTGTTCGTAGATCGAATAGCCCTGGCCGTGGCGGGTGACGTACGGATGGCCGCCGCCGGCTGGCAATGGCGTGGCGGACCATGAGAGTCCGGTATCCATGTCGTGGATGAACACCGCCTCTCCGGGCGGATCGCCGACCGGGTCGTTGCGCCACGGCGTGAGCCGGTTGTCGTGGCTGTTGCCCGCCCACGTGTAGCCGGGACCCGTCTCCGTGCAGGCGAACCCGAAGCCTTCATGCGCAATCACGTTGGCCCACGGGGCCGGGGGCAGCGCCGCGCCGCCCCCCGTGCAGATCGCATACTCGCGACCCTGCTCGACGAACCCGCCGGTCCCGTTCGAATACTCGCTGCTCGACAGAGCCTCGACAGGCGCCCCCGCGGCGGTTTCCGGCGCATCCGCGACCGGACGCTCCGGCCGTCTCGCCGGCGGTGTGAACGGCACGAGCGGAACCGTCAGCTGGTTGCGAAGGCCACCGTCGCCCGCATCCATCACGACCCGCGCGCTGGCGCGCATGAGCAGGAGATCCTCCGCCGGCATCATGTCGGCCCGCCGCAGGAACACGCCGCCCGGCCGATCGATCCACGCCTGTTCGGGGCTGCCTTCGATGAGGCGCTGCAGGTCCTGCTGCAGCTCCTGCAGATAACTCGCGGGGTGACGGTTGAGCACGACGAGATCGAACGACAGCCCCTTCAGTCTGAGGTACTCATGCGCCTTCAGCAGTTCGACGATGAGCGGCGCCTCGTCCGCCTGCGTGATGGTCACGACGAGCATCGCGAGATCGCCCGAGATGCTGTACTTCCAGAGATCCCGCTGGCTCCGGCGGTTCTGCGCGATCGCGTCCGCATCCCGAAGGCCGGCGTCCGCGTACAGCAGCCGCCCGCCAAGCCGCTGGAAGAGCAGCGTGTCCTCGATCGTGAGCCCGAGATGGCGCATTTCGATCTGGCTGTGCGTGCTCGCCAGCGCCAGCGCACGCGCGACAGCCCGCCGGTCGTGGTACTTGTCGATCAGGTGCTGGGCTGTTTCCTCGTTATCTGCATATGCCGTCGTGAAGGTCAGGCGGACGGTCGTGCGCGGAGCGATGCGCACGGTGTGCCGCAGGCTGACGATGGGATCCAGGACGGCTCCGGTGGTCTGCGAGAGGTTCGTTCCAGCGGTCATCGCCGCCGGCCGGGCGAGCGTGCCGCCGCGGCCGATGAAGCGCGCACGATCGGTCTCGCACTGCACCGGAACGCCGCTCGGCGCGCGACCGCTGAGCACGTGCACCAGGAACGTCCGACCGGTCCCCTCGCGAGGACGGCGCACGCAGATCAACGCATCCCGGTCCGGCACGCTGCGCGTTTCGACGAACAGGTTGCTGAACGCCGGATGCGCGAGGTCGGCGTCACCGGGGGCAAGGACCACCTCGGCATAGCTGGTCAGCTCGATCTGGCGGGTGCGGCCACTGTGGTTGGTGACAGTGATCCGCCGGAGCTCCGCGTCGTCCTCGGGCGAGACCACGAGCTCGGTGGCGAGCTCGATGCCCGAGTCGAGCCGCCGCCATTCGGCCCGGTCGGGGGCGAAGCTGACTTCGTATTTCTCGGGCTCACGCTGCGTCGGCTGATAGGTCGTCGACCACACGTCGCCCGAATCGATATCGCGCACGTAGCAGAAGGAGCCCCAGCCGTCGCCGGTCACGTCCTCGCGCCAGCGGGTCAGCGCAAGCTGTTGTCGCCGGCTGTATCCGCCGCCGGCATTGGTCACCATCACGCCGTACGAGCCATTCGACAGCAGCTGCGTGCGGGGGCTCACTGTGTGAGGGGTCAGGTAGCGGCGCACCGACGGCGCTTCTGCGACTCCGTGCGGCTGCGACGGCGTGATGATCTCCATTGGCGGCTTGACGAGCGGGACCAGGTGCGGGATGCGCTCCTGCAGCAGCAGCTCGGCGGCCTGGACGCGCGGGTCGGCGTGGAACCGCTGCTGCATCGGTCGGTCGTGCAGCGCGTTGTCCAGGGCGACCAGGCTCATCCCCTGGTGATGCGCCATGTACGTGGGAAGCACCGCGCCGCGGCCGTCTGGCAGCATGCGCTCCGGCGTGTAATCGATCGACTCGTAGAAGCCGTACCGTCCGGAGAGCCCCGCCGCCGTCAGCCGTTCCAGATTGCGAATCACGTCGAGCGGCATGACCGGCGCCGCCAGGAGGCACGCGTACGGGGCGATGACGAGATCGTCGGCGAGACCGCGCTTCAGCCCGAGGCCTGGCACGCCGAACGCGCGATATTGATAGTTCCCCTGCAGGTCCTGCGCGTTGTAAGCCGACTCCGAAATCCCCCAGGGAACGCCGCGCTGCGTGCCGTACTGCTCCTGCCGCTCGATGACCGCGAGATAGGTTTCGCTCAACAGCGTCGCGGGATAGCTGCGCATCACCAGGAGCGGCATGAAATATTCGAACATCGACGCGCTCCACGACAGCAGCGCGCGGGCGCTGCCGGTCGGCGTCAGCGCGCGCCCCAGCTTGAACCAGTGCTCGTGCGTGATCTGGCCTGTGGCGATCGCGACGAAGCTCGCCAGGCGCGCTTCGGAGGCGAGCGTGTCGTAGTAGGACGTGTCGAGGCGCCCGTCGGTCACGCTGTAACCGATCGAGAACAGCTGCCGCGCGGGGTGGAACAGAAAGCCGAATTCGGTTTCTTCGACGAAGTCGTCGGCGAGGTCCGACAGACGTGTGGCGCGATCGATCAGTTCCTGCGCGTAGGCGTGCGCCGGGGCCATGATCGCGTGCAGGCGCCGCGCGTCGTCGCTCCCGGCGATCTCGGCTGTGGCTGCTGCGTACCAGCGTAAGAGGGCACCGAGCGTCGGCACCTCGAGCGGCCCTGGCGTGGCGGGTGATTCGCCGGCGCTCGCGGCGAACGGGACCAGCGCGTCCAGATCGGCGGTCCGCTCCTCAACGGCGGCCCGCGCGCGCTCCAGCCAGTGGCGCGCATCGTCGGCAAACGACGCTTCTGCTGTCGTGACGGCAATCTGCCGCAGCAGGGGCTCGAGCGCCGCAATCCGCGCATCGACCGCCCCGAACAGTGTCCGCCACTCGGGAAGCGTGGCCGGCCCCTCGGCGAGCGCAGCCCGTAAGGCCGTCAGCTCCCTCGCGAGTGCACGCGCTGGCGGCGTCTTCCGGCTGCTCACGATCCCGGCGAGGGCCTGTTCCAGCAGGACGATGGTGTCTTCGATGCCATGGAGCGCCCGGCCGTCGACGATGGGCGCCTCCTCGATCAGCGCGACGATGCCGTTCTTCAGGGTCAGCAGGTATCCGGCGAGATTTCCGCTGTCGACGGTCGAGACATAACTCGGCAGGAGAGGCGCGAGCGTGCGCGTGTCGTACCAGTTGTAGAAGTGCCCGCGGTAGCGTCCGAGCCCCAGCAGGGTCGCAAACGTCCGTTCCAGACGTTCGATGACACCGGGGAATCCGAGATAGCCGAAGTCGAATGCGGACAGCGTGGACATCAGCTGCAGCCCGATGTTAGTGGGCGACGTGCGGTGCGCGACGAGCTCCTTGCGGTCCTCCTGGAAATTGTCGGGGATCAGCCAGTGGTCTTCGGGCCCGAGAAGATCTTCGAAGAAGCGCCACGTTTTCCGGGCGGTGGCGCGAAGCATCGAGCGCTCGGCCGGCGTCGGCACCTGGCGCGCATGCGCAACGGGGCGGCCCATCAGATAGGCCACCGCTGGGGACGCGAGCCACAAGGCGATGACGGGCAGCGCGAGAACCAGCCGGGTTGGAGCGACGGCGCCGACGAGGACCGTCATGGCGACCGCGCCGGCCGGACCGGCCCACATCCGCTGGGCCACCTGCAACGGCGTCGGGTCGTGACGCGCGAACTGCTCGGCCGAGACCCACTCGAGGAGATGCCGGCGGCTGACGAGGAGGCGCCAGACCGTCCGCATCACCGCGTCGATCATCAGGTACGTCTGATGTGCCAGGAACGTGGTCGAGAGCAGCGACTGGCGTGCGCTCGTCCGGACGCTGTCGCGTTCGGCAAGGATGTGCTCCCGGAGCGGTACGCCGCGCACGCGGCTCGAGAGCGCGCGGCCGACCTGGATGTACGCGGGGAACGCCAGCACCAGCACCGCGAGGAGCGTCCAGAGCAGCGGCGATCCGGGGAGGATGGTCCAGCCCGCGGCAAGGAGGAGCGTCAGCGCCGGAGCCAGTGTGCTCCGACGAAGGTTGTCGAGAATCTTCCAGCGTGCGATCGCCGGCAGTGTATTGGCCACCGGACGCTGGGCCGCATCCGGCACCGTCCGCCAGAGCCACCGCGCGATCTGCCAGTCGCCGCGGGCCCAGCGGTGCTGGCGCGCCGCGTACGCGAGATACTGCGTCGGATAGTCGTCCACGAGCTGGATGTCGGTGCAGAGCCCCGCGCGTGCGTAGAAGCCCTCGAACAGGTCGTGGCTGAGCAGCGTGTTCTCGGGAACACGGTTGGCGAGCGATCCCTCGAAGGCATCGACGTCGTAGATCCCTTTCCCGACGTAGCTGCCTTCGTGGAACAGGTCCTGGTAAACGTCCGACACCGCCGTGGTGTACGGATCCACACCGACGTGGCCTGAGAACACCCGGGCGAACGCCGTGCTGTTCGCGCTGACGACGCTGACGCCGACGCGCGGCTGCAGTACGCCGTATCCCTCGGTCACCCTGCGGAGGACCGGATCGAAACGCGGGCAGTTCAAGGGATGCGCCAGCGTGCCCACCAGGCGCCGCGCTGCCTCCATCGGCAGCTGTGTGTCCGAATCGAGCGTGATCACGAACCGGACGGACGTCAGCAGATGCTGGTCGCCGTGGCACACGCGGAAGCTCGTGTCCGTCGCTCCGCGCAGGAGGTGATTGAGCTCGGTGAGCTTGCCGCGCTTCCGTTCCCATCCCATCCAGCGGTGCTCGGCGGCGTTCCATCGCCTCTCCCGGTGGAGGAAGTGGAAGCGGCCCGCACCGTAGCGTGCGTTCAGCTCGTCGATGCGCCGTCGAGCGTCCTCGAGGATCTCGTGCTCCCCGTCGAGCGACGCCTGATCCGCATCGGGAAAGTCGCTGAGGAGCGCGAAGTGCAGGTGCTGATCCCGATTGCCGAGCGAACGGACTTCCAGATCGTGGAGAAACCCGCCGAGGCTCGCCTCCGAGTCCACGATGACGGGAACCACCACCAGCGTCCTGTTCGCCGCCGGAATGCCGTCCCGCATCGCGAGCTTCGGCAGCTCGCGCGGCCGCACCTGTGCCGTCACGATCAGGTTGACCAGGCTGATGACCAGCTCGCTGACCGGCAGGAGCACGACCGCCGCCACAATCCAGAGCTGCGTCCCGGTGGTGCCGAGCCGCGCGGCGTGAATGACCATGCTGAGCACACCGGCGGCGGTGAAGGTCGCGAGCGTCCCCAGGTAGCCGAGCGCCTGGTGGCGGAACGCGAAGCGCGCGAGCCGCTCACGGATCGACGGGCGATAGCCCACCTCGCGTTCCAGGCGGAACCGGCCACGGGAAATCAGGTAATACCCGACGTGATGGCTGCGGTCGTGGCCGGGGTCGTTGCGCATCGCAGTCCTCGCGAGGCCGACCGCGAGCGCCGCGACATCGGATTCCTGCCTCGCGGTCCGTTTTGCCACCGCTTCGACCGAGTGCCGATAGCGATCCCGCGTGGGGAAGTCCATCTCGGCGTACGCGCCCGCGGGATCGCCCCGCAGCACGCGATCGACGAGACTCACGCGTTCGAAGAAAAGCGTCCAGTCGATCGAGGAGAGCAGGCGCATGCTGGTGATCGCGTTCCCGATCGCAAGCTGGTCGCCCGCCTGGCGCTGATGCTCGATGCGCAGCATCTCCTCCGCGGAGTCCCCCTGATCGCGCAACGCCGCCTGGAGGGCCGACCACGCCGTCGCGGCCGACGCGGATTGATCGCGCAGCCATGCCAGCAGTTCGACGACGAACGCCGGCGACAGCCGCCTGTCCGCCTGCGCGCCCGCGTCCAGCAGATGCCGGACGTTCCGCTCGGTCCAGTCCGCGCCGCGCACGAGCTCGTCCTGCCACGCGCGCGCCTTCTCACGGCTGCGCCTCGCGCTGACGACGCCGTCGGCGAGGCGTCGCACTTCTTCGACGAGCGCCAGCCGCAGCATGATGGGAACCGCCCAGACCTCGCCGATCGACAACACGGCCGTGCGCTGGTACGCGGTGCAGAAGTCCACGAGCGTCTCGACGTCGATACGGCCGGCGGTGTGCGCAATGAGCTCGCGCGCGAGGAGGTACACGCGCGGATATCCCTGAAACGCGCCGTCGGCGAGCTTCGGAAGCTCCAGGTAGTACCGCCGTGGCAGGTGCTGCTGGATCTCCCGCACCTGGTGCTGGACCACGTGGTAGTTGTCGCAGAGCCAGTCCTCCGCTGCGACAGGCTGCGGATCGCGCCGCGCGGCCGACGACAGGTAGCGGTAGGCGTCGTCCAGCACCGCGGCGCTGTCGTCGAGCCGCGGCAGGAGCGGGCGGCCGCGCCGGGGATTGGCCGCGAGCGTGTGCGCTGCGGCAATCGCCGCCGCGTGAGCCTGCAGCTGGTCGTGGCTGAAGATGTCGGTCGGCGCCGCCGCCGGACGATCGAGCAGGCCGGTGCCGGCCTGGACGGTCTGGGTCACCACGTTGTGCTATCTGCGTCCGGGGAATCCAGCGGGGCGGCGACGGCGCTCAGCGGCACATCCAGGCACGGTTCGAGGGCCCAACCGTATAAAGGGTCATGTTCGATAGAAGCGTACTCGCAATCGGCGGGGACTGGCGCAGAATTGAATTCCATTGTCTTGACACCATCGGGCTCGTGGCACCACTATGCGCACCTGAGCCGTGCCTGTCGCCCGCAGCTCGAGGATTCTGAACGATGACCACTCCACTTCGCCGGTTGATCCCGCTCGGCCTCGTGCTCGTTGCCGGCGTTGCCGCCGCGCCTCCGGCGAGCGTGCACTTCACCGATTCAAAGCTCCGGAACGGCTTGAGAGTGATCATCTCCGAGGATCACGCCGCGCCCGTGTACTCGATCGTCGTGCAGTACAACGTGGGATCGCGCGACGAACGCAAGGGGCGCACCGGGTTCGCGCATCTCTTCGAGCACATGATGTTCAAGGGATCCGAGAACGTCGGCCAGAACGAGCACCCGTATCTGATCTTCATGAACGGCGGGTCGATGAATGGCACGACGAACAAGGATCGGACGATGTACTACGAGACGCTGCCCGCCAACCAGCTGGACCTCGGATTGTTCCTCGAGTCGGACCGCATGAAGTCGCTGGCGATTACGGCGGAGAACCTCGACAACCAGCGGAACGCGGTACAGGAAGAGCGGCGCGGCGGCGTGGACAACCAGCCCTACGGCCGCACGTTCGAAGCGCTCGACGAGATCGCCTACGACAACTTCGCGTATCAACATTCCGTGATCGGGTCGATGGCCGATTTGAGCGCCGCGAGCGTCGACGACGTCGCGGCGTTCTTCAGGACGTACTACGCCCCCAACAACGCCGTCATCGGCATCGTCGGCGACGTCGATACGAAGACAACGCTGTCGAAGCTCGAGAAATTTTTCGGCGCCGTCCCGAGGCAGCCCTCGCCCGCCGCGGTGGACACGACGGAAGGAGCCCAGACCGAGGAGCGAAGACGCACGATCGACGACCGTCTGGCGCGGCTGCCACGGCTGGACATGGCGTACCGGATTCCTCCCAGCGCCTCACCTGACACGGACGCCATCGAGGTGCTCGCGACGGTGCTGTCCGGCGGACGCAGCTCGCGGTTCTATGAGTCGATCGTCAGACAGAAGCAGCTGTCCACCGGCGTGTCCGCATTCGCGGAGGAGTCGCGCGGGCCGGGCCTCTTCAAGATCATCGGAACGGCGCTCCCCGGCAAGACCCTTGGCGACCTCGAAGCGGCAGTGGATGCGGAGATCGAGCGGCTCAAGGCGGAGCCGGTCGCCGGCTGGGAGATCGAAAAGGCGCGAACCAGCGCGAGACGCGCCTTCGTCAGTGCGCTCGGCAGCTCCTTGAGCAAAGCCGTGCAGCTGTCGCAGGATGCGCTCTATTACGACCAGCCCGGGCGGATCAACACGGAAGAGGAGCGCATGGCCAGAGTCACGGCCGCCGACGTCCAGCGCGTGGCACGGCAGTACCTCGTCAAGACGGGCCGAACGGTTCTGCAGACGATGCCGAAGCCGTCCGCGCCGAACGGAGGCCAGTGATGTTGCCGCGCCGCATCGCCGCCGCGGCACTCGCGGGCGGGTTCGGGGTATTCGCAATCACCGCACCGGCGGCCGCGCAGGCCCCGGCCCAGGGTGGTGCACCGGCGCCGTCTACAACACGCATGGTGCTGAAGGGCAGGGCGCCGGTGTCCCCCGACGTGCTGAAGGTGAAGCTGCCTCGCCCGCAGGAAGCGGACCTTGCAAATGGCCTGCACCTGATCGTCCTCGAAGATCGTCATCTGCCGCAGATCACGTTTCAGATCATCATCCCGGGCGCCGGCGGCTACTTCGATCCACCCGACCAGGTCGGCCTCGCGAGTCTGACAGGACAGCTGATGCGGGAGGGCACGACGACGCGCACCTCCCCGCAGATTTCTGAAGCCCTCGAAACGATGTCGGCGACGTTGACGGTAAACAGTGGGATGGCGGCCGCGTCGGCATCGGTCGCCGGCAGTTCGCTCACGGAGAACTTCGAAAAGCTGATGGACCTCGCCGCCGATGTGCTGCTGCATCCGGCGTTCGCTCCGGCGGAATGGGAGCGCCTGAGAACGCGCAGCAGGGCCGGCCTCGTCCAGAATCGCTCGAACCCCAACTTCCTCGCCGCCGAGGCGTTGAATCGCGCCGTGTTCGGCGTCCACCCTGCCGGCCGAATCTCGGCGACCGCGGCCAGTCTCGACGCGATCACGCCCGACGCGCTCGTCACGTTTCACAAGACGCGGTACGTTCCGGATCATGCCGCCATCGCATTCGCCGGCGACATCTCGCTCGCTGAAGCCAGGAAGCTCCTGGACGCGAAGTTCTCGGGGTGGACGAAAGCGGGCGTGCCGAAGCCAGCGGTCACGGATCCGGCACCTGTCGGACCCGCGCGGGTCTTCCTTGTCGCGCGTCCCGGGTCGGTCCAGACGACGCTCAGCGTGGGCACACAGTCCATGCTGCGAGCCGATCCTGATTACGCCGCGCTGACCGTCGTGAACCGGGTGCTCGGCGGCACGATGGGACGGCTGTTCCGGCATTTGCGCGAAGAGAAGGGCTACACCTACAGCGTCGGGAGCTTCTTCTCCGCCACGCAGTATCGCGGCGGGTGGACCGCCTCGACGAGCGTGCGCACCGAGGTGACCGAACCTGCCCTGACGGATCTGCTGGCCGAAGTCGCCGGGCTGCGGGACACGCCCGTGCCGGATGCGGAGTTCGCCGACGTCAAGCGCGCGATTGTGGGCAGCTTTGCCCTGGCGCTCGAAAACCCGCAGCAGCTGCTCGGGTACTACGTCGAGAACTGGCAGTACGGACTGCCCTCGGATTACTGGGACACGTATCCGGCGCGCGTGATGGCGGTCACGCCCGCGCAGGCGCAGGCCGCCGCGCAGAAATACTGGGCCCCGGGCCGTCTCCAGATCGTAGCGGTCGGGGATGCAGCGAAAATCACCGACATCCTGAAGAAAAAAGGGGACGTGGAGATCTCCGACAGTGACGGCAACCCGGTCAGGCAGGGTAGCGCGGCACGCGGGTTCGATTGATTAACGGCCGAGCTTTGTGGCATGGTGAGCGCATGGCGGACAATCAACGACAGACCTCGCGCGAGCCCGAACGATTCCTGTCCTGCCCGAAATGCAATGCTGTCGCCGCGAAAGCCGAGACGCTCGGGCGCACGCTCGTGTACGTGCGCTGTTCGGCGTGCGGCGAGACGTGGACGATTGCCGAGCGCCGGAAAGCCACGCCCGGGCGGGATCGCTCGGCCCGGTTCGCCCTCGGGCATCCCGGCACCGGGTCGGTTTGAAATTCACCCGGGGGTAATCGATGCTCCTGGCGTTCGAGGGAATCGTCCGTCGGCTCGAACCCGAAGTGACACGATGAAATCCTCAGAACTGGTCGCCGTCTCCACGTTCCCGTCAACGGTGGACGCCCGGATTGCGAAGGGCGTCCTCGATGAAGCCGGTATCGATTCCATGGTCCGGTCCGACAACGCGGGGGGAATGTATCCCGCGATCGCCGGCGCTGATCTGCTGGTGAGGGCGGAAGACCTTGCGAAGGCAACCGAGGCGCTTCACCGCCGGCAACGCAAGTCACACTGACTCCGCGAGCGGCTTCCGCGCTCGCGGCCGCGGCTATCGGCCCTCCTGCCGCAGCGAAAACGGCTCGCCCCCGATCGTGATCGTCGCCGTTCTCGGACCCGCGCTGTTCGGGTCGACAAGCAGCCGCACGGTGCCGTTCCCGGCGCCGGTGCGTCCTTCGGCCACGGTGACCCACGGCGCATTGTTCACCGTGCTCCAGTTGCAGCCCGGGTCCGCCGTCACACTGATCCGAATGTCGTCAGGGCCGCGCCCCGCATCGTAATACGTCGGCTTGATCGCCACCGCGCAGCCGCCCTGCGCGAGCGTGAAGGATTGCCCGGCAATCGTCACCACCGCCGAGCGGGCCGGGCCCGTGTTGGCGTCGACGGTCAGCCGGACGGTCCCATTGCCGTTGCCGCTTCGCCCTTCCGCAATCGAGATCCACGACGCGTCCGTCTGGGACGTCCACGCGCAACCGTTATCGGTCGTGACGTTCACGCGGACATTGTCCGGCCCCGGCCCGGCCTCGTAGTGTGTCGGCGCGATGCTGTATGTGCAGGTGAGGCCTTCCTGACGCACGGTGAACGTTTCCCCCGCGATGAGGACGGTTCCGGTGCGCGGTCCTGCATTGTTCGGGTCCACGTGGAGGCGGACGGTGCCGCTGCCCGAGCCGCTGCGACCGTCGGCGACGGTGATCCACGGCGCCTGGCTTGTCGCCGTCCACGCGCAGCCGCTGTCCGTGGTGACATTCACGACGATGTCGTCGGGGCCGCGGCCCGAATTGTACGAGCCGGGCTTGATGCTGTAGGCGCACGGCGCAGGGGGGGGTGGCGGCGGTGGCGCCGGCGCGGCCGCCTGGTCGAGCGTCACCCGGCGGCCGGCGACGGTGACAAAGCCCGAGCGCGCGCCCCCCGTGTTCCGATCGGACACGACCTGAACCGATCCGTTGCCCGACCCGCTCTGTCGGCCGGCAATGCTGATCCAGTCGGCGCCGCTGCTCGCCGTCCAGTCGCAGCCGTTCGTGGTCGTGACGCTGACCGTCGTCGTTTCCCCTGAGGCCGCGATCGTCTTGCGCGCCGGTGCCACCGCGTAGCTGCAGGTGGGGGCCGGCGGTTCCGGGGTCGGCGCGGGCGTTGGAGTTGGCGCTGGCGCGGGTGCAGGTGCCGGCGCGGGTGCCGGGGATGGGGCCGGCGACGGGGGAACTGGCTCCGGCGCTGGTGCGGGCTGTGCCGCGCTTGCCTGGACGATCTGTACTGTCACGCCCGCGACGGTGGCCGTGCCCGCACGCGGAGCGCCGGGATTGGCGGCGATGGTGAAACGCACCGCCCCGCCTCCTTCGCCGGACGCCGGTGTGGCGTTCGCAATCCAGCTGTTCTCGCCGCGCGCGCTCCACGGGCACCCGCCCGGCGCGGCGATATTGATCGCGATGTCTCCACCCGCCGCCGCCACCGCCACGCTCGCCGGCGACACGTCGTAACGGCAGGGCGCGGCGTCCTGCGTGACGGCCACTCGCTCGTCTCCGACGACGACCGCGCTCTGACGCGGCGTGCCGTTCGCGTTCGGCGTGACCGTGTAGGCGAGCGTCGCGGGCCCCTGGCCCTCGGACCCGCTCAACGTGATCCAGGACGCCTCGGCGCGCGCCGACCACGAGCACTCACGGTTGGTGTCCACTGTCAGGTTGCCGCGGCCGCCGCTCGCGGGCACGCGCGGGACGCTGTTGCTGACCGAGATGTCGCACTTGCTGTTCGAGGGCTGGACGACGCTGATGCTGGACGAGCGACCGCAGCCGTTCGCGAGGAGCAGGAGCAGGAGGAGGGCCGCCGGAGCCGCGCCGATAGACCGAAGTCGAACACCCATGGCGAGAAGGAGCCCTGTGGAATCGGAACGTGTACTACCCGCCGCCGCGCGCGATGGTTGCGAACCGTCATGCAACTGCGGTGACGTCGTGCGTAACCGACGCACGGAGCGGAACGGCCGCGCTCACTCGCGCTCGGTCGGCCGGTTCAGAATCCGCGCGGATTGCGCCAGCTGCCGGCGCGCGCGGTGAAGTGTCTCCCGCGCGTGGGCCAGCCGCTCACGCGCCGTGCTCACGCCGGCCCGTTCGCGGCAGCCCCACGACCGGGCGAACGCGGATGACCGCGGAGCAGTTCTCGTCGAATGTTGGTGCACGGCTGGACAAATTAGCAGTCGTCGAATACACGGTCTGTACGGAAACGCGCGAACGCCAGATACAGACGAGCTGACAGCTCTCAGCTCTCAGTGTCAGCTGTCAGCTCTCGCTATCAGCCGTCCGCATCTCTCAACCGGCTGAGGCGTGAGCCGAGCGCCAGGAACCCCCCTTGCGGGACGCCGGAACCGCGAACCCCGAACCCCGAACCCGGAACCCCGAACCACATCGTCGCAGAAGTCGGCATCCCGGAGGCGGACGCGATCGACCTGATCCGCCGCTTTCGCGGCGAGCCCTGCACGGCGCGCATCCCTGTGATCGTGCTCACCGCGTCGACCGACGTTGCTCCGTGTCTGTACGCCCTGAAGTAAGCCGCACACGCAGAGCGCGACGGCGTCGCACCGTGCCGGGCCGCAGAGTCCGGCATGGTGATGCCCGAAATGGGTAAGCCGGATCCATTGCCGCGCAGGTTTGAAGAAGCGTCGGTTGCGTCCACATAGCCATCGGCGTATATCTGAAGCTGTTCCCGTCACTCGCGGGGTCATCATCGTGATCGGGGGAATGTGTGAATGAGCACTGATCGAGAACGCGATCGAAGTGCGGCAGCGACCGTGTCGCGCGAGGACCTCTGGCCCGCCCTGCCGTACGATGCGTGGAAGGACACGTACGCCACGCTCCACATGTGGTCGCAGATCGTCGGCAAAATCGCGGTGGCGCTGGCACCGCCCATCAATCACTCGTGGGGCGTATCACTCCGTGTCACGGCGAGAGGCATCGCTACCGCGCCATTGCCGCACGATTCACGGTCGTTCACCATGGAATTCGATTTTGTCGGCCACGAACTGATCGTGCAGGTATCGGACGGCCAGCGGCGAGCCTTGAAGCTGGAGCCGCGTACCGTCGCTGACACCTACCGCGAAATCATGGCCATCCTCGGCGACATGGGATTGCCGGTGAAGATCTGGCCGGTGGCCGTGGAAATCCCTGATCCCGTCCGCCTCGACAGCGACACCGTCCATCACGCCTACGACCCGGAGTACGCGAATCGCTTCTGGAGAATCCTGGTCCAGGTGGAGCGCGTCTTCACGGAGTCCCGGTGCGACTTCGTCGGCAAATGCAGCCCCGTCCAGTTTTTCTGGGGCAGCTTCGATCTCGCCGTGACGCGGTTCTCAGGACGGGCGGCGCCGCCGCGCGATGGTCCGGCGTTCATGCAGGACGCCTACTCTCACGAGGTGATCAGCCATGGGTTCTGGCCCGGGAGCGGACCGGTGATGGAGCCGGCCTTCTACGCGTACGCAGTCCCGGAGCCCGACGGGCTGAAGAACGCGCGGGTGAGTCCCGCCGCGGCGTACTACCACCGCGAGTTGAACGAGTTCATCCTGCCGTACGACGCCGTGCGACAGGCAGAGTCGCCAGATCGCGCGATCGCTGAATTCATCCAGACGACGTACGAGCAGGCGGCGACGCTGGGGAAGTGGGACCGTGCCGCGCTCGACCGTACTCAGTGGCCCGGCCGTCCTGCGGCGCTCGGTAGGTGACCCGGTTCAGCCTGCGCCAGGCGCGGTAGGCACGTACTCGAGGGGCGTCGACGGTCCCTCGCCGTTCTGTGCCAGTTTGTGTTTTTGTGACCGCACGCCGCGTGCCGCTCGCGGACATGTGTGGCTACGCGACCGACCTGCGCTCTCGAACACGGGGACGCGGCACCATTCGAAATGGTGTTCGACCGTTATGAGTTGATGGAGATCCCTGAGGACGATCAGGGCCCCCCCGATTCAGGCGTTCGTGCGCCGCGTGATCCCAGACCGGCGCCCAGGCTGACGAGCATTGCGCTCCCTGAGCCGGAGTCGGACGATATCAGTGACTGATGCCACTGCGTCAGTCTGATCGACGGAGGTTAGCGGAAGGTGCGCGGCCGAAATCCTGCCGGCATTCGGCGTGCGCTCGAGCGACTATCGAGGGGCTGAGCCTTGCGCGTCCCCGGCGCCCGTCCACTGGTTCAGCCACGTCACGACCGTGTCGTGCCACAGCACGCTGTTGGCGGGCTTGAGCACCCAGTGGTTCTCCTCAGGGAAGAAGAGCAGCTTGCTTGGAATCCCGCGGCGCTGCAGCGCCGTGAAGGTTGCGAGTCCCTGGGCATAGGGAATGCGGTAGTCGCGCGCGCCATGTACGACGAGCATCGGCGTCTTCCACTTGCCGACATGGTCGATGGGATTGGCGCTGGCGTATCCGGCGGGGTGGTCCCACGGCGTGCCGCCGTGTTCCCACTCGGGGAACCACAGTTCCTCGGTCGCGAAGTACGCGAACCGCTCGTCGAGGTTGCCGTCGTGCGACACGAGACACCGGAATCGATCCGGCCAGTTGCCGGCAATCCAGTTCACCATGAACCCGCCGTACGAGGCGCCGAGCGCCGCCGCGCGGGAGCCGTCCATCCATGGATACTTCGCGATCGCGGCGTCGAGCCCCTTCTGCAGATCGATGAGGGGCTTGCCTCCCCAATCGCTGCGAATCGCATCCGTGAAGGCCTGGCCATATCCGGTCGATCCGTGGAAATCGACCATCACCGCGGCGTAACCCGCACCCGCGTAGGTTTGGGGATTCCACCGGTAGTGAAAATTGTTGCCGAGCGACTGCTGCGGCCCTCCGTGGATCAGGAACGCGATCGGGTACTTCTTCGCCGGGTCGAAATCGACCGGTTTGACGACCCAGGCGGACACGGTGTCGCCGTTCGCCCCCTGGAAGGTGAATTGCTCCGGCTCGCCGAGCTTCACCACCTCGAGGCGGTCCCTGTTGACGGTGGTCAGTGCGGTCACATCGGTCCCGTCCGCGCGCGCGGAGTGGATTTCGGCGGGCGAGCGGAAATGATCCCGCAGGAACACCACGCGATCCGCCGCCACGGCCGGGCTCGAGATGTGCCCGTCCTTGACGATCGTCCGGACGGCGCCGGTCGGGACGTCGATCGCGAAAAGCGATTTGTGACCGAGATTGTCGGCGGTCGTGTACACCGTGCGGCTGTCGGCGGACCAGACGATCTCGCCGACCGAGCGGTCCCACGCCCCGGTCACGACGCGCTCGGGTCCGTCCGGCCAGGCGCGCACGATGAGCCGCAGGCGATCGGCTTCGTAGGTGGGCCGCTGCATGGACGCGTACGCGAGCCACTTGCCGTCGGGTGAAAAGGACGGAGTGGTGTCGGTCGCCTTGTTGGCGGCGGTCAGGTTCTTCGCCGCGGCGCGGCCGTCCGCCGGCGCCACGAAGAGATCGAGGTTGGTCGACCACGCCTCCTCGCGTCCGGCGTCGCGCGCCGTGAACACGACGGCGGAACCGTCGGGTGTGAAGGTGAACTCGTCGCTGCCGCCAAACGGCTTCGACGGCGCATCGGCATCGAGCCCCTTCATCACGTCCACCGGCGTGCCGCCCGACACCGGCACGACGAAGAGGTGCGCGCGCCGGCCGTCCGACCAGCTGTCCCAGTGCCGCACGAACAGCCGATCGTACACCTGGCCCGTCGCCTTCGCCTTCTCCCGGGCAGCCAGCCGTTCACTGGTGCAGGCGAGCGTGTCGCAGTCCAGGAAGACGTCCGCACTGACGACGAGCGAGGCGCTGTCGAGTGAGACTCTGAAGGCGCCGATGTCCACGGGCAGCGTCGTGACCTGCGACGTCTCGCCTGTCGTGACGTCCACGCGCCAGACCTGCGCGCTGCCCGACCGCGACGACAGGAAAAAGACGTGCCGGCCGTCCCGGTGCCAGGCCGGGCTCGTGTCGTTTGCCGGGTCGCTGGTGAGCCGGCGGAGCTCGCCGCCGTCGGCCCGCATCACCCAGATGTCGCTTCGGCGACGGTTCGCATCCAGGTCGAGCGAGCTGATGGTGAAGGCGAGGTGCGAGCCGTCCGCCGACACGACCGGCTCCGACAGACGGTCCATTGCGATCAGATCGCGGACGTTGAACGGGTGCGGTTCGGCGGGAGCGGCGTGCAGTGACGGGATCATCGATGCGGCGAGCAGGCACACGAAGGCGACGCGGCCGCGCATGGCTATCCTTTGGGCTTTGCCGCCGATTTCCGTCGCTCGGCCCAGTACTTCTTCATCCGTGCACCGACAGCCTTTCGTGCTGCCGCCGACATGGGAGGCCTCTTCCGCGCTCTGCGGCGCGGCCGACGCGACTCCGCGCCGTTGTCGGCGGACGCCCCGCCGAACCCGCGACCCTTGGCCCGCAGTTCCGGAAACGCCCGGAAGATAGCCCGGGCTTCTTCGGCGATCTCGGCGAGCCGTTGCTCGGCCCCCTTGACGGCCCATACACGCAAGTCACTCACTGCCATGGATCTCCTTCAACACGCGTTTCGCGCCGCTCTCTGGCAAGCCGCGCAGCGTCCCCGCAGCATACCAAACTACCGGCAAGGCGCTCGGGGGCGGATTGATCATGTCGTGCCAGGGGTGCCAAGGGTGCCAAGGGTGCCAAGGTGCCAGTCCCCACGACCCGGTGCGATTACGCCGGTCGGGGCGCAATTGGCGGCGGCGTCGGGAATCGAATCGGGGACGTGACGCGAAGGCGGCGCTTGTGCGTGAGCAGCGCGGCCCTGTGTTTGCGCAGCGCCTCGAGGTGCTCGTGGTGATCGAGGACATCGAACGGAGCCCGGTCCCGATGCAGCGTCGCGTGCTTCTGACGCAGCCGAAGAGTGCACGCCTGAAGGCGCGTGTGTTCCATCAGCCTGGCCGCGGCGAGCGGGTACGAAGGGTGCGCCACGTCGATCAGCCGGGACACCTCGGCGACGAGCACATCCGGCGGACACGGCTTGGGCAGGAACGCGGCGGGACGGACGGCCGTGCCTGCCCGGCTCGTGACCTCCCCGGCGGCCGTGACTACAATCACCGGGATCCCCGCTGTGCGCACATCCCCCTGGAGGCACGAGATGAGCGTCATTCCGTCCATCCCGGGAATCTGCACGTCCGTCGCGATTACATCCGGCGTGGACTTCGACGCGCACCGCAGCGCCTCGACGCCGTCGCCCGCATGGAGAACGACGAACCCGGCCGCGGTCAGCGCGATGGCGTACATCTCACGCGTCCTGGCGTCGCTGTCGACGAGGAGCACGCAAAACGAACTCGCGGATCGCGTCGACGCCATTGGCTGGTCCCTCGGGAATCCCTGCAGACAGCGCTGCCGTCAGCGGGAAGGCATTCACCGGTGGAGTGTCCGCCTGCTGAACAGGATGGAAATCTTGGTGAAGTCTCAGTGTAGTTCGATTGAGGTACCGGACCTAATGACTTCGGCGGCCGCGCAGAGCTCGCGTCGTCGCGACCGGGGCGCTCACTGGACGTTCGAGAAGGGCTCGCCGGCAGGGATGAAGCGGATCGGCACATCCGACAGAAAGGTGTGCAGCCAGTCCGCGATTTCCTGCATCCCGTAATCCTCCGACATCAGATGGCCCAGGACGATCATGCCGCGCGGGCGCCCGGCGGCGGCCGCATCCATGGCGTATTCGGCGTTGCCGCCGGCTTCGGCCGCTTCGCCGCCGATCGCCACGTCGATGTCAGCCGTGAGGGGCGGGATCCCATACCCGGGACCGAGTGCAATTCGACTCACGCGCATGTCCGGATCCCCGACGACGCGAAGCCCGTGATCGTTCAGGCGCCTGGCGACGTCCGCGGCGAGGGCCCGCAGGGTGGTCGAGGGCATCACGTACAGCCGCGGGTCGCCCGGTGTCGCGTACTGTGTCCAGCCGAGCGCGCGCACCGAACCCGCGATGAGCGGGTCTGGCCGCAGTGCGTGCGCGTGATCGTGGAACCTCCAGATCACCAGTCCGTTCGCGGCGATGTAACGCTGTTTCGCAACGTACGTCGGGTCGGTCTCGAGTCCGTCGGTGAGGTCCTTGTCGTTGTAGAACGTGGGTTCGTGCGTGACGACGAAGTTCGCGTCCGCGGCCGCCGCACGTTTCAGGACGTCGAATGTGGCCATGCCGGTCGTGGCGACGCCTCGTACGACGGTCGAGGGATCGCCTGCCTTGAACGTGTCGCGCGTCTCGGCGCGCCACGCGATGCCTTCCGCGGCCACCTTCTCCTGGATCCGGGCGACGAGCTCGCGGGCCGTCATACGGCCGGCCTCCAATAAGGATCTCCTGTCGCGATCGCCTGGACCGGCACGCCCGCCACGACGGTCCGCAGCCATGTGGCGCAGGCGCGCATGCCTGGTTCTTCTGAGACGACGCGTCCAATCGCAATCAGCGCGCGCGGCGTCCCCGCGGCGGCTGTGTCCGCGACGTACTCCACCACCTCCCATTCGCGCGGCTCTCCGCTCACGAGCAGGTCGGCATCGCGCAGGTTGGCGACGGTGCTCGCGAGATCCGTGGTGCCGGGACTGAGTACGATTCGACGGACCGGCGCGTCTGCGCGACCGACGAGGCGTATGCCGCCGCGAATCTGCAGATGCGTCCGGATGTGCGCCGCAACGCCGGCGACGGTCGTCGCCGGGACCGTGTACAGCCGCTCGTTTGCCGGATCGCGCCCTGCGGCCCATCCAAGCGCCGTCCCCAGGGCGCGCGTGAACTCGGCCGGGCGCCGCGCGAGCCAGTGATGGGCGAACCGCCAGATCACGAGCCGATGCTCGTTGATGTACGCCTGTTTCGCGAGATACACCGGATCGCTCCCGCGTGGCCCCG
Organism: Acidobacteriota bacterium; assembly: GCA_039648985.1. GTDB lineage: Bacteria > Acidobacteriota > Vicinamibacteria > Vicinamibacterales > 2-12-FULL-66-21 > JALZOC01. Next base: position 21,013 of record JBBWZJ010000131.1, on the reverse strand, counting down.
CGTCGTCGGCGCCCCCCTGGAACGTGGGTTCGTGAGTGACGATGAGGTTGCGCCCCGCCGCGGCGGCCTGATGCAGAACGTCGAGAGTGGCCATCACGGTCGTGGCGATGCCGGTCACCGCGGTGTCGGGGTCGCCGGCTTTGAACCCGTCAACGGTCTTCTCGCGCCACGGCACGCCCACGTGGGCCTGAATGCGGCCGACCACCTCCCGCGCCGTCACGGATCGCGCGCCGCGTGGTGCCCGCGCCGACAGCAGCGCTGCTGCGCCCGTGACCACGAACGTTCGCCTTGTGACGGCCCCGCCGCTCGCCATTGCGCCTCCTCGGGTTCCCGCGCTGTGCAGGATACACGGACCGCGGACCTGCGCGAAGTGATGGAGGCAGCTGACCACGGGCGGGCGCACCGTCCCCGATCGCGCGGCTCTCCCTGGGACCGGCCGTGCGATCCGGCGGAATTGACAGGCCCAGGGCGGCGACGCACACTGCGGAGCAGCGTGAGCTGCATCTGCAATGGGAGAGACGCACCATGAGGAACCGCAAGATGATCGCGTGTGTGATCGCGCTGTTCAGCCTGATCCGCGCCGAGGTTGCGAGCGCGCAGCCGCGCTGGGGCCGCGAACGCATGCCCCAGGCGGCAGCCTGCTTTTTCGAAAATCGGAACTTCCACGGTCGCTATTTCTGCGTGCAGCCTGGCGAACGGCTGCGCTCACTGCCCGACGGCATGGGCGATCGGATCTCGTCGGTGCGCGTCCTTGGCGCGGCTGACGTGACGGTGTTCCGGGACAAGGACCTGCGCGGACGATCGGCGCGCTTTCTCGGCGACATACGGGATCTGAAACGCGAAGGCTGGAACGATCAGATTTCGTCGGTCGAAGTCGGCCGGGGCGCCGGCGGCTGGCGGGGCGATCGGGCGCCGGTCTGGGGCACCACCGAGCCGCAGCCGCGCGAGGGCGCGTGTTTCTACAAGGATGCCGAGTTCCGCGGCCCGTATTTCTGCGCGCCGCGCGGCGCGACGTACACGGGGCTGCCGCGCGGCTTCAACGACAGCATCTCGTCCATCCGCGTCTTCGGCGCCGAGGTGCGCATCTTCAAGGACCGGAACCTCCGCGGTCGCTCCACCGAGATCCGGTCCGACGTGCCGAATCTCCGCGGTAAGTGGCACGACGATGTCTCGTCGATCCGGGTGTTCTGACCGGCGGCAGCCGTTGCGAGCCTGTAGCCTGGACAGAAACCTGCACCATCCCGGGGGAGGGGCATGGCGCTGGTGCCGTTGCCCCTCCCATGCCCCTCCGGTGAAGTCTGCCCGTAAGTGCACCTGTGACGCGCTGCCGGCGCGCGGCGATCGCGTGCTTCGACCGTCGCCAACACCCCGGAGAGGCTAGTTTGGCGTCACGGTCAGCGCCGCGCTCTTCGTCACCGCATGTGCCGACGCCCTGATCGTGACGGTCGTCGTCGCGGCGGGCTTCGTCGTGCGCACGCTGAAGCTGCCTTTCGTCGAACCCGCCGCAAGGACGATCGACGAGGTGGTCGGAGTGGCCACCGCCGGATTCGTGCTGGAAAGGGCGACCGACAGCCCTCCGGACGGCGCGGCGCATTCCGCCGTCGCGACGCCGCTGACTGAGCCGCCTCCCGGGGTGGACGTCGGCGTCAGCGCGACGCTCTGGAGGTAGATCGGGCGGACCGTGAGATTGAGCGACTTGGATACGCCACCGTAGGAGGCCGTAAACGTACCTGCGTTGATCGTCGACACCGCCCGTGCGGAAACGGTCACGGTTGCGCTCCTGGTGCCTGCCGGCACCGTGACGGACGGCGGCGTGTTCACGCCCGCTGCCGTGGCCGCAAGCGACACCACCGCTCCGTTCGACGGGGCCCACCCCGTGAGCGTCACCTTTGCTGTGGCCGTCTGACACGCGCCGATGAGCGTGCTGCGGCTCAGCGCCAGGGTGCTGAGGGCTGGCGGCAGCACCGTCAAGGTCTGCGAGAGCGTGACGAGGCCGTAGGTGGCCGAAATGGTCACCTGTGTCGGCTGAGAGACGACGGCCGGCACGATGTTGAACGATCGCGTGTTCGTCGGAAGCTGCACGATGAGCTGAGCCGGCACCGGCGCGACGGCCGGATTGCTGCTCACGATCGAGACGACCGCCCCACCGTATGGGGCGAGGGAGGTCAGGGTCGCCTTGGCCGACACGGCGGTTCCGCCAGCGGTTGACGTCGCCGACAGCGCGAAAGACGCGAGCGCGATCCCGATGTTGTGCTCCTCGACTGTGTCGACCCCGCCGTCCGGCACGGAGTTGTCCGCTGTTGCGTGGGCCGTGTGGGAGAACGCGCCGGGGGCCGTGACACGCACACGGACCCAGACCTCCTCCTCGAAGAATCCGGCGAACCCGAGAGTCGGGAAGCGGCACGTGACTGTCTTCTGCGCGACGCTGCACGTCCCGGCGTCGTGATACAGGCGGACCGACTCGATGTCGAGGGCGCCACTCATCGCATCGGTGAACACGACGTTCCGTGCGGTCCCGTCGGACGTCACGACGACCGACGTGACGAACGTCACCGAACGCCCGACCTGCACGCCGTTGCGTGGAATGTTGCTGTCCTCGTTCGACAGCACGCCGAAAGGCCGCAGCGCCAGGGTGACGGGGGGTGTGAGCCGGAACCCGTGCCGCTGACCGTTGACCTGCCCCCACCCGACGATCTCCCCCGAGTCGTTGATCGCCGTGGCCGCCTCGAGCACCCAGCCCGAACCGGCTGGCAGGCGCGAGTTGAGATCCGTCATGGTGCCGTTCTCGTACACGAAGGCGTGCGTGCCCCCGCCGGCGACGTCCGAGGTGCCGACGATCCGCGTAGATCCGGAGTAGTTGATCCCCGCCGCTTCGCTGTTGGGGCCGCCGAGCGTCCCCAGGTCGCGCATCACGCCGTCGCTGTAGAGAAACGCATGCCGCACCCCGCTTGGCAGTGTCGATCGACCGACGACTTGCCCGGCGTCATTCAGCCCCAGGGCCTCGCTCGCGGTGCCGAGCGACCCGAGGTCCGTCGTGACGCCGCCGCTGTACCAGAAGGCGTGCACCGTGGCGTTGCCCGCGGTCGAGGCCCAGCCGGCGGCTTCACCGTAGTCGGTAATCGCCGTCGCCGCGCTGTTGGTCCCGCCGAAGGTGCCCCCGAGGAGCGTCATGGCGCCGTTGCGGTAGATGAACGCCCGGCTGGCGGCATTGCCCGCGGTGTCGGACTTGCCGACGATCTCTCCAGATTCGTTGATCGCGGCCGCCTCGCTCTGGCTCCCCCCAAGCGTACCCAGCGACCGCATGCCGCCGGCGGCCGAATACACAAACGCGTTCGTGCGGCCCGTCGTCGTCTGGGCGCGGCCGACCACTTCGCCGGCGCCGTTGATGTCGGTCGCCGCACTGGCGGCGCCGCCCAGCGTGCCGAGATCGGTCATCGCACCGTCGAACACGAAGGCATGGCTGCTGCCGTCGGCCCGACGGGCGCTGCCGACGGTCTGGATGCCGCGTGCGCTCAGGCCCAGCGCCTGGCTCTCGGTGCCGCCCAGGGTTCCGAGGTCCGTGATGAAGTACGTGCCCCCGGGCGCGGTCTGGGTCGACACGAGGCGCTGCCCGGCAAGGATGCAGAAGGCCACCATCATCGTCGTGCACATCGAACGGAGCGTCATGACGTCACCTGGCGACGTGGAGAGGGTCTCTGTCACGTCGAGAGCGCGTGGCGAACGGCGCCGGTCGCTCCAACTGAGACCACCGGCGGCGGGCCCGCACGCGGCGAGCCCGGTGCGCTGCGCTTCTGCAAGGGCGCCGACCTGAGCCGTTTCGCGGCGGACGCGGGTTTTATCTGAGGGAAAGCGCAAATGCGCGCGAAGCGCGCGCCGGGACCCGCTATTCGGATACAGGCGGATCGGATACGACGTCAGACCGGCGGCCGGAGACGCGGGAGGGGACCGCGGCTCGCAACGGCACACGTCATGCGCAGCGGAACGCACATGTCTATCGGCAGGTGGACCGTGAAAGAGACGATGAATCGGCTGGCGATCAGCCGAGAGCGCGCAGCCAGCCCACGATGCACAGCACCGCACCCAGAACTGCGAGCATCAGCCACACGCGCATGTTCAGCCGGTCGGGACTATGGCTTTCCACGATCGTCTCCCTTGTCGATGGCGGGCGGCGCCGGCCGTTCGTGCCGCAGAGCCGCGGCACCGAGCATGCCACCCATGCCGAGCGAATCCACGGCGCTGCTGGGAATCAGCATCAGCGCGCCCTTGTCCTTGAGCCCCTCGTACAACATGTTCATCGCGCGAAGCTGCAGCGCGGTGGGATTGTCGTAGTACGATCGGGCCGCTTCCTGGAACGAGTGTGCGATCTCCATCTCGGCCTCGCCCAGGATGATGCGCGCCTGCTTTTCGCGGGCCGCCTGCGCCTCCCGCGACATGGCGTCCTGGAGCGCCACGGGGATCACGATGTCGCGCATCTCGACCGACGAGACGGTCACGCCCCACGGCGTCGAGCGCTGGTCGATGAGCTGCTGGAGATCCGCTTCAATCCGCTCGCGGCCGCGGAGCAGTTCGGTGAGCGGCGTGCGGCCGATGACGTCGCGGAGCGCCGTCTGCGCCGCCCAGCTCACCGCCTGCGCGTAGTCCTGGACCTCGAGGGCGGCCTTCTGCGCGTCGTACACCATCCAGAACAGCACGGCGTCGACGTTCACCGGCACGGTGTCGGACGTCAGCGTCTGCTCGGCTGCAAAGCTCGTCGTGATCGTCCGCTGATCGATCCACGACGACACGCGGTCGACGAACGGCACGATCCAGAACAGCCCCGGACCGCGCAGGCCGACGAAGCGTCCGAGCCGCAGCACCACGGCGCGCTCCCATTGCTGCGCGACTTTCGGCGATTGCATCAGTACGGCCCCGGCCATTGCAGAGATCAGGATCGGCGCGGGGCTGCCCGTCGCGACTGTGCCGAGAACGCCCGCGAGGATGCACGCCAGCAGGATCACGATCGCGACGACGTTGGCGCGCCCGAGCCGGGCGCCCGCGGCTCCCGCTCCTTCCGAACGACGAGTCAGGTCGATGAAGGCCATCTGCTTCCTTTCAGATAACTTGCGGAAACCGCGCCGGGGGCGGCGCCCATCGTGGCGCCATCACGTCTGGCGCTCGCGAAGCGCCGCGATCACGTCATCGAGGCTGAACCCCGCCGCGTCGGCATCCGCGAGTATTCGCGTGACGAACGCCCGCAGCCGGCGCTCCTGGTCGCGCGGCGGATGCGCCTGGAGCGGCGTGGCGCTGACGAACGAGCCGACGCCGCGCCGGGTCTCGATCACACCCGCACGCTCGAGCTCGGCGTAGACGCGGGCGACCGTGTTCGCGTTGATGCGAAGGTCCACGGCGAGCTGCCTGACGGTAGGCAGCTGATCGCCCTGCGCCAGGCGGCCGGTCGCCACGGCCGCGCGCAGGCCACGTTCGAGCTGCGCGTAGATCGGCGTGGCGTCGCGCGGGTCAATGGAGACGAGGCTCACGTGCGCTTATTATACCAGTGTATTGGTACAATAGGTCAAACACCGTGGTGGTCATGCCGCGTAGTCATATGATTTGCGAGAGGTTCCTGGGCGAAGCTGGCAAAATTATGGGGACCATGCGAAAAGCGACTTCGTGCGTTGTTGCGGCGACAGCGATGGCCTCCGCGACCCTCGCGATCGGACTCGGCGCGCAGGGCCGCGGGGGGCAGGCCGTCGTTCTTCCGGACGGTCCGGGGCGCGAGATGGTCCAGGGCACGTGCGCGCGCTGCCACGGCCTCAACCTGATCGCGAATTCGTGGGGCAACACACAGGCGGGGTGGCGGCAGCTGTTCGGGTCGATGGTCGCGTTGCCGGACGATCAGGCCACGGCCATCGCGGCGTATCTCGCGGCCAATTTCCCGCCCCGCCCGGCGCCCGAGGCGGTGGTGATCCCCGGTCCGGTGGCGGTCTCGTTCAAGGAATGGATCGTGCCGAGCCTCGGCTCGCGCCCGCACGATCCGCTGGCCGCGGCGGACGGATCCATCTGGTGGAGCGGCATGTTCGCGAACGTCCTCGGGCGGCTGGATCCGTCGACTGGTCAGATGAAGGAGTTCCCGCTCCCGAGGGCCGGTTCCGGCCCGCACGGGCTCGTCGAAGACAAAGCGGGGAACATCTGGTTCACAGCGAACCAGAGCACGTATGTCGGCAAGCTCGATCCGAAGACCGGCCACGTGACGGAATACCCGCTGCCCGATGGCGCCCGCGGTCCGCACACGCCGATATTCGACCAGAAGGGCACGCTGTTCTTCACGCTACAATCGGGCCAGGTGGGCAGACTCGAGCCCTCGACCGGGGCGATGAAGGTGGCGGCCACGCCGAGTGCCAACACCTATCCGTACGGCATCCAGGTCAACTCGAAGGGGGTTCCCTGGTATGTGGACTTCCGCGGCAACCGTGTCGGCAGGGTGGACCCGGTCACGATGCAGATTACGGAATATCCGCTGCCGGCGACCACCGCGCGCCCGAGGCGCATCGCGCTGACGCCCGACGACGTTGTCTGGTACACGGATTTCGCGCGCGGTTATCTGGGGCGCCTCGATCCGGCCACAGGCGCGGTCAGGGAATGGCCGTCGCCGGGGGGCCGGCAGTCCGAACCGTACGGGATTGCCGCAACCGGCGGCGCGATCTGGTACAGCGAGTCAGCCGTCAGGCCCAACACGCTCGTGCGGTTCGATCCGGGCACGGAGAAGTTCCAGACGTGGATCATTCCCGCGGGCGGCGGAGTCGTGCGCAACATGATGCCGACCCGCGACGGCAATCTCGCGCTCGCGGAGAGCGGAGTGAACCGGGTCGCCCTCGTCGCCATCGCTCGAAGCGGCGCGAACTGACCCGGTCGGGCGGTGCTTGCCGCGGCCCCACAGCCGCGGCGATGCGTCACCCGAGGCCACCCGTACGTCACATCCGTCGGTTCCGTTTCACGAAAGTCGCTGCGTTCCCGATGCGCTGCGATTGACGCCAGGGAGACACGATGAGTCACTATCACGACCGCGACGACCTGAAGCTGTTGTCGCAATTGAAGCAGCTTGCCCCGGCGGAGTTCCAGGGCTTCGTCGCGCTCGATTCCATCGTCGCAAAGGAAGATGGCGCGATACCGCGGAAGTACCGCGAGCTGATCGCGCTCGGAGTCGCCTGTACGACGCAGTGTCCGTACTGCCTCGACGTGCACACACGAGGCGCCAAGCGCGCCGGCGCGACGCGGGAGGAGGTGGCGGAAGTCGTGTTCCTGGCCGCCGCGCTCAGGGCCGGAGCCGCTGTCACGCATGGCACGCTCGCGCTGAAACTGTTCGACGGCGCGTAGGCCCCGGCTTTGCCCGCCGGCGGGTCACCCTGCCCGGAGGACCGTGAGCGGATCGAGCCGTGATGCGCGGTAGGCAGGCACCAGGCTCGCCGCGAGCGCGACGAACGCCAGAACGCCGGCGACGCCGACCAACGTGATCGGATCCGACGCGTTCACCCCGAACACGAGCTTCTCGAGCAGCGGCGCCACACCAAGCGCCGCCACGACGCCGATCGCGATGCCGACGAGCGCAGGCGCCATGCCCTCGAACACGACGAGCCGGACGACGTCCGACGTTCGCGCCCCGAGCGCCGTCCGGATGCCGATCTCCTGGCTGCGGCCCCGGACGATGTACGACAGCACGCTGTAGATCCCCACCGACGCGAGCGACAGCGCCACGCAGGCGAACCCGCCCAGCAGCAGCGCGCTGAACCGCTGGGAGGTCAGCGTCTGCTCGAGCACGCTGTCCATGGTCTCGATGTTGTCGACCGGCTGGGCCGCGTCGAGCGATCGGATTGCGCCGGCAGCGGCCTGGGCCAGCGTCAAGGGCGGCACGGCCGTGCGTATCACGACCGCCAGTTCAGGCGACGGCTGCTGATGCGTGTAAAGGTAGATCGTCGGAACGGGAGCCTCGGAGAGCTCACCGAGCTTCACGTCCGCGACGATCCCGACGACCTCGCGCGTGAGCGTCTTCGACATGAGAGGCAGCGTCACGCGGCGCCCGACCGGATCCGCGTCGCCCCAGAGGAGCCGCGCGGCCGACGCGCTGACGAGCAGCGCCTCGCGGTCGGTGTAGGCTACGTCGCGTCCGCGTCGCAGCGGCACCTGCATGGTCTTCAGATACTCCGGCGAGACCTGCCGCACGGCGACCGTCGGCTGGTCGCGCGGCGAGAGCTCCGCGGTGCCTTCTGGCACGGCGGGCTGTACCGAGCCCCCCTGCGACGGCAGCGTGTCAATCGTCGCGGCCGACTGCACGCCGGGCAGCGCGCGGATCCGCTCGAGTGCGGCGTCGAAGAACGCGGTTTTCTCGGCAGGCGTCTTGTACCGCGTGCCCGGCAGCGACACCGAGAGCGTGAGCACACCGTGCGGGTTGTAGCCCGTGTCCACATTCCGGAGCGCCACGAGGGTCCGGAACATCACACCGGCGGTCATGAGGAGGACGAGCGACAGCGACACTTCGCACACGATCAGCAGGCGCCGCGTCCGCAGCCCGACTGCCGCGTCGTTCCGGCCGCCCTCCTTGAGCGCCCCGTTCAAGTCCGTGTTGCTGGCGCGAAGCGCGGGGACCGCTCCGGCGAGAACGCCCGTGACGAACGACGCCGCGAGTACGAAGAGCACCACGCGCAGATCGATGGCGATCTCATCGGCCCTCGGCACCTGATCGGCGAGGAGCGCCGCGGTCGCGTCGAGCGCCAGGCGCGCGAACACAAGGCCCGCCGCGCCGCCGGCGAGCGCGAGCAGCAGCGCTTCGACGAACAACTGCTGGAACACGCGCCGGCGCCCCGCCCCCAGAGCCGAGCGGATTGCCATTTCCTTGCGCCTGCCGAAGGCGCGCGCGAGCAGCAGGTTGCCGACGTTCGCGCATGCAATCAGCAGAACGAGGGTGACGGCGCCGAGGAGCATCAGGAGCGTCCTGCGGATGTCGCCGACAATGAGCTCCTGCAGCGGAATGACGGTTGCGCCCCAGCCGGCGTTGCTCTCCGGGTACTCGCGCTCGAGCCGGGCCGACACGAGATCCATTTCGGACTGGGCGCGGCGCACGTCCACAGCCGGCGCAAGCCGCGCCACGACCTGATCGTTATGGTTGTCGCGCACCGCGCGCTGCTCGCTCGTGAACGCCAGCGGCACCCAGATATCACGCGCCGTCAGGTCCCATGAGCGGACGCTGAAGCTGGCCGGCATCACCCCGACGACCGTGTACGGGTCGCCGTCGAGCGTCACCGTCCTGCCGATGACGTCGGCGCCGCCAAAATGACTCCGCCAGAAGCCATGGCTGACGATGGCCACGTGTCCGCGCGCCGGCGAATCTTCCTCGGGCAGGAAGGTCCGGCCCTGCGACGGCTGCGCGCGCACCACCTTGAAGAGGTCCGGATCGACGGCTCCGGCCACGATCGACTTCACCTCTGCGCCGCCCGTGAGCGTGAATTGCCGGAACCGGTACACCGCCATGCCCTCGAAGCCCCGCGCGTCGCGCTTCCAGTCGTAGAAGTTCGCCGCCGAAACAGAGAAACGGTGAATGCCCGGAAACGCCGCCTGGGGAGGCGTATGGAAGAGGCGCACGAGCCGGTCCGGCTGGTCGAACGGCAGGGGGCGGAGCAACACCGTGTTCACGATGCTGAACATGGCCGTGTTCGCGCCCAGCCCGAGCGCGAGCACGCCGACGACAGCGAGCGTGAAGGCCGGAGTACGGGAGAGAATCCGGATCCCATAGCGAAAATCGGCAAGCAGTGTACGGAACATCGAATCTCCCGGTGAATCCTGCGGCACGGTTGCGTGCCACAGCACAGGCGGCGGCGCCGCTATGCAGCGCAGGGCCTGACGCCAGAACCAGCGCCGTGCGGCGGGCTCCGACGCCTCGGCGCGCGCATGGAACTCCTCCACCAGATCGCCCACGACGTAATCGCGCCAGGTGTCGGGCAGCCGCCGATCCAGGAGCCACACCGCCAGTCGCGGCGGAGTGGATCTCATTTGGCGCCCAGGCGAGCTTCGAGACCGTCCGCCATCGCGTGGAAGGCGTGGTATGCCTGGCGGAGGGCCGCGATGCCGGCCGGACGGAGCTCGTAGAACTTCCGGCGGCGCCCGCCGCGCTGGGCCGTGGGCGCCCCCACCCACGACCGCAGAAGCCCTTTGCCTTCGAGGCGGTCGAGCGTGGTGTAGACGGCGTTGATCGAGACGTCCCGGCCCGATCGGTCGTGAATCTCGCGGCGGATCGCGGCGCCGTAGGCCTCGTCCGCCAGCCGCAGCACTCCCATGAGCACCAGCTGTTCGAAATCGCCGAGGGCCTGGGTCCTATTCAACCACATTGTGGGGGATATCTCTCGCACTTGGACGGTCGACAGCCCCGAAAGGTTTCATCCCCGCCAGGACGAGGTGTCAGGCGTCAGGATCGCCGCCGTGCGCGGCGAGCCGCTCCCGGCGGGAGCGCGCCGCCGACGCATGGGCGCTGTTCAGCTGCAGCAGCCGGGTGGCGATGATGATCATGTTGATTCCGAGCACCGTCGGGAGAATCAACAGCCCATCGTGCCGTGCCCAGTCGAACCAGAAGAGGATCGGCGCCGCGGCGACGAGCGCAAGGGCGCCGATGCGGTTGCGTCGCGCGGCTGTGGGATTGCCGTCGAGCGTCGGCACCCGGCCCGGATGCACGACCGTGAGCAGCGGCGGCAGACTGCGGCCGGCCGAGTCGAAGATGTCGAATCGCACAGCCGGAGCGTTCTGCACGGCCTCGCGGGTGAACGCTGTTGCTTCGCCCAGGGAATCGTAGATGACGCAGGTGGATGCGTCCCCGGGCACTGGCGTGCCGGTGGGATCGCACGGCGCCTCGGTTTCGAGATGGCTGGCAAACGCGACGAACTGACCCGGCCGGATGATGTCCGTCCAATTGGGCGGCCGGCGCGCCGGATCGTAGACGCGAAGTATCTGCATTCCGTCAGGAGGCCTTGCGCCGGTCGGCGGGTCCCCGCACCCTCACTGGACGGCCTGTGGCGCCTTGGGCGCTGACGGATCGTCGAAGACGTCCCAGTGAACCAGCGCACGCGTGTCGGCGACCATCATACGCGTGGTGCGGGAGCGGAAGGCCGGGGGCGACATCTCCTCGACGCAGAAACCTGAGGGCGCCAACCATTGGGCCACCAGATCCGTCCAACCTCGACATCGACCGTCGTGCGGAAGGTGGACAGATGAGATTGATGCTCGAGTGGCGGGATGATGTGCGGTTCGCGCTTCGGCAGCTCACGAAAGCGCCGGCCTTCGCGACCATTGCGGTGCTGACGATTGCCCTTGGCATTGGCGCGACGACAGCGATCTTCAGCGTCGTGCATGCCGTCGTGCTCCAGCCGCTGCCGTACCCCGAACCGGATCAACTCATGGTCGTCGGGGAAGATTTCGACGGACGTGGCCGTCCATCCGACGTGTCCATCGGCAACTTCTCCGACTGGCGCACGCATGCGACGTCCTTCTCTGCGCTCGGCGCCTCGAACTACTTCAATTTCAATCTGGCGGACGAGGGCCGTCCCGAGCGGATCCTGGGCGCTCGTGTGACGCACACGTGGTTCACGGCGATGGGCATGCCGGCAGAGCACGGCCGTGTGTTCGGGGCTGTGGAAGACACCCCAGAAAACGGCCACCTCGTCGTCCTGAGCCATCGTCTCTGGACGCGGCGCTACGGCGCGGATCCATCAGTCGTCGGCCGAACGATCCAGCTCAATGCCGCGCCATTTACCGTGATCGGCGTCATGCCCGCGCGGTTCGACGTGACGAGCGATGCCGAGGAGCTGTGGGTGCCTATCGCCTTCACCCCGGCGCAGCTGGCGAACCATGACGAGCACTATCTGTCAGTCACCGGCCGGCTCGCGCCCGGCGTGTCACAGGCGCAGGCCGCGGCGGAACTGCGGGCGATTCACGCGCAGATGAAACAACTGTATCGGGGCGACTCGCAAGTGAATCCCGCCGTACTCGAGCCCCTGCACCGGCAGTTCGTCGGCGATTACCGGCAGCGTCTGCTCGTGCTGCTCGGCGCCGTCACGCTCGTGTTGCTCATCGCGTGCGGCAACGTGGCCAACCTGCTGCTCGCGCGCGGCGGCATCCGCGCCAGGGAGATGGCGGTCCGCGCCGCCATTGGTGCGAGCCGCGGCCGAATCGTGCGTCAGCTCCTCACGGAAACGGTCGTCCTGACCGCCATTGGCGGCGGCGTGGGAGTGATCCTGGCGTGGCTTGCCGTCCCGGCGCTCGTGGCGTATGCGCCCGAAGGAGTGCCGCGGCTGGAGCACGCGCGTGTGAACGCGGTGGTCCTGGCGTTTGCCGTCGGGACCGCGCTCGTCAGCGCACTCGTCGCGGGGATCGCGCCCGCCGTCCGGGCCGCGGCAGGCGACCTGCGCGGCGCGCTCAACGAAGGAGGCCGTACGGCCACGACCGGCCGGGACCGAATCCGGCATCTCCTCGTCGCTGCCGAGGTTGCGCTCGCGATCGTGTTGCTCGTCGGCGCCGGGTTGCTGGTACGAAACGCGCTCCACCTGCAGCGCACGGATCCCGGGTTCGATCCCCGCGGACTGCTGACCGCGCGGCTCACGCTGCCGGCTGCCCGCTACCAGGATCCAGCCCGAGTCGTGCAGGCGTTCGATGACATCGTGACGGGGCTGGCGGCCATGCCCTCGGTCGAGCGCGCGGCCGCCTCGACACTCGCACCGCTCACGCCGGGTGGCAACGGCAATGGTCTCCTGCCAGAGGGCAAGGCACCGGAGAAGAGCAACTTCGTCATCACGCGGCTTGCGATCGTGACGATCGACTACTTCCGGACACTGCGCGTCCCTGTTGTCCGTGGACGACCTTTCCTGCCCGAGGATCGCCGCGGCGGCCTCCGGGTCGCCGTTCTCAACGAAGCCGCAGCCCACGCGCTCTTCCCCGGCGCGGATCCCATCGGGCGGCGATTCAGCTGCTGCGACGGCAGTGCCCAGAACCCGGGGTGGCGCACCGTGGTGGGCGTCGTGAAGGACATGCGCTCGCGCGGACCCGAGGAGGACTCGCGGCCCGAGTTCTTTCTACCCATCGCTCAGGCGCCCGACGCTGCCTGGACCTGGATCCAGCGGACGATGACACTCGTGGCGCGAAGCCGGACCGGCGATGCCTCTGTGCTGACGGCGACCGCCCGTGCGGCCGTTGAGCGGGTCGACCCGACGGTCCCGATCTACCAGGTGCGGTCGATGGATCAGAGACTGCGCGCATCGATGGCGCAGGCTCGCTTCAACACACTGTTGATGCTGCTGCTGGGCGGCAGCGGTCTGCTGCTCTCGGCGATTGGCGTCTACGGCGTCATCGCCTACTTCGTGACCGAGCGACGGCAGGAGATCGCGATTCGGATGGCGCTCGGAGCACGCGGATCGGACGTCGTGCGTCTGATCGTCCGGCAAGGCATGCAGCCGGTCCTGCTCGGCCTCCTGCTTGGCGTCGCCGGGGCGTACGCCACGTCGCGCGTGCTTTCAAGTTACGTGCACGGCGTCACGACCACCGATCCCCTGACCTTCATTCTCGTCGTGACCCTGCTTACCGTCGTCGCGCTCGCCGCCACCGCAATGCCGGCCCGGCGAGCCGTCCGAATCGAGCCAGTCATGGCGCTGCGGCAGTAACGATCTCACCGCCATCAGGCACCACCAGCCCCACCGGGCTCGGCTATCAGCGGAACGCGACCGCCGTCCACCGTCGCCCCTGCTGAACGGGCCAGGCGTCCCCAAAACGCACGCGCCGCCCCGGTCCGCTCGATATCAGAACGGGCGCCACGATCACGGTTCGTGTCGGCGCACACGTGTGCGGGATCAGCCCGTTCCGTAAAAACGTGTGTGTATTCACCGGCGGGCGGCGTGTGCGAGGCCGTCGGCACGGTTTGCGCAACCGCTGCGTCCACCGGCGACCGGCGCTACGGAGGATGACGGAATACGTGTGGGGATTACGACGGCAGCCTGGGATGAGGTCGAAAGCAGTGAACAAGTCGGTTCGGCATGGCGCAGTCGAGAGAGTCGCGATCACGGCGCCGGGCCGCGGGTCGCGGCGCGCGGCGGCGCGCTATCTCGCGGCGATCGTCGTCATGACGGCGGCGAACACGGCTGTTGCCCAGGATGCGCTCGGCGCGGCGCGCGCCCTTTACCAATCCGCCGCCTACGACGAAGCGCTGGTGCGGCTGAATACGTTGCGTGCCACGGCTCACCCGGGTGACGAGGCCCGCTTCGTCGAACAGTACCGGGCGTTCTGCCTTCTCGCCCTCGGCCGCACGGTGGAAGCGGAGCGGGCGATGGAGGCGGTGATCACGGTGGCTCCGTCATTTCGTCCGTCCGAGGCCGACGAGTCGCCCCGCGTGCGCTCCGCGTTCACCGAGGTCAGGCGGCGCGTGCTGCCGGGAATCATCGAGCAGGAGTACACGCAGGCGAAGGCCGCGCTGGAGCGCCACGATTCAGTGTCCGCCAGAGCCGGGTTCCAGCGGGTGCTCGATCTGCTGGCCGATGTCGATATCGCCGCGGTGGCCAACCAGCCGCCGCTGTCCGACATCCGCGCCCTCGCGGTCGGATTCCGGGAGCTGAGCGCCGCCGCCCCGTCACGGCGTGCGCCGGCGGCAACGGTCGGGGCCCCGGTCGCGGCACCGGTTGAACCGCCCAGCCCAGCGAGCGCCGGCGTGCCGGCGGCGCAGGCGGCGACCGATCGGATCTACGGCGTCGAGGACGGCCACGTCGTGCGGCCGCTCGCGTTGCGCGAATCGTGGGCGCCGCTCGCCGACGTGTTCGCGGTGCGCACGGGCGTCATCGAGATCGTCATCGACGAAACCGGCTCGGTCGAGACCGCAACGATGTCGGTCGGGGTCAACGCAGTGTACGACCGTCTTGCGCTGACGGAAGCGAAGCGCTGGCGCTACAAGCCGGCCACGCTCGATGGTGTCCCGGTGAAGTTCCGGAAAGTGATTCTGCTCGATCTCAAGGCGGCACGGTAACCACGAACCGTTCACGGAGGACTGTGTGACGATCTACATGCGCTTGCGCTCGGCCCTGATCTCCCGGTGTCACCCGCGCGGGCTCCGGCGCGGGCTGGCGCCGGCACTGCTGATTCTCCTCGTCGCTGCCGCCCCTGCTGCCGCGCAGTCAGGGTCGGGCGTTGCCGCCATGGAAGGCACGGTGACCGATCCGGACGCGCGCCCGGTTTCCGGGGCGCTCGTGATCGTCATCAGCAGCGAGACGGGGTACACGCGGTCCGTCTACACCGATGCGCACGGGCGGTATTTCGCCTCCACCATGCCGGTCGGCACGTACATGGTGGCGGTGTCCGCGACCAAGTTCGCGACCATTCAGCGCATGGGCGTCCGGTTGAGCGTCGGCACGACCGAGACGATCAATTTCGCGCTCACGATTGCCAAGCTCGAGGAGACCGTGACCGTCAGGGCCGCGGCGCCGCTCCTCGACAAGGACCAGACAGCGACCAGCACCACCGTTGGGGCGCGTGCGGTCGCCGACCTGCCGATCCGCGGACGCGACTTCACGGAGTTCGTCCAGCTCACACCGGCCATCACACAGGAGTCGGATCGGAACGGCCTGGTGATCGCCGGGCAGCGATCCATCAACTCGAACGTGGCGATCGACGGCACCGACTTCAACGACGCGCTGCAGGGAAATCAGCGCGGCGGCAATGAAGGCGTGTTCTTCTTTCCGCAGGCGGCGATCAGGGAGTTCCAGGTGGTCCGCAGTGGCGCGGCGCCGGAAATCGGCCGCACGAACAGCGGGTTCATCAACGTGGTCACGAAGTCCGGCTCCAACAGTGTGGCCGGCGAGGCGTTCTATTACGACCGCGAGAAGACCCTGACCTCGCCCGACGCGTTCGGCCGCACGCTGAACAATCAGCAGAACCAGTTCGGCGGGTCGGTCGGCGGGCCGCTGCGCCAGGACCGCGCGTTCCTGTTCGCGGCCGGCGAGCAGAGCCTGTTGAAGATCCCGTACGTCGTGCACTTCGACCAGCAGGCGGCAGGCGTCACCGTCCCGGCGGAATTCCTGGCCATGCAAGGGGAGCAGCGGGGCACGAACAATCCCTCCGCCGGCTTCGTTCGGACCGATGTCGTCGTCGGATCGGGCGGGCTGTTGAACCTGCAGGGCACGTACAGCCGCCTGCGCGGCGACAACTTCAACTTCGACACCCTGCAGCTCAATCAGGCGGTCACGACGAATTTCAGCCGCCAGAGCGAGAGCATCGGCGGGAAGGCGGGGCTCACGACCGTGTTCGGGCCCGGCATCCTGAACGAAATCCGCGGGCAGATCGCGACGGACGACCGCGACGAGATCCCGAACCTCAGAACGGCGCTGGTCACGATTACGGGCTTCGGCAATTTCGGCGGCGATTCAGGCCGTCCGCGGGCGTATCACACGACCCGCTACGAAGCGACCGACCAGGTGAACCTGACGTGGGGATTGAACCGCCTGCGCTTCGGGTTCGACTTCAACGTCAACGACGTGGCGCAGCAGCGGGAAGACAACATCCAGGGGCGGTACGACTTCAAGTCGCTCGCGGACTTCATGGCCCGGAAGGTCGGCCGTTACCGGCAGACCGTACTGGTCTTCAACCCCGAAGACGCGCTGTTCAGCGGCAGACAGACAGAGGCCGCCGGGTTCGTGCAGGACAAGGTGGCGCTCGGCGATGTCACGCTGAGTGGCGGCGTCCGGTGGGAAGGGCAGTGGAATCCGCAGCCGACGAAGCCGAACCCGGCGATTCCGTTCACGGCGTTCATTCCGAACGACCTGAAGCAGTGGCAGCCGCGTGCCGGTCTCGCGTGGTCCGTGGGCGGGGCGGACCGGACGGTGGTTCGCTTGTCCGGAGGGCTGTACGTCGCCCGAACGCCTGCAACGCTGTTCCAGCGCGTTTTCACCGATAACGGCATCACGACGGCCGCCGTCGACAGCAAGTTCGACCCGGCCGTCCTGAACGCTCTCACCTATCCGCTGCCGTTGACGGCACTGCCCGCCGACGTCAGAGTCGCCGCCCCGCGCGTGTTCGGCTTCGACCCGGAGTTCAGGAACCCGCGCTCCTGGCAGGGTTCGGCAACGGTGGAGCAGATGATCGGGCAGACCGTGACGCTGTCGGTCGGGTACCTGATGAACTCGACCCAGAATCTGCAGCGCCGCCTCGATCGCAACCTCTTCCAGCCGACGATCAACCCGACCGGCCTCCCGATCTTTCCGTCGACACGGCCGGATCCCTCGATTGGCGCGCTCTCGATCAACGAGTCAACCGCGCGGTCGCGGTACGATGCGCTCGCGGTTTCCCTCACGCACCGCCTGGCTTCCCGGTTCCAGATGCAGGCGAACTACGCGCTCGCCCGCAACATGGACGACGACTCGAACGAGCATCTCTTCCGCCGCGAGACCGCGCTCAACCCGTTCGACCTCGCACCGGAGTGGGCCTATTCCAAGAACGACGTGCGCCACAACGTGAACTTCAACGCCATTGCAGACGTGCCCGGCGGCTTCACGGCAGGCGCAATTCTGTTCGCCCGGACCGGTACGCCGTATACGCCGATCGTCGGGTTCGATACCCAGGGCGACGCCAACGACGAGAACGACCGCGCGATCATCGACGGCCACGTCGTCGGCCGGAACAGCTTCCGGCAGCCCGCGTTCTTCGATCTGGACGTGCGACTGATGAAGTCGTTCCGGCTGGGTGGCGGGCGCCGGGTCGAGCTGATTGGCGAAGCGTTCAACGTGACGAGGGCGCAGAACCTGAACTTCGGGCCGGACGCGGTCAGCGTGTTCGGGACCCCGGCGCAGCCCGTGGCTACCGCGGGACAGCCGTTGTTCGCTCCGTCCACCGCCCGGTTCGGCGGTCCGCGTCAGATTCAGCTCGGCACTCGCATCGTGTTCTAACACTTGGCAGGCTCACAGAGCTCAACACAGGAGACGAAGCATGAACCGTCGCATCGTGAAGGTGATCGTCACAGCCGGGGTATGTCTGGCAGGGCTGGCGGCAGTGGAGGCGTTCGAGGGAAATTATGAGGGCGACGCCTCAGTCGACCGCGTGCTGCTCCTGAGCGTGGACGGCCTGCGCCAGGCCGACCTCGAACGCTATGTGGCGGAGCACAGGGATTCAACGCTGGCGCAGTTGAGCGCCATCGGGCGTACATACAGGAACGCCACGGCGACGAAGCCGTCGGACTCCTTCCCGGGGATGCTCGCGATGGTCACCGGCGGAACCCCGCGCTCGACCGGCGTGTACTACGACGACGGATACGACCGTTCACTCGTGACGGCAGGCGGCACCTGTGTGGCCGGGGCGCCGGCGCCGGGCACGCGCGCGCAGTGGAAGCAGAACCTCGACCTGGTGCCGGTCGACGCGCCGTTCATCACCACGATCGACCCGACGAAACTGCCCCGCGATCCGGCGGACTGCAGCCGCGTATTTCCGCACCAGTTCCCGAGGGTCAATAACGTCTTCGAATTGATCAAGGCGGCCGGCGGCCGGACGGCGTGGTCCGACAAGCACCCGGCATACGAGTTCCTCAACGGGCCCTCGGGCACCGGCATCGATGATCTATATACGCCGGAGATCGCGAGTTGCGCAGGATTGCTTCCTTGCGCCTCCGCGCTGACGACCACCGCCTCATTCGCGAAAACGATGGCCTACGACGACATGAAGGTTGCGGCAATCCTTCACGAGATCGACGGGTTCGATCACACCGGCACGACGGCAAGTGGCGTGCCGACGATCTTCGGGATGAACTTTCAGGCGGTGAGCGTGGGCCAGAAACTGGACATGACGCCGCTCGGCGGGGCTCGCGGCGGCTACCTGGACGCGAACGGTACACCCTCCGCTCCGCTGCAGGAGGCGCTGAAGCACACGGACGCCTCAATTGGTCAGATGGTGGCCGCGCTGCGCGACCACGGCCTGCTCGACTCCACGCTCATCATCGTCACGGCCAAACATGGCAATTCGCCGGTTGATCCGGCGACGCTGCGTCGCATCGATCCGCTGGGCATCAGCGCCGTTGTCAACGCGGTCAAGCCTGGGCTCCTGGGATTGCTGAGCGCCGACACCGGGCCGCTCATCTGGCTGACCGATCAGACGCTCACGGCCCAGGTGGTCGAGAAGCTGAAGGCGACGGATCCCGCCATCACGGGGATCGACGCCACCGCGCCCGGCGAGGGCGTCCTCTGGGGAGCCGACCTCGCGGCGCTCTATTCCGATCCGCTGACCGACTCGCGGACGCCCGATATCATCCTGCGCGCGATCCCCGGCACCGTCTACACGCCGCCGGTCGCGACCGCGACGAAGATTGCCGATCATGGCAGCTTTGCCGACGACGATGTGCACGTCGCGTTGCTTGTGTCGAATCCGCGGCTGGCGCGCAAGACGATTGATGACGGAGTCGAGACGCGGCAGATCGCGTGCACGATTCTCAAGGCGCTCGCGATGGACTGCAGCGGGCTCGCTTCGGAGAGCACCGAACCTTCGAAGGCACTGCCGAATTCGAACCACAAGGGCGACGACGTTCGCTAATTCCCGGCCGGCCGGAATCGGAGCCAGGTGAGCGGACCGCGGCGCGACGCTGCGGCCGCTCACCTCCGTCAGTTTCGCCGCCTCGATTCGCAGCCCGGCGATACACTGGAGGCATCGAGCAGCGTCTCCAATGATCGACCGTCGCTCCATTCGCGCGATTGCCACCATCCTCGCCGTCGCCCTGCTCTCCTGGCCGGGCGTCCACGGCCAACCGACGCCTCTGCGCGTCGTCGCGATTGGCGATGTCCATGGGGACTACAAGGCGTTCACAGGGATCCTCGAGGCGGCGGGTCTGATCGATTCGTCGGCGGCCTGGGCCGGCGGCACCGCCGTGCTCGTCCAGACGGGGGATTACTTCGATCGCGGACCGGACATCAGGAAGCTGCTGGATTTCCTTCGGGGGCTCGAGTCGTCAGCCGCAGTTTCAGGCGGCAGCGTGCACATCCTGCTCGGCAACCACGATGCGATGAACCTCCTCGGCGAAGTGCGTGACGTCAATCCCGTTGCGTACGACGCCTTCGCCGGATCCGACTCGGAGAAGCGGAGAGAGGGCGCCTTTCGCGATTACATGGCCATTGGCGATGCACGTGAGCGCGCGCTCGGATCGCGCCCGGAGCCCTACAGGCAAAAAAATCGCGAGAAGTGGCTCGCCGCGCATCCGAAGGGGTACATCGAGTACCAGGCAGCAATGCAAGCGGATGGGGAATACGGGCGATGGCTGCGGCAGCGCCAGCCGGTCATCCAGATCGCCGGCACTATCTTCCTGCACGCGGGCATCAATCCGGCGGCTCCGGCGTCGTCGCTCGAGGACATCAATCGGACCGTCGCGAGCGAGATCCGCAAGTTCGACGCCGGCCGGAAGTACATGGCCGACGACGGGCTGATTCTTCCCTGCTTCTCGCTCCAGGAGACAGTCGAGGCCGCGCGCGTCGAAGCAGCAGGATTGAGGGGGCGTCAGCTTGTCGCGCCGAACCGCCGCCACGTCGACATGATCAACGCAGTCCTGTCGATCGGCACGTCTCCGCTGCTGGCGAGCGAAGGACCGTTGTGGTTCCGCGGGTTCGATACGTGGACGGAGGAAGAGGGGCGTTCGTTGATGCAGGGGCTCCTGTCGCGCTACGGCGCAAAGCGGTTTGTGACCGCACACTCGATCCAGACGACAGGCCGCATCGTGTCCCGGTTCGGCGGCCGTGAGTTCCTCATCGACACGGCCATGTCGGGCGTTTACAAGGGGGGGCGGGCCTCGGCGCTCGAGATTGTCGGCGATCGGGTCACGGCGATTTACCGCGATTCGAAGGTCGTGCTCGTCCAAGGGGCGCCGTCGGAGCCTTCAGGCCGCCTGCATTGATCGCTTATGGGACTAGAACGTGGCCGCCCACCGACGTCAGAACCGCCGCGCCTGTGGATCGTCTATCTGCCGCGGAGCGGCAACTCTGCCTGCCTGGGCGCAATC
>JBBWZJ010000121.1:0-2656 GCA_039648985.1 Acidobacteriota bacterium | reverse complement strand
CCCCCGTCCAGCGGGCCGTGCCGACGGCGCCTCTGCCCCACTGCACGCCCGCGACGGCCGGCTGGTAGAACCCGCGGCCATTCCCCGCGCACTCGAGCGTCGCCGTCAGGGTAGTGGAAGGCATGCCTCGCAGATCGGCAATGGAGAGCGAGGTCGGCGCATCGACTTCTCCGCCAACCTGGAGCGTCCAGGTGTTCGCGTCCCCGGCAGGGGGCGGCGGCAGATGAGACCGGACGTAAAAGCTGTCGATGGGCGTGATCCACGAATCGAGCAGCCCGACGGGCGCCTCGTAGTCGGGCGGCCGGGTCGATCGGACGATCAATTTTTCTTTGCCGGCCGCCGCGATCGCCGGCTGCGCGAAAAGCGTCGAGGGCAGCGCGCGCGACAGCGCGGCGAACGCGCCGACCTCGGCCGCTGCGGTGAGGAGGTGACGGCGGGTCAAGTTCATTCCAGGAATTGTAACCAGCTTCCCGCTTCCCGCTTCCGGCCCTGCCGATCCCCAGCCCCCTTGCCGCTGGTCGGGCCGGCGAGTACACTTGGAAGATACCCGCGTCCAGCAAAGTGCGGGCATGCGGGCCGCACCGCGGCCCGGTCCCTGTGCAATCTCAGCCTGCGAACCGCGTCAGGGCCGGAAGGCAGCAGCGCTAAGCAGATCCTGACATGTGCCGCAGGTCACCCGGGTCGCGGTGGGGTCCGTCCCGGCGCGTCGCCATCGGCTGATGTGGTGAGTGGCTGAACACGCGGCGCGTGCACCAGTCGCCACTCGGTTACGCAAACCAGCACGCGAACATTTCAGACCCCAATCAGCCCGTGCCCAGTTACCAGGTTCTCGCCCGCAAGTGGCGTCCGCAGCGCTTCGAGGAAGTGATCGGTCAGCCCGGCGTCACGAAGACGCTGCGCAACGCGATCACCGCCAGGCGGATCGCGCAGTCCTTCGTCTTCTCGGGTCCGCGCGGCGTCGGCAAGACGACAACCGCACGCATCCTCGCGCGCTGCCTCAACTGCGAACAGGGTCCGACACCCGATCCGTGCGGCACGTGTGACGCGTGCGTCGAGATCGCGCAGGGCCGGGACATGGACGTGCTCGAGATCGACGCGGCCACGAACACCCAGGTGGACAAAGTCCGCGAGATCATCATCAACGGCCTGAACGTCGCGCCGGTGAGGAATCGCTACAAGATCTACATCATCGACGAGGTGCACCGGCTCTCGAACAGCGCGTTCGACGCGCTCCTGAAGTCTATCGAGGAGCCGCCGCCCCATGTCGTTTTCATGATGGCGACGACCGAGATCGAGAAGGTCCCGGCGACGATCCAGTCGCGATCCCAGGTGTTCGAGCTCAAGACGATCGGCGTCAAGGCGATCGCCGACCAGCTGCGCATTATTGCCGACGCCGAGCATATCGAGGTGCCGGACGCGGCGCTGATGCTCATCGCGCGCGCGGGCGACGGCAGCATGCGCGACGCGCAGAGCGCGTTCGACCAGGTGATCGCATTCGCGGGCGAGACGATCACCCCCGATGACGTGGCGACGGTCCTCGGCCTCGTTCGGCGCGATCTGCTGTTCGACATCGCCGATGCCGTGGCGCGCGAAGACGGCGCCGCCGTCTTCGCCATGGCCGCCCAGGCGGTCGAGTCCGGGTACGATCTGCGGCTGGTCGTCCGGGAGCTCGCGCGGCTCACCCGCGACATTCTCGTCGTGAATGTCGACTCGAAGCGCGTCGACGACCCGGAGCTCGCGGCCGAATCGGAGCGCCCACGCCTCACGGCGCTCGCGGCGCGGTTCTCGGCCGAAGACCTGATGCGCGCATTCGAGGTGCTCACGAAGGCGGAGTACGACATCCGCGGCTGCGCCTATCCTCGCTATCACCTGGAGATGGCCCTCCTCCGGTGGATCCACCTCCGGCAGCTGGTCCCGATCTCGGATCTCATTCAGGGACTCGAAAAGGGCAATCCTCCGACGGGTCGGGTTCAGATGGGCGGCACGACGCCCGCCTCTTCGCGAACCCAGCCGGCTTCGGTGCCTCAGCCCAGGCCTGTTCCGGCAGCGCCTCCGGGCCCCGCGACACAAGCGGCATCCGCCGTGCCCGAGCCGCCGCGGCGATCCGTTCCCCCGCCCGCCAGACCTCCGTCGGTGGCAGCCGCAACGGTGAAGGCGGTGGAAGCGCGAAAGGACGCCGCCAAGGCGCCGGCCGCTGCGGCGACCGAACCGATGCCGGATGTGCAGCCGGTTGCCCCCGAGATGCTGAAGGACGCCTTCCTCACGGAAGTCCGGAAGGGCAAAAAGTTCTTCTACGGCACCGTGGTCGCCCAGGCCCAGCGCATCGACGTCGAGGGCGATCGCATCGTGTTCACGTTCGCGCCCCAGCACCGTGCGCTGCGGGTCCAGCTGGATCAGTCTCGAACGTGGCTCGACACGCTGGCCTCCCAGCTCTCGAACAGGAAAATGACCGTGGTGTCGGCGGAAGGTGCAGGCGCGGCGGATCAGCCGGGCGCCCCCGCAAACACATCGCCGGAGAAGAACCGCCAGTCGGAGCTCAGGCAGCAGGCGCTCGCGGATTCCAGCGTGCAGGCGATGCTCGACGTGTTCGCCGCGGAGATCAAGGACGTCGAGGAGATGTGAATACGAAGACGGGTTTTAGGGTTTTAGGGGTTTT
>JBBWZJ010000085.1:0-4005 GCA_039648985.1 Acidobacteriota bacterium | reverse complement strand
TCAGGACCCCTTCTTCAACGGCAACCCCTTCTTCCCCGAACGACAGAAAGAAGTCGGCGCGCGCGTAGGGATCGACGATCGCCTGGAACGACGCTTCGGATTCCGGCAGCTCCAGCGCGGGCTGCGGACGTGTCTCGTTCCGACCTGCAGCGCCAAGGAAGTTGCCGATGACGGCCATGTCGGGGTTGAAGATCTTCGACGCCGCCGTGACGTTGCCGTACAAGGGCAAGGCACCGGTCGGTCCGCCGGCGCCTTCGGCGCCCGATGGAATCTGAGCGGTCGCGGGCGCACCTGGCGGCGGCGTCCCGGTCGCGGCGCCAGTGGGCGCCGTCCCGACCGGTGCCCCTGGCGCCGCCGCCTGACCCGGCGCGGCAGCCTGGCCGCCATCGATGGTGGTGAGCCGCTGCTCGAGCGCCGACATGCGCGCCTCGAAATCTCTCCGGAGCTGCTGCATCTCGTCGCGCAGCGCCTGCGCAGCCGCGGCATTCTGGCCTGCGCCCGCCGCCTGCGCGTACGCACACGGTGTCGCGCCTAAAAGTACTCCACACACGAGTGAAGTCCGCACAGCACGGAACGTCCGCATAAGGCCTCCACATGCCGCACGCATGTGCTGCGCGCGGCGAGAAACGGCATTCATGGTGCCGGCCTTGCGACCTGGCGACAGCCCGCTGCTCTGGACAGCGGCGCGCGCCACACCACTGCAGGCCTGAAGGCCTGCACGACTCCTACAGATGGATTATGAAAACGCCGGAGGCGAGCGGCCTGAAGAGGACACTGGCAGCAGCGTCCCATCGAACAGGACGTGCAGCACCACCGCTCGACCTGCATCGGCAAAGCGAACCGTATCGAGGGTGGACGGGGTGTGAGGATTGACGCTGAGAGAACTGGACGCGCACGACGTGCAATGCTGCGGCGTCTTGAGGTGGCACGAGAGGTCGTGGTGCTCGAATTGCGCTGCGCCAACGAAGACGACGTACATGGCGACGGCGGCGACTGCGAGCCGCCTCCAGCGGCTGAACGCTCTCCCGCTTGCCATGAATCGATGATAGCACCGTCACTCGGACGGACTGCGGCTACTGGCCGTTAATCGCACAACCCGCAAGAGCAAAGCTCTGGCTGCGAGGACACCGAGGGATCTCGGAGGCCACTGATGTCGTTTTGCAAAGGACGTCGTGACCTCCGTCGTCTCCGCGGCCACGTGGTAGCCGTATTTTGGTCAGACGAGGTACTGGCTGATTTGCTCGAGCGAGGCGATGCCGTACACGTCGCGGGGGAGCTGCCGGATGCGCACGCGCCGGAGGCGTGGAAAGCGGCGATCGATCTCACCGAGGTACATCTCTTCCTGGTCCTTCCGGGCGCGATAGAATTCCCCCTCGAGGTCGTCAGGCAGTACCCGGTTGATGATCAGCGCCCCCACGTCGACACCCGTGTCCGACAACAGATCCTCGGCCCGGGCGGTCTCCTCGATCGCCAGCCGCTCGGGGATGGTGACCAGCACGAACGAGGTCTTCGCCCGGTCGATGATGGTCGAGCGAAGCCGCGAGATACGTTCGTGCCGCCGCTCGAGGGCATTGAGGACCGGGTCCGCCGCCGCGGCTTCCTGGCGCGTCTGCTCCGCGCCGCGGTCGATTTCGAGGACCGCCCGCCGATGCCGCACCAGCGCCTGAATCCACGCGGTCATCGCATCGGGCATCCGCAGCAACTGCAGCGTGTGACCGGTCGGCGCCGTGTCGAACACGATGAGATCGAACGCCTGCTCGCGATCGACGATGAGGTCGATCATCCGATCGAGCAACGCCACTTCCACGAGGCCGGGGGACGCGGCGGCCATCTCGATCTGGCGATGTGCCTGCGTGATGACGTTCGGGCTGAACATTCGCTGGATGTCGCGCTTCACGTCGGCGATGTAGCGCGCCGCCTCCGCGTCCCCGTCGATCTCGAGCGCAAAGAGGCGTTTCGACAGTTCCCGTTCGGACGGGCCAATGCGGCGCTCGAAAATGTCAGAGGTGGAATGCGCGGGATCGGTCGACACGAGCAGGACCTTGCGGCCCATGCGGCTGGCCGACAGCGCGAACGCGGCGGAACAGGTCGTCTTGCCGACGCCGCCTTTGCCGCCGAAGAAGATGACCTGCCGCTCCAGCAGGCCCCTCAACAGCACGGGAGGCTGCCGACCGGCGAGTGCTCGATGCCCATCCGGCGATGCCACACATGAAATTCTTCGAGCAGATACGGATAGATCTCGAGCAGGTAGAGGGTCGCGGGGTTGGGCAGCGCCGTCGCTTCCATGAAGCAAAGCAGCAGAAACAGATCGTTCAGCTCCGCGGTCTGTTTGCGGAGCTCCTGCTCGTAGCGGCCCAGGGCTGCACCGCGCAGGAAATCCCCGAAGCGGCCACGATATTCGGCGAGCTGCCGCGCCCACGTCACATCCGCGATCTTAACGCACGGCGTGGGATCCGCCTTCGCGTGGGATCCGGCTTCGCGTGGGATCCGGCTTCAGCCGGATTGGCGGGTCAGGTATGCTAGTCGTGAACCTTTTATGCAGACGCTTTTTCACAAAGTCTGGAATGCGCACGCAGTCCGCACGCTCCCAAGCGGACAGACCCAACTGTTCGTCGGGCTGCACCTGGTCCACGAAGTCACGAGTCCGCAGGCGTTCGATATGGTCCGCCAGCATGGGTGGACGGTCCCGTTTCCCGAGCGCACGTTCGCCACCGTCGACCACATCGTCCCGACGAGCTCCCAGAAACGGCCGTTCCTGGATGTGACTGCCGAGGAGATGACGTCGGCGATTGAGCGTAACTGCCGCGAATTCGGCATCCAGTTGTACGCGCCGGGGGGCGCGGGCGCGGACAACCAGGGAATCGTGCACGTCATCGGACCGGAGCTCGGCCTGACTCAGCCAGGGATGACCATTGCGTGCGGCGACAGCCACACGTCCACGCACGGCGCGCTCGGGGCGATCGCGTTCGGCATCGGCACCTCGCAGGTGCGCGACGTGCTCGCCTCACAAAGCCTGGCGCTCGATCCCTTGAAGGTGCGGCGCATCGACGTCAACGGAACGCTCAGGCCCGGCGTTTACGCGAAGGACGTGATCCTGACGATCATTCGCCGGCTTGGGGTGAACGGTGGCGGCGGCTACGCCTACGAATACGGCGGCACGACGATCGACGCGATGACGATCGACGAGCGGATGACGATCTGCAACATGTCGATTGAGGGCGGGGCGCGGGTCGGCTACGTCAACCCTGATGAGACGACGTTCGCATTCCTGAAAGGACGCCGTTTCGCCCCGCAAGGTGCGGCATTCGACCGCGCGGTCGCGTGGTGGCGACAGATCGCGTCGGATGCCGACGCGAGGTACGACGATCGGGTCACGCTCGACGCGGCGTCCATCGATCCGACGGTGACCTGGGGGATCAATCCCGGCCAGTCAGTCGGGATCGGCGAAGCGATTGCGCCGGACGCCGACGCAGAAGCGCTCGCGTTCATGGGATTTGAGCGCGGCGCGAAAGTGCAGGGGGTGAAGATCGACGTGGCGTTCATCGGATCGTGTACCAACGGCCGGCTCTCCGACCTCGAACAGGCGGCGAAGATCGTTCAGGGCCGCCACGTGGCGCCCCATGTGAAGGCACTCGTGGTGCCGGGCTCGCAGGCGGTCAGCCGCGCGGCCGAGGCCAAAGGGCTCGATCAGATCTTCACGAGGGCGGGTTTCGAATGGCGAGGCGCCGGTTGTTCGATGTGTCTGGCGATGAATCCGGATCGGCTGGAAGGCCGTCAGATTTGCGCCTCGTCTTCGAACCGTAACTTCAAGGGACGTCAGGGCAGCCCGACGGGCCGCACGCTCCTCATGAGTCCAGCGATGGTCGCAGCGGCGGCCGTTGCCGGCGAAGTCGTCGATGTTCGCGAGATGCTCGCAGAGGTGCTTGCCTGATGGCCGGGATCACTGCGATCGCCGGGCGCGGTTTGCCGCTGCGCGGAGGGGACCTCGACACGGACCGCATCATG
>JBBWZJ010000057.1:0-7888 GCA_039648985.1 Acidobacteriota bacterium | reverse complement strand
CTTCGCGAACCTGTCCCTCGGACCCGTTCAGTAACGACCCCGGGAGTGATGGCACCCTCGACGTGTGCGCAGTAGACTCCCTGCGTGAGGTGCCAGTGAGGGCGATCGCAAAGGTCTGGTTGGCGGGTGTGCTGTGCGTCGTGGCGCTGGGCGGATCGGGGGACTCCATGTCTGCCCAGTCCCCGTCGCCCGCGATGTACGGCGAGCTGCAGTGGCGCATGATTGGGCCGTTCCGAGGCGGACGGACGAAGGCGGCAGCCGGAGTTCCGTCGCGTCCCGGCGTGTTCTACATCGGCGTGACGAACGGCGGGGTCTGGAAGACCACGGATTACGGGCGCGTCTGGACTCCCATCTTCGACGACCAGCCGACGGGCTCGATTGGCGCGCTCGCGGTGGCGCCCTCGGACCCCGACACCATCTATGTCGGGAGCGGCGAAGGGCTGCAGCGCCCCGATCTCTCCACAGGCGACGGCATCTACAAGTCGTCCGACCAAGGCCGGACGTGGACGCATTTCGGGCTGCGCGACGGCCAGCAGATTCCGCAGATCGCCGTCGATCCACACGATGCGAACCGGCTCTTCGTCGCCGTCCTGGGCCATCCCTATGGGCCGAACGAAGAGCGCGGAATCTTCCGGTCCACCGATGGCGCCCGCACGTTCCAGAAGGTCCTCTACAAGGACGAGAACACCGGTGGCGCCGATGTCGTCCTCGACCCTGAGAATCCCAACATCGTCTATGCGGTGCTGTGGGAATCGCGGCAGGCTCCGTGGGAGAACGGCGTGTTCACCGGGCCGAACAGCGGCGTGTTCAAGTCGACCGACGGCGGGGACACCTGGCGCCCGATCGTCAACGGCTTACCCACCTTCGCCGACGACGGGCTCGGGCGCATCGGCATCACCGTCGCGCCGAGCATGCCGCAGCGTCTCTTCGCGACTGTCGAGGCGCGCCGCCGGAACGGCCTTTACCGGTCGGACGACGGGGGCGGGAGCTGGGTGCGGATGACGACAGACGAGCGCGTGACGTCGCGCGCCTCCGACTTCGCGGAAGTGAAAGTGCATCCGAAGAATCCCGACATCGTGTTCACCGGCAGCATTGTCACCTGGAAGTCGACGGACGGCGGCAAGACGTTCGCGGCGTTCCGGGGCGCGCCCGGCGGCGACGACTATCACCGCGTGTGGATCGATCCTGTGAATCCGGACGTAATCCTGCTCGCGTCCGACCAGGGCGCCATCATCACCGTGAACGGCGGCCAGACGTTCAGCTCCTGGTACAACCAGCCGACCGCGCAGTTCTACCACGTGAGCGCCGACAACGCTTTTCCGTATCGGGTATGCGGAGGGCAACAGGAAAGTGGATCGGCGTGCGTGGCGAGCCGCGGCAACTACGGCGAAGTGACATTTCGCGAATGGACGCCCGTCGGCGTGGAGGAGTACGGCTACGTCGCGCCCGATCCGCTCGATCCGGACATCGTGTACGGCGGCAAGATCTCCCGCTTCGATCGGCGGACCGGACAGGTGCAGCAGATCCCGCCGGCGGCGGCCGGACCCGAGTACCGCACGGTCCGCACGCAGCCGGTGCTGTTCTCGCCCGTCGATCCGCACGTGCTCTACTTCGCCTCGAACACGCTCTGGAAGACGCTCACGGGCGGGCACACGTGGAACCGGATCAGTCCGGATCTCACCCGCGCCGCCTGGGCGCCGCCGCCGAATGTCGGCAAGTACCGCGACACACCTGCGGCCGCCGCCACGCGCCGCGGGGTGATCTACACCGTGGCCCCTTCTTACCTGGATATCGGACGCATCTGGGCGGGCACCGACGATGGCCTGATTCACGTGACAGCGAACGGTGGCACGACATGGAAGGACGTCACGCCCCCGGAACTGACGCCGTGGTCGAAGGTGTCGATGATGGACGCGTCGCACTTCGGCGTGCTCGGCGCGTATGCGGCGGTGAACACGTTCCGGCTCGACGACCTGCGTCCGCACATCTACCGCACGCGCGACGGCGGCGCGACATGGACTTCAATCACCAGCGGCATTCCGGACGGCGCGGCGGTGAACACGGTCAAGGAAGATCCAATCAGGAAGGGGCTGCTCTTCGCCGGCACGGAGCGCCAGGTGTATGTCTCGATTGACGACGGCGAGCACTGGCAGTCGCTGCGTCAGAACATGCCGGCCACGTCGATCCGGGATTTGATCGTAAAGGGGGACGACCTCGTTGTCGCGACCCACGGCCGCGGATTCTGGATCCTGGACGACATCACACCGCTGCGGCAACTCGCCGCCGGTCTGGCTGATGTGCACCTCTTCGACCCGGCGCGGGCCCTCCGGGTCCGGTGGAACATGAACACCGACACACCCCTGCCGCAGGAGGAGCCGGCCGGGCAGAACCCGCCGGACGGCGCCGTCATCGACTACTATCTCGGCGCGGAGGCGTCCGGACCCGTCACGCTCGACATCATGGACGGCGCGGGTCACCGCGTGCGCGAGTACTCGAGCGAGGACCCCGTCGAGCCCGTCCAGGACGAGTCGAACGTGCCGGCGTACTGGATCCGCCCGACGCTGCGGCTCTCGAGGACGGCCGGCATGCACCGCTTCGTGTGGGATCTGCACTACACGCCGCCGGCGGGCCTGCGGCGCTCGTTTCCGATCAGCGCCGTGTTCCACAACACGCCCCGGGAACCGCGTGGCGTCTGGGCGATGCCCGGCACGTACACCGTGCGGCTGCAGGCGAGCGGCAAGACGGTGACGCGGACGCTGACGGTCGCGATGGACCCCCGCGTCAAGACGCCGGCACCCGTGCTGCTGCGCCAGTTCACGCTGTCGACGCAGCTGTCGGACGCCATTGCCGCGGTGGCCAAGGCTGATCTCGATCCAGACGTCCGGACGCGGACGCTGGCGGCCCTGCAGGATGCCTACGGCGTGATCCAGGACGCCGATGTGGCGCCGACGGCGGCGGCCGTCAGGGCCGCAACCGCGGCGCTCGCGGATGCGCGTCGCGAGACGGCGCCGAAGCGGTAGACGCGCGGCGTGTGGCGCCCCGGGTCAGAAGGTGGCGCGGACCACCAGCTGAATCCGGCGCCCGTGCAATTCTCCTCCCGCGGTGCGTATACTCCACCGACAGCCATGACGCTCCACACCATCGACTGGATCATCGTCCTCTTCACCGTGCTGATCTGTTTCGTCCCGGCGCTGTTCTTTGCCCGCCGCGCGGGGAAGAACACGTCGGAGTTCTTCGCGTCGGGCCGTTCGGTCCCGTGGTGGCTCGCGGGGCTGTCGATGGTCGCGACGACGTTCAGCAGCGACACGCCCAACTGGGTGACGCAGCAGGTGCGGCAATACGGCGTGGCGGGCAACTGGCAGTGGTGGGCATTCGTCCTGACCGGCGTGTCGACCGTCTTCTACTTCGCGCGGCTGTGGCGCCGGTCCGGCGTGATGACGGACCTCGAGTTCTACGAGCTGCGCTACTCCGGCACGGCGGCTTCCGTCGTCCGCGGTTTCCGCGCGGTGTACCTGGGGCTGTTCTTCAACTGCTTCATCATGGGCATGGTCACGCTCGCGGCGTGCAAGATCGCGAACATCCTGTTCGGGCTCGCGCCGTGGCAGACCATCCTGATCTGCGGGGCGTTCAACGTCGTGTTCGCGGCGCACGCGGGGCTCTGGGGCGTGCTCGTCATCGACATGGTCCAGTTCTTCATCAAGATGACGGCCGTCATTGCGGCGGCGTACTTCTCCCTGACGGAAGTCGCGCGTCACACAGGCGTCGGCAGTGGCGCGCTGGCAGGCCTTCACGAGCTGGTGCGCGTGCTCGGGGCGCAGCAGGTCAACTTCCAGGCCGGCGGGCAGCCGGTGTTGTCCCCCATCGACGGGCGCGGGCAGCCGATTCTCGACGTCCTGCCGAACTTCGCGCTGACCGAGCTCGCGTTGATGATCTTCATCGTCCCCATCGCGATCGGATGGTGGGCCAACTGGTATCCAGGCGCGGAGCCGGGCGGCGGCAGCTACATCGCACAGCGGATGCTGGCGTCGAAGTCGGAAAAGGATTCGCTCGGCGGCACGCTGTTCTTCAACCTCGCGCACTACGTACTGCGGCCGTGGCCCTGGATCATCACGGCGCTCTGCTCGATCATCATTTTCCCGGAGCTCAAGGACATCCAGGCGGCGTTCCCTGGTGCCGATCCGCGGCTGATCGGACACGACAGCGCCTTCCCCGCCATGTTGAAATTCCTGCCTCCCGGGTTCGTGGGGCTGATGGTCGGGGGCCTGCTCGCGGCCAACTCCTCAACGATCCTGACGCACCTGAACTGGGGTTCCTCGTACCTGGTTCATGACTTGTACCGGCGGTTCATCGCGACAGAGAAACCGGAGAAGCACTACGTCGCGGTGGGCCGTGCGTGCACGGTTGGCCTGTACATCCTCGCGGCGCTCCTCAGCCGCGTGCTGGCGTCGGCGCAGGAGGCGTTCGAGGTTCTCATCTCGATCGGCGCAGGCACTGGCCTGCTCTATCTGCTCCGCTGGTTCTGGTGGCGGATCAACGCGTGGTCCGAAGTCGTCGCGATGGTGAGCTCGTTCACGATCTCGGTGGTGTTCTTCGTGATGAAGAAGACGGGCCACGAGCTGCCCTTCGCGCACACGGTGATCTATTCAGTGGCCTTCACCACGATCTCGTGGCTCATCACGGCGTACGTCAGCCCGCCGACGACTCGGGAGCGCCTGCTCGCGTTCTATCAAAAGGTGCATCCGTCGGGTCCAGGCTGGGCGACCGTGCGGCGTGAAGGCGGCGTCAGTGACGCGGAAGCGGCGCTGTACAGTGACGATATCGGCAAGGCGACGGTCGGATGGATCTCGGGGTGTCTGACGATCTGGTCGGCGCTGTTCGCGATCGGCAACTTTCTCTACGGACGGACTGCAACGGCCCTGACCCTCACGGCCGTGTTCGTCGTGAGCGGCGTCGTGCTCCTGTACGTGACGAACACGCTGTGGGATCGGGAAGTCGCGGCGCAGCCGGTCCCCCGTTGATGCCGGTGGCGCTGTAGTCCCCCGTGACTACGGCACGATCGCCAGCAGCCACTGCGGCACGTGCATCCACGCACCGGTTGCGCTGACCGGCACGCGGAGCACCTGCACTGCCACGACGGCCGCTCCCGCGATCCAGTAGGTTCGCTGCACACGTCCTGTCGTCCGCCGGTCGTGCACCATGGCCGCGACAATCAGGAGATCGACCAGCAGCCCGGGGAGCACGCTGACGGCAACCGGAGGCGGGCTCGACGGCCCGATCATTCCGGCCGGCCGCGCAGGCGCAAGGAACAGCAGGAACCAGCGCCCGATGCCCGCCTGGAGCAGTGACGCTGTAGCGGCGAGAAGCAGGCGCTTGTGAACCTCCGGCCTGCCAACGTTCAGCACGGCGACCGTGAACATCACGGCGAAGAGCGCGACGGCGGTGATCGGCACGATCGCGAACCGGCGTGCCGCATCGCCGAACCCCGCGGCGTCCATCGTCCGGATGCTGTCCGCCGCCATCGCGAGTCCCACGAAACACATACCAGTCGCGACGGCAACTCCGAGCACGCCCATTTCCCGGTGTCTCACCAGCCGTCCCGATGCGGCCAGCGACGACTGGGTCAGGAACAGCAGCAGCCACCCGTAGAAGAAGAGCGCATGCAGGTGAGCAATCGGCTTGACGGTGAGCGTGCCGCGCGCCATCGGTACCCAGTACGTCGGCGCGAATCCGACGAACGCGACAGCCACGAAGATCATGGCCATGCGCACATAGAACCGTTCGGTCGCTGCCGCAACATTGAACGTGCGATCGAGGGTGGCCGTCGTGCTCAAGTCCGCCTCCATCTGCCGGGGAATCGCCAACGCTGGGATGGAGGCATTATATGGCGTCCGCGGAGGCGGGCTCGAGATCTCCACAGGACGGCGATTGGACGGGACGCAGGTCTGGCGCCGGGTCCGGCCGCGATTCAGATCTTGCTGCCGCTCGCGCCGGGCGCGCCGGCCGCCAGGCAGGATTTGACGGTGCGAATCAGGTGATCGGGTGATACCGGCTTTGTCAGCACGCAGGCCACGTCGAAGCCCTCGGCCTTCTCCGGGGTACCGGTGACGACGACGACTGGAATGTGGCGGGTCCAGGCGCTCGCGGCAATCTGCTGGAGGACGACGATGCCGCTGACCACGGGAAGCGACAGATCGAGTACGACAAGCGCGGGCGGGTCGTTGTCGATCCGGCGAAGCGCCTCCAGGCCGTCGCCGACGATGTGTGTTTCGAACCCGGCGAACGTGAGCGCCGCGCGGTAGAAGCGGCGCAAGTCCGGGTCGTCCTCAACGACCAGTACCTTTTGCCCCGAAGACATCGCGTTACAGGATACCGAGATTTAGTTCCGTCCTCAACCGACAAGAGTCGGCACTCGGGGCTCGGGACTCGGAATCCGACTGATGGGTGCGACCTCCGGCTTGACGGCGCGTATAAGCTCGTGAAGCAGCCGAGGTGGAGCTCAGGATGCTTCTCAGCCGCTGGCTGGACGGCTCGACCGCTCTCGGCCAGACTCGCAAGCGCGACGTTTTCGGGAGGACCCCATGCAGCTGGCCTTACGCGGACTGCTCGCCGCCATCCTGTCCTTCGGCTTGCTCCAGGCGGATCGGCGGCAGACGCCGACGGCCGAGTCGTACGTGGCCGAAGGCGCACGGCAGCAGAGCTCACCCTTCATGGTGCTGGTCGCCCATCTCGGATCCCGCGAGGCAGGAGCGTCGTCCACCACCGTCCTGGACGCCGCTGCGGCGCATCTGAACCGGACGGCGTGGCCGTACCCGGTCGTTGCGTATATCCGGTCGCGAAGTGAGTGCCGACCAGCTGTTCGAGATCGCCGCGAGCAACAACGACAGGACTGAAGCTCACGCGTACGTCGGCATGGATCTGTTGCTGAAGGGGCACCCCGAGGATGCCCGGAGGCACTTCGAATGGGTGCGTGATTACGGCAATAAGCGATTCATCGAGTACACCCTGGCGCTCGCGGAGCTCGGGCGGATGTAGACCGGGTGCGTGGCGCGGCACCTCGTGGCGCAGCGGGCGCGTGGAGACCGGAAGCCAGAGCGCCGAGCCAGAACGCAATTCCGTCTATACTCACCGCATGTCCATCCACGTGCTGCAGCGACGCGACTGGAACGGTGAACCCGTCACGGTGGGGGACGCCTTTCGCGTGCACAAGGCGCGCGCCGGCCGGCAGCTCGAAGCCGCCTGCCACGTCGTGACGCATGCGCTCGGCTGGGAGCTGCGGCTGGACGTCGAGGGGTCCCTGCAGCGCTCACAGGTGTGCCGCACGCACGACGAGGTGCTCGATACCTCCGAACAGTGGAAGGCCGCGAT
This sequence comes from Acidobacteriota bacterium, assembly GCA_039648985.1. Taxonomy (GTDB): domain Bacteria; phylum Acidobacteriota; class Vicinamibacteria; order Vicinamibacterales; family 2-12-FULL-66-21; genus JALZOC01. Next base: position 523 of record JBBWZJ010000057.1, on the reverse strand, counting down.
GATTTCGAAAGGGTGGGTGTGATGAGCACATGCGAGAGCCCGACCCACCTCGTGAATGTCCGGACTGCCACACCCCGATGCGACTCGTTCACCAGGGGGTGTATTCGTTGGTCTTCGTCTGCCGGGAATGCGGAGGCATGCTGACCATCCCGCCGGACCTTCCGCGCATCCCCTCTGAACGCGGACCGGCTCGTTGACGCGCGGGCGTGACGGTGGGCTCTATGGCAGCGGATCCGAAGTGTTCGACACGGGGGTGACGCCGAGCGCTTCGAGCAGGAGGAAGAGCAGGCCCGGCAGGATCAGGATGACTGCGACGACCACCCTGGTCGTCCAGTCGGTCGCGAGAAACGTCGCACCCCAGGCCACCCATCCGAGCAGCGCGGCAACGAGCGGCGGCGTGGGGAATTCCTGCCGTCGGTGGCGGCCCGAGATCAGCACGAGGAGCAGACTCGAGAGCATGGCCCACGGGACAGCGAGCGCGACTTCCGCCAGGCTGGTCCAACCCATCGTCCGCATGATGAGC
>JBBWZJ010000036.1:0-3237 GCA_039648985.1 Acidobacteriota bacterium | reverse complement strand
AATTGGCGCTGCGTCGAGATTGCAGATCACCACGTCGGCCTCGAACGAGGCCCCGCGGGCAATCGGCGCACCGGTGCTGCTGAATCCGCAGCTCCGGCCGTCGAATACCAGGTCGTCGTTGCCGCCGTACTGGTTGACATAAAGCAGCGGCACCGCGTATTTGCGTGCCATGCTGCTCAACATCTCCTGTCGCCGCGCCTGCTTGCCCACCGAGAACGGCGACGCCGAGAGGTTGACGATGGCGCGGGCGCCCGCGCGCACGAGTTCCTCGACCGGATCGTGGTGATACCGGCGCCGCTTCCAGAAATCGCGATCGTTCCAGATGTCTTCGCAGATGCTGATCCCGAGCCGGCAGCCATTCAGATCGAGAACCTGCGCGCCGTGGAACGGTTCGAAGTAGCGGTCCTCGTCAAAGACGTCATAGGTGGGGAGCAGAGCCTTCCGAAAGCGCTGATCAACCCGGCCGTCGCGAAGGAGCGCGGCACTATTGAACAGCGGGCGGCCTTCGTCTGACGCGTTCGGCTCCGGCAATCCGACCAGCGTCGGCGGCAGGCCAGCCAGTTCACCGGCGAGGTCCGCCAGCCGCTCCCAACTGCGCGAGACGAAGTTTCCGCTGAGCAGCAGGTCTCGCGGCAGATACCCGACGAGCGCGAGCTCGGGAGTCACGGCGAGGTCGGCGCCTGCGTCCGCCGCGCGACGGACGGCGTCCGCAATCAGTCGCGCGTTGCCGGCGAGGTCGCCGACGGTCGGATTGATCTGCAGGAGGGCAATGCGCAAATGGTCATCGCAGGTCCGCCTTCAGGCGGGCCTACTCACTAAAACGATACTTCAGGAGCACCCACAGCGCGACCAGACCGGCCGTCCAGGTGATCTTCTTGCCCTCGTCATAGCCGCGGCCCGCATACGTGATCGGCACCTCGTACACCCGGTAGCCCCGCTTGAAGATCTTCGCCGTCATCTCAGGCTCAATCCCGAAGCCGTCCGAGTCGAGCGTGAACGATCGGAGCACATCCGCGCGCATGGCTTTGTAGCAGGTTTCCATGTCGGTGAGCATCGTGTTGTAGAGGATGTTCGTGGCGAGCGTGACGATGCGATTGCCCATGTAGTGGGTGAACAGGAAGACGCGATGCCGCCCGATGAAGCGCGAGCCAAAGACGACGTCGGCGTGACCCTGTTGTATAAGCTCGATCAAGTCCGGGTACTCCTCTGGCGAGTACTCCAGGTCTGCGTCCTGAATGACGACGAGATCGCCGGTGACGGCGGCGAATCCGCGCCGCAGCGCGGCGCCTTTGCCGGCGTTCGCCTGATGGAACAGCGTAAATCCCAGCTCACGCTGGAGACCGTCGAGAATCTCGCGACTGCCATCGGTCGAGCCATCGTCGACGACAATGAGCTCGATCCGGAGCGGAACCGCAAGGACCCGGCGAATGATTTCATCGACCGTGGTACGCTCGTTGAACACGGGCATGACCACAGACAGGAGCGGATCCGCCAGGATCACGCGGACGGGGTTGCGTGTCATCGAGAGCGAAACCGTACCACACGGGAGCGACACGATGAAACGGCTGGGGATCCATTGACACGGGTCATCGTCTTCGCCCCTAACTGGCTGGGCGATGCGGTCATGGCGCTGCCGGCGATCGCTGACGTGCAGCGCGACCATCCTGGCGTGGCGCTCGACGTCGCGGCCCGTTCTGCGGTCGCGCCCCTGTTCACGCTCGTGCCGGGAACTGGCGACGTCGTGCGCCTGGAAAACCGCGCGGAAGCGGCGAGCACACTGCGTGCACGCGGGTACGATCGAGCAATTCTCCTCACCAACTCGTTCAACACGGCGCTGACCGCGCGGCGTGCCGGCGCGCCCGAACGGTGGGGCTACCGCGCTGATTTCCGTGGTCCGCTGTTGACGAAGGCGATTATGCCGCCGGTCGGTCTGCACCAGGCCGACTACTATCAGCACCTGACGCGAGCGCTCGGATTCCCGAGCGGACCCCGCGAGCCGCGCCTCGACCTTTCTGATGCAGCGCGCCAACGCGGCGAGCGACTGCTGCGGCACGAGGGGTGGGACGGACGGTCGCCCCTTCTCGCCCTTGCGCCTGGCGCAGCATACGGCGGCGCGAAACGGTGGCCTGCCGCCTCATTTGCGGCGCTCGCGCGCGATCTTCTCAGCGACGACGTGACGCCTGTGCTGATCGGCGGCGGGGGTGATGCCGCTGCCGGCGCGGAGGTCCTCGCGGCGCTCAATCCCGCGTCGCGAGTCATCAATGCGATCGCGCGGACTGATCTGACGACGCTTGGCGGAGTCCTGGTGAATTGTCGCGGGCTCGTGACGAACGACTCGGGCGCGATGCACTTCGCCGCCGCGCTCGGAGTAAATGTCACCGCGATATTCGGACCGACCAACGAGCGCGAGACATATCCGCTCGGACGAGGACGCCAGGTCGTGCTCACCAAGGACGTCTGGTGCCGCCCCTGCATGCTGCGCGAATGTCCGCTCACGCACCGGTGCATGCGCGGCATCTCCGTCGAGGCCGTGCACGAAGCAGCTCGGAGGTGCATGTGAACGACACGGCGGCCCTGAAGGCCCGCACTAAAACGGATGCCGACCAGAACGGTATCGCCGTGTTCCTCGACCGCGACGGCACCTTGATCGACGAGGTCGGATACCTCGATCGTCCGGAGCGCATTTCCTTGTACCCCTGGAGCATCGACGCGGTTCGCGCGCTGAACCGCGCCGGCATGCGCATCATCATGGTGAGCAACCAGTCCGGCATCGCCCGTGGATTCTTTGACGAGCGTACGCTGGCCGGCATTCACGATCGCCTGGCCTCACTGCTCGCTGCCGGTGGCGCGCGCCTCGACGCGTATTACTATTGTCCGCACCATCCGAACGGCACCGTTCCCCAGTACGCGCGCGCCTGTGACTGCCGTAAGCCCGGGCGCGGCCTGGTGGACCGTGCGGTCGCCGAATTCGGCATCGACCCGCAGCGATCGTTCTGCATCGGCGACCGGTGGCTTGACGTCGAGCTCGCGCGCGCCGTCGGCGCGAAAGGCGTCCTCGTTCGTACCGGGTACGGCGCGGTCGAGGAACCGCGACCCCCGGTTGGCGTCACTGCCGACGCGGTCGTCGATAACCTCGTCGAGGCGACGAGCTGGATTCTGTTGAATGCTGATAGCCCGTTCCGTCCATCCACTGCCCGGCGAAGCTGAACGTAAGCAGCGCTTGATGTCGCTCGTCGA
>JBBWZJ010000026.1:0-10105 GCA_039648985.1 Acidobacteriota bacterium | reverse complement strand
GTCCCCTGGATCTCGATGAAGCGGCCGTCGCCGGTCTTCACGACGTTCATGTCCACCTCGGCCCTGGAGTCCTCGTCGTACGCGAGGTCGAGCAGCGGTGTCCCGTTCACGACGCCGACGCTCGTCGCGGCGACATGATCGAGCAGCGGCAGGGTCTTGAGTTGCCCCGCGCTCCGCATCTTCTGCAGCGCCAGGACGAGCGCGACGAATCCACCGGTGATGGAGGCGGTGCGCGTGCCGCCGTCGGCCTGGATGACGTCGCAGTCCACCCACACGGTGCGTTCGCCGAGCTCGTTGAGCTTCATCACCGAGCGCAGCGATCGCCCGATGAGGCGCTGAATCTCCTGCGTCCGCCCGCCCACCTTGCCTGACGTGGCTTCGCGCTGCGTGCGCGTGGACGTCGCACGGGGCAACATCCCGTATTCGGCCGTCACCCAGCCCTTCCCGCTGTTCCGCAAGAACGGCGGCACGCGGTCCTCGATGCTTGCCGTGCAGATGACCTGCGTGCGCCCTGATTCAATCAGGACCGAGCCTTCGGCGTGCATGGTGAACGAGGGCGTCATCTTCGTCGGTCGAAGCTGCAGCGGCGTCCGTCCGTCCGATCGCGTCATCGTCATCGTCCTGTGTGCCCCTCGATCTCAGTCATTGTCGCGGCTCCGTGGGCGAGGCCGCCGGCGCAGCCAGCCATTTGAGGTTCTGCTGCAGCGGCCGGCGCAAATCCACGTGGCCGGCCAGCGTGTCCGCCTCCTTGCCGTTCACCAGAATCTGCACCCGCGTCACCGCCGGCAGGTTGACCGTCAGCGCGTTCACAATCGTGTACACGGTGAACAGCTCGTTGATTGCCCCGCCCGGATGATTCGTCGTCACCTGTGGGCTGAGATCCACGAAGGCGTCACCACGGTCCGTGATGAACAAAGTCCGCAGCGTCGTACCCATCGGGATGGCCGCGGTGAGCGGGGGCGGCGCCGGTTCGAGCTGCGCCTCGACGATGCGCCGCGCCTGCGCGACGATCGGTTCGGCAAACGGGATCTCGCGTTCGCTCGCGGCGAGCGACAGACCGTCCGCCGACACGAAGTAGAGAGTGGCCTTGATCTTCCGTTCGGCAACCGCGGGGGCGGCCGCCTGCGGTGCGGCGCTCGCAGCGGGTGCGTTACGACGCGCGTACCACCTGGGCACGATCGTCCACGCGATCACACCGGCGGCAAGGAGGAGAACGAGGACGATGGCGATTGCTGCTGCGCGTCTGGCCATCAGCGGACAGTCCCGGCTGGCGCTGGTGCGGCTGCTGGACGCGACGCGCCGCGGGCATCGCGAAAGCGCGTGATGCCGGTGACGAGCGCCTGCACCAGCGTGTTCTGGAACTCGTCGGACCGCAGCTGCTTCTCCTGATCGGGGTTCGTGAGAAAGCCCATCTCGAGAAGCACCGCCGGCATGTTCGCACCCACGAGCACGCGCAACGGCGCCTGCTGGATCGCGCGCCGGCTCATGGGGACGCGCTCCCGCAGGGAGCTTTCGATCGCCTGCGCCAGTGCGGCCGATTCATCGATGTACCGCGCCTGGGCCATCTCCCACGGGGTGAGCTCGATGTCGCGTGCCCCCCCGCCGAACGCGGGGAGGGACTCGCTCTCGGCGTGCGCCGCACGCTGCGCGGCATCACCGTATTCCTCCAGGCTCAGGTAGAAAATCTGGGCGCCGTTTGCGGCCGCACGCATGGATCCGTTCGCGTGCAGACTCACGAACAGATCCGCCTTGTTGTTGTTCGCCAGCGCCGCGCGTTCGTCGAGACCGACGGTCGTGTCCCCGTCGCGCGTCAGAATCACGCGGACGCCCAGCCGCGCTTCGAGCGCCGCCTTCAGGCGGCGCGCGACGATCAGGGTGACGTTCTTCTCGAGCGTCCCGCCCGCGCCCTTTGCGCCGTCTTCCGAACCGCCATGCCCTGCGTCGATGACGACAGTCCGCAGGCCCCCTGCGGGGGCGAGATCGATGAGCGGCGGCCCATCAGGCGCAGCCACCGACGGCGGCGGAAGTGCCTGCGGCGCGGCGGGCGCTTCCGCGGAAGCGCTGACCACATCGATCACGATGCGAAGGGCCCCGCGGTCGCCAGGGACATCCGACGTCCGGAACGAGGCGAAGCGCGGGCCCAGATCGACGACCACTGTGGCCGGACCGTCCCCGGGTCGCACGCCTTGAATCAGCTCGGGGGCTGTCGTCGGAGGCAGCACCGCGTCCAGGGTGTCGGCCTCGAACCGGATCACGAGCCGCGGCCCGTCCTGTGAGACGGTGTGAGGCGTGGCCGGCAGTACCTCGAGGGTCAGCCGCGCGAGCGATCCAAGCGGCTCGATCCGTCCCGCGACTCGCGGCGCTCTGATATCGCCGATGAGCAGCAGGCGGGACGGCTTGCGCAGCTCGACGCGAAGGCCCGCCAGCGGCGCCAGCGCACGCGACACGAAATCGACAGGGACCAGCCACGTCCGGCCGTCGTGGACCGGCGGCGACGGCAGGGAGATGAGCCGGCCGCCGACCGACGCGAGGCTCTGCCCGGCCGAGAGGACAATGATCTGGTTGCGCACGGTGATCGTGAGTCCGCCGGCCGCCGCGTCCTCCTTGATCGTCAGATCGAACAACGGGGCGAGGTCATCGAGCGCGAACATGTCCTGACCGGAGGCGAGGCGAGTGGCGAGAGGCCGCCGGCCGTCACGGGTGAGCACCGTGTACGGCGGGGCGGCCGTCGGCGCCTGGGCAGCGGTCATTCCGCCGACGATCGCCAGCAGCGTACACACTGCGGCGAGGCAAAACCGGGGACTCAAGGTGCCTTCATAATACCCCGTCAGTTGGACGATACAGATGCGGTAAAGCTCGGCAGTCCTTTTGCTTACAGTCGCGTGAGTCTCTATGTGCGGCAAACTCGTGGTCCTCGCCGGCCCACTTTGCGGCGAGTCATTTCCTATTGATGCGCAAGGTCTCTCCATCGGGCGCGACTCGACAGCCCAGCTGAGCATTCCGGATCGGCTGATGTCGCGGCGCCACTGCCAGGTGCAGACGCTCGACGGCTCGTTCGTGCTTCACGACCTCGGCAGCTCCAACGGGACGTTCGTCAACGGCATTCCGGTACGCGAGCGCGCGCTCAACCATGGCGATCGCATTCGCGTCGGCGATTCGGTGCTGCTGTTCCTCGATCGGCAGGGCCCGCCGCACGGCGAATCGACAGGCGAGGCGCTGACAGAAGGGGCCGTCGACGATCGCACGACCCGCGTACCCCGGACGCTGCCCGCCGGCGAGCGGCAGTCCGAATCCGAGACGCCGGTGGCGATCATGGCTGAGGTGTTAGCCGGCCGTGTCACGCTGCAGGCGCACGACATGGTGGGCGAAAGCGCGCCGATGCGCACCGTCTACGAACGCATCCGGAAAGTGGCGCCGTCGGACTGCACGGTCCTGGTGCTCGGCGAAACGGGCACCGGCAAGGAGCTCGCCGCGCGCGCAATCCATCAGAACAGCCCCCGCGCGAGGCATCCGTTCGTCGCGGTGAACTGCGCCGCACTCACTGAAACGCTGCTCGAAAGCGAGCTCTTCGGCCACGAGAAGGGCGCCTTCACCGGCGCGGTCGCGCTCAAAAAAGGGCGGCTCGAAGTGGCCGACGGGGGCACGGTGTTCCTCGATGAGATCGGGGAGCTGGCTCCCGCGCTCCAGGCCAAGCTCCTGCGGGCGCTTCAGTACCACGAGTTCGAGCGCGTCGGCGGCACGCGGGTCATCAAGGTCAACGTGCGTGTCGTCGCCGCGACGAACCAGAATCTGGAAGCGAACGTCGCAGCGGGCCGCTTCCGGCAGGATCTCTGGTACCGGCTGAACGTGGTGACCCTGACGATGCCACCGCTGCGCGAGCGGCGTGCGGACGTGCCGCTGCTCGCGGCGCATTTTGCCGCGCGGTACAGCAAGGGGCGGCCTGTCGATTTCTCGCGCGAAGCGATGGAAGCCCTGTGCGCGTATCAGTGGCCCGGCAACGTCCGTGAGCTCGAGAACGCGATCGAGCGGGCGCTCGTCCTTGGCAACAGCGGCCGGATCGTCGCCGACGATCTGCCCGAGACCATCGTGGACGCCTCACCCTCGCTCCCGGGCGGCGCCGTGGCCGCATTTCACCAGACCGTGCTCGAAACGAAGCGCCGCCTGATTCTCGGCGCGATCGACCGGGCCGGGGGCAACTACACCGCCGCCGCGCGGCTGCTCGGCATCAATCCCACCTACCTCCATCGTCTGCTCCGGAACCTTCAGCTCAAGGGCCTGTCTGCCCGCCGCTGATCACCGCCCGGGAAGAGGCGGTACCATGGGTGCAACGGCCGCATGGCGTTGAACCCCGGTGCGAGACTTGGTCCGTATCAGATCGTCGCGACCGTCGGCGCCGGCGGCATGGGAGAGGTCTACCGTGCGCGGGACACGCGGATCGAGCGTACCGTCGCCATCAAGGTGGTGGCCGGTTCGGCCGCCCGGGCTTTCACCGACGACAGCCTCGAGCGCGAGGCGCGTGCGGTCGGCGCGCTGAATCATCCGCACATCTGCGCGTTGCACGACGTCGGCCGCGAGAACGGGATCCCGTTTCTCGTGATGGAGTACGTGAAGGGGGAGACGCTGGCGGCGCGCATCGCCCGCGGGCCGCTGCCTCTCTGGGAAGTGATCCGCCACGCCATCCAGATCGCGGAAGCGCTGGATCATGCACACAGGCACGGCGTCGTCCACCGCGACCTGAAGCCGGCGAACATCATGCTGACCGCCGCGGGCGTCAAGGTCCTGGACTTCGGGCTCGCGACATTCGGATCGGTATCGGCCGGAGCTCTCCCGATCGCGCACAGCCCCTCACGCGACACGTCCCTGGACTCCGACACCACGCTTCTCGGCACGGTGCACTATCTCGCACCGGAGCGGCTCGAAGGCAGCGATGCGGAGCCGTCAGGCGATCTCTTCTCGCTTGGCGTCGTGATCTACGAGATGGCGACGGGACGACGCCCGTTCGAGGGGAGCACCGCGGCCGATGTCATCTCGGAGCTGCTGCGGTCCACGCCGCCGGCCGCGTCGAGCGTGCGTCCAGAGGTTCCGCGTTCGCTCGACTGGGTCGTGCAGAAGTGCCTCGCAAAAACTCCGGCGACCCGCTGGCAGGCGGCGGGTGACGTTGTGGAGGTGCTCCGCTGGCTGGCTCGCGCGCCGGAGGACGGCGCCCCGATGACGGCCCGGCCGCGCCGCGCGGTCGTGCTGCCTGCCGTTGCGGCCGCGCTCGGGATCGCCGCGCTCATGTTCGCGGCCGGCCGACTCTCTCGTCCCGGCGCCGTGCAGGGAGCCCCGTTCGCCTTCGAAGTGTTCCCGCCGGAAAGGGGCGGCTTCACCCCGACGCCCGCGTCAGTCCCCAGTCCGCAGTTCGCGTTGTCGCCTGACGGCCGCCGGCTCGTCTTCGTGGCGTACTCAGGCACGGATGCGCCGCAGCTCTGGGTGCGGCCACTCGGCGCGGTGGACGCGCACCCGGTGCCGGGGACGCAGGGTGCCGAGTATCCGTTCTGGTCGCCCGACAGTGCGTCGGTCGGATTCTTTGCGAATGCCTCCCTCATGCGCGTGGACCTCGCGGGCGGGCCTGCGCGCGTGCTCGCGGCGGCGCCTCATGGGCGTGGCGGTACCTGGAGCCGGGCCGGCGTGATCCTCTTTGCGCCTCAGACGCAGGATGCGGTGTACAGGATTCCGGCCGCCGGGGGGACGCCCTCGCCGGTCACACACCTGGACACCGCCGGCCACCACGTGTCACATAGATGGCCGCAGTTCCTGGCGGACGACCGGCACTTCATCTACTTCGTCCAGAGCACGAGGTTTGATGGACATGGCATCTACCTGGGCGATCTCGACACGAGCGACACGCACAAGCTCGCCGCGACGGCAGCCAGTGCGGCGTTCGTCGCTCCCGACCACCTCCTGTTCGTCGCCGACGAGTCGCTGATGGCCGCGCGCCTCGACGCGGGGCGCGGGCGCCTGGTCGGAGAAGCCACGCCGGTTGTCGCCCCCGTGGCGAGTTCCAGCAACTTCTACGCGGCGTTCTCGGCCGATCGCAACGGGCTGCTCGCCTACGCCAGCGGCGCGGCGACAGCGGAGCTCGTCTGGTTCGACCGCGACGGCCGGCGCGCGTCATCGATCGGCGCACCGACAGCCTGCGCGGATTTCCGCCTGTCGCCGCAGGGCGGCGATCTCGCGGTCGCGGAGGTGGATACGCGCACGCATCGCCCGGACCTCCACGTCCTCGATCTCGCGAGAGGCGCCAAGTCACGTCTGACGTACGACGCGGCGACAGACGCCTCGCCGGTCTGGTCACCTGACGGTCAGCGGCTCGTGTTCCGGTCGAACCAGGGCGGCGTCCACGACATCTACGAGAAAGCGGCGAACGGCTCGGGCCCGAACACACTCCTGTTCCAGAGCCCCAACGCGAAGTACCCGACCGACTGGACGCCGGACGGCCAGGCGATCGTGTACCACACGTATGCCGAGGACACCGGTTCGGATATCTGGCTGCTCTCGGCGGACGGGAAAAGCTCGAAGCCCCTGGTCAAGACGCGATTCGACGAGATGCAGGGGCAGGTTTCACGGGACGGACGATGGCTGGCGTACGCCTCGCTCGAGAGCGGCCGCCCGGAGGTCTACATTCGCAGCCTTGCTGACGCGGCGATCCGGTGGCAGGTCTCGGCGGGCGGTGGCACCGATCCGCGCTGGAGGGGCGACAGCCGCGAGCTCTTTTACATCTCGTCTGACTCGTCACTTACCGAGGTCGCGTTCGCCGGCGGCCCTGCCGCTCCGCGGCCGCTCTTCCACGTCCACGTCGCGCCGCCCGGGGATCCGTATTTGAGCAACTACGACGTGACAGCCGATGGGCAGCGCTTCCTCGTGCGCGTGCCCGTGCACGATGTCACGTCGGCGCCCATCCGCGTCCTGACGAACTGGATGACGAGGGCTGCCGCCGAATGATGCGGTCCTCGTGCGCGTGACGTCCGCCCGCTCGTCGTCTCCACCAATCGACGCGCGCGTCGCCGCGCGGGAGACGCGCCCATGCCGCTAGCCGACACGCTCAATCACCTGGTCGCCGCGGGCGGTTACTGGGTGGTCGGTACCGTCGTGGCGCTCGAGAGCATGGGCATACCGGCGCCGGGCGAGACCGTGCTCGTGACGGCTGCGATCTACGCGGGGACGACGCACGACCTGCGCATCGGCCTCGTGATCGCATCGGCCGCCGCAGGCGCCATCGTGGGCGACAACCTCGGGTTCGTGATCGGCCGTCGTGTGGGCGCCGCGCTGCTCGTGCGGTATGGACCGTTGCTGCGGCTGAATGCGCGGCGCGTGAAGCTCGGCGAATACCTGTTCCTTCGACACGGCGGGAAGGTGGTGTTCTTCGGGCGGTTCATCGCGGTCCTGCGTGCGCTCGCGGCGCCGCTCGCCGGTGTCACGGGCATGGACTGGCAGCGGTTCCTCTTCTTCAATGCGGCGGGCGGTGTGGTGTGGGCGAGCGTCTACGGGCTCGCAGCCTACTCGCTCGGGGAACACGTGCGGCGCCTGACCCGTCCGGCCGCGATTCTCGCGCTGGTTGTGGGCGCCGCGACCGTGATCGTGTTCCTGATGTTCGTGCGGCGCCACGAATCCGAGCTCTCCGACAAGGCGGAGCGCGCGCTGCCGGGGCCGTTCCGGGCAGACCACGGATCGAGAGACTGAGGCCGTTGACAAGCCCGCCTCGATCGACGGCTGCCGTGAGCGAACGCTGTCCGCCGTCAGGGCTGCTGGCCTCAGTGCTGGAAGGCGTACGAGATCTTCACGAAAAACTGCCTGTCGCTTGGTGTGAGGGAGCGGTCGGCCACGAGCTCGCGATTGTCGCCGTACCCGATGAACAGCACGGATTGCCAGTTCACCTTGTAGGCGACGAGCGCCGACCCGCTGAAGTTGCTCGCCTTCGCGTCGATCGCCGTACGAAATAGCCGGGGATTGCGGGTGGTGCTCGTCGACTGCGCGATCGCGCGAACGAAGAGGCGCGCCGTGAAGTTGTACGTGCCGTTCAGCCGCGACACGCGCGACGTGAGCAGACGGCCCGTTGCCGCCGGTCCGTCGTGCACGTCGAGGACGCGCTGACTCTCCACGCCAGCCAGTTCCAGGTGCTGCGTCGGATTGAGCCGCACGTTGAGGTTGATAGTCGAGCCGGTGCCGGGTCGCGCGTTGGCGAAGTCCACTTCCTGCCCGGTAGTCCCGTCGAGCGCGACACGCGTGATCCGGCGTGAGGGGCTGATTCGGAACGCGTAGCCGAACTGACGGCGGCCGATGAGCGCGTCGCCGGCCCGCACGCGGTCGTCCATGAACCGAAACTGCATGAAGCCGTCCCAGCGCGTGTCCATGCCGATGCCCGGCATGACCTCGCGGCTGACGAGCGCGCCCGTCCGATCCGCGTGGTGATCGGCGGTCAAGAAGGTCCGCACGCGCGAGAGGAATCCCTTGGGCCGCATCGTCCAGCCCCCTGCGCCGCTGACCACTCGGACGCCCACCTGCGGGACGAAGCCGTTATCCGCGCGGAACCCGTCCGCGAGATCCTGATACGCGCCGTACCAGTCCGCGTGCCGGGTCGTGTGCAACCAGTTGATGGAGCCCGCGTGGCCCCCGAGCCGCTGCCCGGTCCACTCGGTCGACAGGTCCGGCCGGCGGGGTGTCCGGGTCGCACTGTAGAGCAGTTGCCCCGTGACGGCATCGCTCCCCGATGGACGCCACTGAAAGTCCGGGCCCACCACCCGGTTGTATCCGTTCGTCGCGACGCCGGCATCCGACGTCGCCGCGCCGCGTCCTTCGCGGTCGGTGTACAGCATGCCCACCGACGAGAGCCCGATGTCGCGCTTCACACGCCCGACCACGTCCGTGGACTTGAAATCCTGCGTCGCGAGGTCGGACCCGTTGGGCCCCGGCAGGACGACGCTGCCGCCCCCCTTGTCGCTCGCCAGGAGCAGCGTGTACCGCACGTTGTTCTGCTTGCCGGTGATCCGCCCGCCCCAGTCGGGGGACAGGATTGTCCGCGTATAGACCGCCTGGATGGGCGTCTGCAGCAGGTCCACGCCTTCGAGAAAGAACGGCCGCTTCTCTGGCACGAAGAGCGCGAACCGTTCGTTCGCCGTGATTTGGGCCGTGTCGGACTCAATCTGCGAGAAGTCGGGATTGAGCGTGAAGTCGAGCACGTTGTCGGCGTTCGGCGTGTACTTGACGTCGAGTCCCGCGTGTGGCCTCACCGGCGCGCTGACGAGCGGCGACCCCGGTTTGTCGTGGGGCTTTGCGATCTCGCTCGCGCTCGCATACGGGGCCGCGACGAGATGACCTCCCCCGGGCAGGTGCTGAAGCCCCGTCAGTGCGTTGGACCGGCACACCAGACAGTTGCTGCCCCGCGGAATCCGGGCGGAGAAGAACTGGTAGTGCCGATCGCGGGGGTAGTTGCGATAGAGCAGGATGCCCCAGGTCTGCGGGTCGACGTTGCGATACCGCAGCGAGGTGAACGGGATCCGGATCTCGAGCGTCCAGCCGCGCGCGGTCGTCCGCGTCGCGGAGGCCCAGAAGAAGTCCGGCGACGAGTCCTCCCCCGACGCATCGTCCGTGACGGAGTCGTACTGGACGTTTCGAGGCGTCACGACGAAGAACGTCGCCGTGTGCCCGCTGTGCCGCGCGTCGATCACGACGCCGCCGTAATCGTCGTAGCCGTTGCCGATGTTGTCGCGATCGGCGTAGGGTGCGCGGATTGCGGATGGATCGGGATCCTCGAATTCGAAGCCGGCGTAGAAGTAGCGGTCGTCGTAGGTGAGATAGCCGACGTTGCGGACCTTCGGCTCGGTGTTGTCCCCCGGATTCACTTCATACCAGCGGTCGATCCGCACGGCGCCCTGCCAGCCCGGGTCGTCGAGGTTGCCGTCGATGGCAATGGGGCCCGCGGCGCGTGTGATGGCAATGGGGTCGCCGGCGAGGGCGGACTGCGCTGAGGCCTCGGCGCCGAGGGATGCCCACACCGCGGCGACGACAGCGCAGCAGCCCCAGCGCATGTGCATGGCCCCGCATTGTAGCGGCAGCCAACGGTCGA
>JBBWZJ010000013.1:0-11539 GCA_039648985.1 Acidobacteriota bacterium | reverse complement strand
CGTTCACGGCCAGCTGCGCTGCATGCGCCGTCAGCTCGCGACGGGCGACCCGCAGGCGCATGTCGATCTCGCGGCGCGTCTGCTCGAGCAGCCGCTCGCGCTCGGCCGCCGCCGCCTGTTCGATGCGGGCCTGCTCTGCTGCGACGTCCTGCGCGCCCTGCGCCTTGAGCGCCTCGAGCTCCGCCGGCAGGGTCTTCAGCTTGCGATCGATCTGGGCGAGCTGCTCCGTCGCGGCCGCCCGCATCGCCGCCGCGGTCACGAGATCCTCGCGAATCGCCGACGCGCGGCTCGACAGGTGCCGCGCGATGGGCGCCCTCAGGAAATACACGAGCACGCCGGCAAGCACGGCAAAGTTCGCGAGCTTCGCGACGGTCTGGAGCCCGGTCTGCTCGTTGGGCGCGTCACTCTCGCCTGCAGCCGCCGCGGCCGGCTCGCGCTGCGGCACGGCGGCGTACGACACCGCCGGCGCGACACACGACAGCCACACCACCACGGCGCCGTGCGCGACCCGGAGCCGTGTCGGGCTGTGAAGACTCTCGAATCTCATGCGGTGGACACTACCTGTCAGCTGACAGAGATCAGGAGGCCTTACGGCCAAGGATGCGTTCGGCCACGGCCGCACCGAGCGCGTCCGCCTCGGCATCGAGCCGGGCTCGGGCCTGTTCGGCTTCGGCCGCGAGTCGCGCGGATGCCGCCGTGATTTCCGCTTGCGCCTCGGCGCGGGTGCGCGCCAGGATTTCGGCCCGCTCCTGCATCGCGATACGGCGCATGTCGTCCATCTGCCGGTAGAGCTCCGCCCGCGCGTCCGCGGTCTTCTTCTCGAACTCGGCAGACGCCAGGCGCGCCTCGTTCGCCGAACGTTCGGCCAGTTCCCGCGCCGACGTGACTGCGCGCGCGCGCGCCTCCATGACTGCCAGCACAGGCTTGAAGAGCAGCCGGTTCAGGAGGGCCGTCAGCAGCAGCACGAAGAAGATGACCCACACGACCGAGGACGGATCCGGGAGCACGGTACCTCCGAGGAACGCGCTGATGGGCGCCCGGCCGCGCATTTGCGCGGCAAACCAAACATTGATTTATACCACTCGGGCTGAGCCCCGCGCAACGACGGAGCCGCTCGGTCAGGTGATGAGAATGGCCGCGTCGACGGCCGGGAGGGCGCGCCCGATCGCGACGGCCGGCACTCCGGCGGCCACGAGCGCGCCGCGCACCCGGTCGGCGGCCGCCGGATCGATGGCCAGCAGCAGCCCGCCGGACGTCTGCGGGTCGTAGAGCAGGTCGAGCAGCTCGGGCGGCAGCCCCGCCACGGCTGCGACGCCGGGACCGAAATGCTCCCGGTTCGTGCGTCCCCCTCCCGGGATGTTCCCCTGGACCAGCTGACGCGCGCCCTCGATGATCGGCACGCGGGCCGCATTGATCTCCAGCGAACAGCGGCTCGCCGCCGCCATTTCGGCCGCGTGGCCGATGACGCCGAAACCGGTGATGTCCGTGCACGCATGCACCGATGCGCCGTAGGGCACAATCGCCTCCGCCGCGGCCCGGTTGAGCGTCGTCATCGCGCGCACGGCCGCAGCAATGGCCGCCTGCGGCGCGCGATCGAACTTCAGGGCCGTGGCGATGATCCCGGTGCCGATTGGTTTGGTCAGGAGCAGGACGTCCCCGGGTATCGCCCCGCCGTTCGCGAGCACCAGGGCCGGATCCACTTCCCCCGTCACCGCATAGCCGAACTTGACCTCGGGGTCCTGCACCGTATGCCCGCCGAGGAGCGCGACTCCCGCCTCGCGAAGCTTGTCCAGCCCGCCGGCGAAGATTTGCTGGAGCACTCCGCGATCGAGATCGAGTGGGAACGCGGCGATCGCGAGGGCCGTGAGGGGACGCCCGCCCATCGCGTACACATCGCTCAGCGCGTTGGCGGCCGCGATCTGCCCGTAGACGAACGGATCGTCGACGATGGGGGTGAAAAAATCCACCGTCTGGACGAGCGCGCGGTGCTCGTCAAGCCTGTACACACCTGCATCGTCCGAGGTCCGATAGTCGATGAGGACCCGGTCGTCGTGGTGGACGGGCAGGTCGCCCAGCACCTGGGCGAGCTCGCCGGCGGCGAGCTTGCTCGCTCAACCGGCGCAGGCGGCGTAGTCTGTCAGACGGCGCATTCTCTCCTCGTGTGTGCCTTCGGCATTACGGTCACCTCGCAGGTGGCCGGTGCAGTTCCCAGTCGCCAGTGCCCAGTTGCGATGCGTGGCGCGCCGCAGGCGCGAACGGGCGGAGCGCGCTCACGATTCGGTGAGCGCTTCGTAGAGGCGGTTCAGCTCCTCTTCGGAGGCGAAGTCGATTTCGATCGTTCCGCCTTTCCGCTTGCGGGCGATTCGTACGCGCGTTCCGAGCGTGAAGCGAAGCCGCTCTTCAGCCGCGCGCGTGTGGACGTCCTTCTCGACCGGCGCGGGTTTGTCGGCGGCCGGCTGCCCCCCCTGCTTGACGAGGGCCTCCGTCTCACGGACCGAAAGGCTCCTGGCGATCACGTCACGTCCGACGCGCAGCTGGGCGGCTTCGTCGGCCAGACCGAGCAGCGCGCGCGCATGTCCCATCGAGAGCGTGCCGGAGCCGAGGCAGGCGCGAAGCTCCTGCGGCAGCTTCAGGAGGCGCAGGAAATTCGCGACCGACGAGCGCTCTTTGCCGACGGCGTCGGCGATCTGTTCCTGCGTGAGCCGGTACTCGTCCACGAGGCGCCGGTACGCCGTGGCTTCTTCGATGGGATTGAGGTCCTCGCGCTGAATGTTCTCGATGAGCGCCACCGCGAGCAGGCGCTCCTCCGGAATCTCGCGCACGACCACGGGCACCTTGAGGAGCCCTGCGCGCTGGGACGCGCGCCACCGGCGCTCACCCGCGATGATCTCGTAGCCCTCCTCGATCTTGCGGACCACGATTGGCTGAATGATGCCGTTGGCGCGGATGGATCGGGCCAGCTCCTCGATCTTCTCCTCGTCCATCGTCGTGCGCGGCTGAAACCTGTTCGGGCGAAGCAGATCGCTGTCGACGTCCAGGCTGCGGTCGGCGGCGCCGGGGCCGCTCGGGAGCGTGTCGGGAATGAGGGCGGACAGGCCGCGCCCGAGAGCGGGTCGCTTTTCAACCATGGTGCTGCTCCGTACTGGCGGCAAGGGGAGCGCCGTCGCGCGAGAGGACCTCGCGCGCCAGCGCCAGGTACGCTTCGGCGCCGCGTGATTTGACGTCGTAGACGATCGCGGGCAGACCGTGACTCGGGGCCTCGCCCAGGCGGATGTTCCTCGGGATGACGACATCGTAGACGCGCTCTTCGAAGAAGGCCCTGATGTCGCGGGCGACCTGCTGCCCCAGGTTCGTCCGGTCGTCGTACATCGTCATCAACACGCCGGCGATGTCGAGCGTCGGGTTGAAGGCGGCGCGGACCCGGCGCAGCGTGGCGACGAGATCGGCGAGCCCCTCGAGGGCAAAGTACTCGCAGTTGAGCGGGATGAGCACCGCGTCGGCCGCGACGAGCGCGTTCAGCGTGAGGAGGCCGAGCGAGGGTGGCGTGTCGATGAAGATGTAGTCGAAGTCCGTCCTGAGGCGGTCGAGCACGCGCCGGAGCCGCTGCTCCCGCTGCGGCAGGGGCACGAGATCGATCTCGGCGCCCGTGAGATTCCGGTCGGCGGGGATGAGGGAGAGTCCGGCGACGCTCGTCGCGAGCAGGAACGCCGACGGGTCCGTGACATCAGTGGTGAGCGCCTGGTAGACGGTCCCGCCGGCGGCGGTCTGCCCCTTGAGCCCGACGCCGCTCGTCAAGTTCGCCTGGGGGTCCATGTCCACGAGCAGCACGCGCTGGTCAGCGAGGGCCAGCGAGGCCGCCAGATTGATGGCCGTTGTCGTCTTCCCGACGCCGCCCTTCTGATTGGCGACGGCGCGGATGCGGGCGGTCATTAGGTCAAATAACCTATCTCGGCTCTTTTGCTCAATTGAAGGGAGTGAAGCATACCGCTCCCAAGCGGGGGGACGCAATGGGGGGATGGGGCTTTCAGGCTCGGCTCTCGGCTGCCCGCTTCCAGCTTCCAGCTCCCAGCTTCCGCGCCCGGCGGCCAGCTTCCCGCCAGCGCGGCTCCCTTGCCGCGGCTCTCGTGCCGGGAGGTTCGCGGCCAAGGACTCCGGGATGTTCCACGTGGAACGTGGCCTGAGGTTGACGCCTGCCGGAATTCTGGCAGCTGATAGCTGAAGCTGACAGTTGGCAGCGCCAAGCTGTCAGGGGGTAGCCGGAAGCCGGTGGCGAAGCCGGACCGCCCCTAGAACGCCGCCTTCTGAAGGATCGTCAGTCGGCTCTGCAGAGATTCGACAAGGGGATACGTGTCAACCCACCGCAGCATAGGCACGGACTGGGGTTCCTTCGGGCCCCCTGGCCCGCGAAACATGAACATCGACCCGCCAGGGCGGAGAAACGCCTGCAGCGTCATCAGGCTTCGGAGCTCCACGCGAACGGCCCGGAGCGACAGCACGCCTACCGACTCGTGCAACTCGGGCCGGGCAAGGAGCTCCTCGTAACGGCTGGTCTCGACGATGGTGTCTGACAGCTCGAGGGCACGAATGGCCTCGCGCAGGAAGGCTGACTTCCGCGCTTTCACTTCCACCATGGTGAGCCGTGACAGCGGGGAAGCGAGCTTCAGCGGGATGGCCGGCGAGCCGCCGCCGGAGCCCACGTCCATCAGGTGGAGGTCGACGGAGGGGAGATGTCGCGCCGCGAGAATGGGCTCCAGGAGCAGGCGGTCGATCGCCTGGTCCGGGTCGTCCAGCGCGGTGAGGTTGATCTTCCGGTTCCAGTGGGCGAGCAGCTCGTAATAGGTGAGCAGACGCTCGGAGAGATCGTCGGGCAGAAAAATCCCTGACTTGCCCGCCCGGCGGGTCAATCGGGTTCGGAGGTCGCGGGCTGCCACCTCGTCAGATTATCAGACGGACGCCGTGTGCGTGTTCCGAATGCAGCTGGCGATGAGCGCGACGGCTGCCGGAGTGACGCCGGGAATGCGGGATGCGTGTCCCAGGGTCGCGGGGCGGAGATGGGAGAGCCGCTCGACCATCTCGCGCGAGAGCCCCGGGATCCCGGCGAACACGAACCCCTCCGGGATGATCCGCCCCTCCTGCGTCCGCTGCCGATCGACAGCGATCGCCTGCCGCTTCAGATATCCCTCGTACTTGAACTCGGTCTCCACGCTGGCGAGGTCAATCGCGAGGTCGCGGGCATCGGTCACGAGCGACAGCTGACCCGATTGCCGCAGCGACTCGAGCCGAATCTCCGGCTGCCGGAGCGCCCGCGCCGCCGGAACCCGCTCGCCCGTCGGGAGGGCGACAACGGAGCGATGCACGGTTGCACAGTTCTGACGGAATCTTTCCTGCCGCTTCGCAAACCTCTCCCACCGCTCGTCGTCCACGAGCCCGCACGCGCGCCCGCGAGGGGTCAGCCGGAGATCCGCGTTGTCCACCCGCAGCAGCAGGCGGTGCTCAGCTCGCGACGTGAACATCCGGTACGGCTCCAGACATCCGGTCGTCGTGAGGTCGTCCACGAGGATCCCGATGTAAGCCTCGCCGCGGGCGAGAGTGAAGGGCTGACCGGCGTCTCTCCGCGCGGCATTGATCCCGGCAATGAGCCCCTGCGCCGCGGCTTCCTCGTACCCGGACGTGCCATTGATCTGGCCGGCGAGAAACAGGCCCGGCACTCGCCGCGTCTCGAGCGTCGGCCGGAGCTCCGTCGGCTGGATGAAATCGTACTCGACCGCATACCCGGGACGCAGCACTTTGGCCTCTTCGAGCCCGGGAAGCGCATGGACGAGATCGGTCTGCAGCGACGCCGGAAGGCTCATCGAAAAGCCGTTCACATAGACTTCGTGGACGTCCAACCCTTCTGGCTCGAGGAAGATCTGGTGCCGCTCGCGGTGTGGAAACCGCATGATCTTGTCTTCGAGCGAGGGGCAATACCGGGGGCCGACGCCGCGAATCTGTCCGTTGAAGAGCGGCGACTGATCAATGTTGCGGCGCACCAGGTCGTGCACCCGTTCGGTGGTGTGAAGCAGGTGACACTCGATCTGGGGGCTGTCGATCGTGTGCGTCATCAGCGAGAACGGGATCGGGGGATCGTCCCCCCGCTGCGGCGTGAACACGGAGAAATCAATGCTTCGCCGGTCAAGGCGCGGCGGGGTCCCGGTCTTGAGGCGCCCCCACTTGAAGCCGAACGACTTCAGCGATTCGGCGAGCTCGCACGACGGGGGCTCGCCCGCGCGGCCTGCCGGCTGCTGTTCGCGCCCGACGTGGATGAGACCGTTGAGAAATGTGCCCGTCGTGACGATTAGCGCCCGGCAGCCGAACCGCTGCCCGTCTTCGAGCTCCAGCCCCGTGATGCCGGATGAATCGGCGAGGATCCGTCCGGCGCGACCGTAGATCCAGTGGATGCCGGGCTGGCTCTCGAGCGCCTCCTTCACCCACGCGGAGTAGCGCCGCTTGTCCGCCTGCGCGCGGGGCGACCAGACCGCCGGTCCCCGGCTGGTATTGAGCATCTTGAACTGGATGCCGGTGGCGTCGATGGCCCGGGCCATGAGGCCGCCAAGCGCGTCGATTTCGCGGACCAGATGCCCCTTCGCCGTTCCCCCGACGGCCGGATTGCACGGCATGTGCGCAATCGTCCCGCCGGACAGCGTGCAGATCGCGACGTGCCGCCCGAGGCGCGCCGCCGCCCACGCCGCCTCCACCCCGGCATGCCCCGCGCCGATGACGATGACGTCAAAGCTACTTTGCATTGCAAACTACTTTCCGATGCAGAACCGGCTGAAGATCGCGCCGAGGACGTCCTCGGGCGTCCGCGCGCCCGTGACCTCCTCGAGGTATGCGCGCGCCTCGCCGAGGTCCGCGGCGACGAACTCCTCGGGCGTGCCGGCGGCCGCCGCGACCGCGGCGCGCCCGAGCGCCGCGCGGGCCCTCGTCAGTACTTCGACATGCCGCATGTTCGTGAGCGCCGGCGTGTCGCGCAGCCGTTCGCTCCCCGAGAGCTCCGCGACAATCGCCGCCCGCAGCTCGCCGAATCCCTCCCCAGTACGCGCCGACACAGGCACGAGCGGCACGGCAATCTGGGAGGGGAGCCACGCCCTCCGCAGATCGGACTTGTTCTGCACGATGACCCGCCGCGCGCCCGCGGTGCTCAAGACGAGGTCCCGATCATCGTGCTCCAGCGGCGCGGATCCATCGAGCACCACCACGACAAGATCGGCGACCTGCCGCGCCGCATCGGCGCGCGCAATGCCTTCGAGCTCGACCGGGTCCGCCGCCATGGCCCGGAGCCCCGCCGTGTCCACCAGGGTCACGGCGATGCCGTCCAGATCCACCACCTCGGTCACGAGATCGCGGGTCGTCCCTGCAACGTCGGTGACGATCGCCCGGGCAGCCCCCGCAAGGCGATTGAAGAGGCTGGACTTGCCGGTGTTGGGGCGGCCGAGAATGACGACCTGCGCGCCGTCCCGCACGAGGCGTCCGCGCGCGGCGTCCGCGAGGAGCGCGTCAATCGAGCGGCCGACGGCTTCGATCTCGGACGCTGCCGCCGATGGTTCGATGAAGTGATACCCCTCGTCCGCGAAATCGAGCGATGCCTCCAGCCGCGCGCTCACGTCGAACAGCGCCGCATCAATGGCCGCAATCCTCGTCGTCAGCGTTCCCTCGAGCTGGTCGAAGGCCGCCCTGGCCTGCAGCGGCGTGACCGCGTCGACGAGATCCCGCACGGCCTCCGCCTGAACGAGATCGATCCGGCCGCGCAGGTAGGCGCGGAAGGTGAACTCGCCCGGCTCCGCCAGCCGCGCCCCGGCCTGCACTGACGCCCGCACGATCGCCTCGAGGAGAACCGGGCTGCCGTGCGCGCTGATCTCGAGCACGTCTTCGCCGGTGTACGAATGGGGGGACGGAAAGAACGTCAGGACGGCCCGATCCACCGCCACGCCGTTCGCGACGATCCGCGACAACGTCGCGTGCCGCGGTTCGAGCGGTCCCCGGATTTCTGAAAGGCTGGAGGCGATCTCCGACGCCCGTGGTCCGCTCACCCGCACCACGCCGATCCCGCCTCGACCCGCAGGCGTGGCAATCGCCACGATCGTGTCGTCGGGATTGAACATCTCTCGAGGGTGGAACTGATGTCGGTTCGAGCGCTCTGCCCGTCTACGTGCGCGCCCTCACGGAGATGATCACGGTCTTCATGACCGCGTCGCCGATGCTCTCGGAGGACATCTGCGGATCTTCCGCCACGGTCAGGTGGACGAGCCGCCGGGCGTAAGGATTGAGTGGTCCCATCTCCTGGGCCGCACCGGACGACTTCGCCTTCTCCATCATGAAGCGCGCCATCTGCCGGAGCTCCGCGTCCTTGGCCTTGCGGTAGTCCATGCAGTCGACGACGAACGATCGGTCGTCCTGCAGTTCGCGCCGGAACGCGATGTTCACGATCTGCTGGAGCGCGTCGAGCGCCTCGGCGCGCTTCCGGAGCAGCGCCTCGCTCCCTTCGCCGGAGATCTCGACGCGGACGCTGTCGGGTGTGTCCACGATCGCGACCTCCGCCGCGATCCCCATCGCCGCGACGGTCTGCCGCGTGAACTCGAGGACGCGATCCTGCAGCTCCACTATTTCTGCTCCTTGGCCTGGTCCGTCTTGCCGCCCCCGGCGTTCTTCACGCGGCGCTCCGCTGCCGGCCGGACCGTGTGCTTGGCTGGCGGGCCGATGAGGCGGTTCGTGAACGCCTGCTGGCCGATCGCCCACAGATTGCTGGTCGTCCAGTAGAGCACGAGGCCGCTCGGCGCCCAGATGAACATCGCCATGAAGATGATCGGCATGAACATCATCATCTTCTGCTGCATGGGATCCGCGGTGGACGGCGTCATCCGCGTCTGCACGAACTGCGTGATGCCCATGAGCACGGGGGTGATGAAGAGCGGATCGTGCACCGAGAGGTCGCGGATCCAGCCCACGAACGGCGCACCGCGAAGCTCGATTGCCACCGACAGCATCGAGTAGAACGCAAAGAGCACAGGCAGCGTCAGCAACATCGGGACGCAGCCGCTCGCCGGGTTCACCCCGCGCTCGCGGTAGAGACTCATCATCTCCGTGTTCATCTTCTGCCGCGCGGGATCCGTGACCTTCAGCTTGGCATAGCGATCCTGGATCGCCTTCACCTCGGGCTGCAGCTCCTGCATCCGCCGCATCGACACCACGCTCTTGTGCCGGAGCGGGAACATCGCAAGGTTGATGAGGACCGTCAGGATGATGATCGACCAGCCGTAATTCCCGACGAAGCCGTCCACCCACTTGAGCGCGTGCAGGAGCGGCACGACCAGCCACGCAAAGATGCCGAAATGAATCGAGCGAACCAGGTCGCGGTCGACCGCGGCGAGGACGTCGAAGTCCTTCGGGCCGGCGAAGAAGCGCGCGCCCTTCGGCGAGGCGGTGAACCGCGCTGACCACTCGATGAAGTGCGCCACCGTGTTCTCGCCCCCCGGCACCGGGACCGCGAGTTGCCCGTAATCGAGATGCAGCGGCTGACCGGGTGCGACGATCGCGGTGAGGAAGTAGTGGTCGTCCGCGCCCGCAAACCCAAAGACGCCGTCCTGCGAGGCGCTTGTCGAAACCTTCGCGGCCGCGATGCGGCTCACGCTGCCATCCCGGTAGAAAATCGGCTGCGGTGGCGGGTTGTAGGTCCGCGAGCTCGCCACGACGCCGCTCCCCAGCGCGGGGCCCCATTGCACAGTCGGCGGGAGCTCCCGGCCTCCCTGCGTCACGGTCGCGGAAAAGCCGATGACGTAGGGAGAGCCCGGCGCGAACGAGAACTCCTTGTGCGCCGTCAATCCACTCGCATCCTCGTACTCGAACGTCAGGCTGGCCGGCGCCGAGGTCACCCTGACCTCCGTTGCGCTTGGTTTGAACAGCGCCTGGGCCAGAGTCGCGGCGACGGCGGGATCCTGAACCGACAACGTGAATGGCCTCGGAGTCCCCGCAGGCACGTTCGCGGGAATGAGCTCGAGCGGCTGGTGCGACGCGTCCTGATACTTCTTGAGCCGCCAGCTTTTCAGCGCACCACCGCGGGTAGTGAAGACCCCCATCACCGATTCGTTCTCGAACGTGATCTCCCGTTCGGCCGTGTCTGCCACGAGCGGTGCGACGCTCGGCGCCACCGCAGGCGGAGCCGTGGCCGCCGCGGGAGATGATGCTCCCGTCGCGGTGGCGGGGGCTGGGGCGGCCTGACCGCTGGCGGTCGCTGTTTTCGGCTGCGGTTTCGGCGGCGGGTACAGCGCCTGGTAGCCGTAGAGCACGGCGAAGGACAGGATGACCGCGAGAAGAACGCGTTTTTCCATGAAATTCGTTATCTGGCGTCGGTGCGCGCACCCGGAACCGGATCCACCCCGGAGGCGCCGAACGGATTGCAGCGCACCAGCCGGCGTGCCGCCATGACGGATCCACGAAGGACGCCGTGCCGGGCCACCGCTTCGGCGGCGTAATCGGAGCACGACGGCAAGAACCGGCAGGACCCGGCGAACATCGGGGAGAACGCGACCTTATACGTCCGCAACAGACCGAGCGCCAGGCGCTGTGCGACCGACAACTCAGCGGGCGTCATTGGGGAGGGGGGGCAGGCGCGCCGCGCAGCGCTTCAGGGCGCCGCAGAGGTCCTGCTGGAGACTCGCGTACGCGGCATCGAACAATTCGCGGCGCGGAATCACCACGACGTCGAACCCCTGTCCGGCCTGGTCGGTTGTACGGCGGAATATCTCTCGAATCAATCGTTTAGCGCGATTTCGCCGGACCGAGTCCCCGAGCTTCCGGGACGCCACGATGCCCAGCCGACGGGTTCCCGCGGGATTGGGAGCCATCAGGACGGTCAGATAACGGCCCTTCATTCGGAGTGAGAGATCGAACACCCGCTTGAATTCCCCCCGGCGACGGACCCGGCGGGCCTTCGTGAAGCGCTCGGACGGCATGGCGGTTCCTGGCGGAGAAATCCGCGACCGGTTAGGTGGAGGAGACGGTGAGGCGCTTGCGGCCCTTCGCGCGACGGCGCTTGAGCACCAGTCGGCCGTTCTTGGTCGCCATGCGCACGAGAAAACCGTGCGTGCGCTTGCGGCGCCTCACGTTGGGCTGGAACGTCACACTCATTGTCGGATCCCTTGCAGCGGATAGATTCAGTAGAGAAACTTCGATATTACTGGTCCGCCATGCCGATTGTCAATCGTCCGGCGACCCGGCCGGGGCGTTTGTCGAGGGTCCGATCCGTGTGCTACAGTCGCCCACCTTGCGCGCGCCGTAGGGTCTCCCCCCGAAGTTTTCCACAACTGTGGAAAAAACTGTGGAAAAGCCAAGCTTTTTGTCACGACGGCCGGTCCGCCGCTGGAGAGATACGCTGTTTTGCGAGGCTAGAGCTTGAAACAGGCCTGTTTTTGCAGGTTTCGCACTGTGACACGATCCGCACAGGGGGGCCCCCACATGCTCCTGCAAGCTGGTTGTCACGGCTCAACTGCCTGGTGGCAGGGGT
>JBBWZJ010000001.1:0-14799 GCA_039648985.1 Acidobacteriota bacterium | reverse complement strand
CCTGCAGCGCCGACTCGAACGAGTCACCGCGCTCGATCAGATCGCGGATCCGCTGGAGGACGACGAACGCGGCGTGCCCCTCGTTCAGGTGCCAGGCCGCCGGCGAGTAGCCCATCGCCTTGAGCGCCCGGACGCCGCCGATCCCGAGGATGATTTCCTGCTGCACGCGCGTCTCACGGTCGCCGCCGTACAGGCGCGCCGACAATTCGCGGTCCCACGGCGCGTTCTCCTCGAGATCGGTGTCGAGCAGGAACAGCTGGACCCGCCCGAGCCTCACGCGCCAGACCGACACGAGCACGCTGCGATTCCCCAGCGGCACGGCGATGATGCACGGCTTCGCGTCGGGTGTGAGCGCCGGTTCCACCGGGGCCTGGCCCCACGTCAGGCGTTCGTACGATTCCTGCTGCCAGCCTTCGGGCGAGACGCTCTGGTGGAAGTACCCCTGGGGATACATGAAGCCGACGCCGATGAGCGGAATGCCGAGGTCGCTCGCTTCCTTGCAGTGATCGCCGGCCAGCACGCCGAGGCCGCCCGCATAAATCGGCAGCGACTGGTGCAGCGCGAACTCGGCCGAGAAGTACGCAATCGGGCCCTGGGCCTCCGGATAGCGCTCGTGCCACCATGTGTGCTTCGCGGTGCGCGCCAGATCGAGCGCGTCGCTCGCGGCGTCGTACACGCTGAGGAAGCGCTCGTCCGCGGCAGCCGCGTTCAGCACCTCCTGTGAGACGAGCGTGAGCATCAGCACCGGGTTGTGCGCGGTCTGGCGCCAGAGCGGGTAATCGAGCCGGCGGAACACGTCGCGTGCGGCCGCGTTCCAGGTCCACCACAGGTCCATGGCGATTTCCGGCAGGCGGCGGAGCCGCTCCGGAATCGCGGGAGTCGTCAGTTTATCCAAGGTACCCTTCCATAGCAGCGGAGCCGGCGCGAGGACCCTGACGCGCGCCGGAAACAAACAGGTATTTCACCACAGACGCGGGCATCGCGGGAATAATCCTCGCTAGCCGCAGGCCCCCGTCAGCGCGGCGAAGCGCGCCAGGTCGATGTTGCCGCCCGAGACGACGGCGACCACTTTCCGGTGCCCCCGCCCCGCGAGCTCCGGCGAGAGCGCCGCCGCCACCGCGCACGCCGCCGCCCCCTCGGCGATCACGTGGGTGCGCTCGGCGACCAGCCGCATCGCGCGCGCCGCGTCGTCGAGCGGCACGACCAGCGATTCGTGGACCCACGCGCTCAGGAACGGCCACATCGTGGGCAGCACCGAGCGCCCGCCGGCGCCGTCCACGAAGGAGGCCTGCCACGCCTCGAAGCGGCGTGGTGCTCCGGCGCGCAGCGACTCGGCCAGCGGCGCCGCGGTGGCGGGTTCCGCGGCGTAGACGCGCACCGAGGGTCCCAGCGAGCGCATCACGCAGCCGACACCCGCCAGGAGTCCGCCACCGCCGACCGGGGCGACGACCGCGTCCACGTCCGGGAGGTCCTCGAGGATCTCCAGGCCCAGCGTGCCGTTGCCCGAGATGAAGTGATCGTTGTCGAACGGGTGCACGAACGTGCCGGTCATCCGGGTAGACGCATGCTGCTCGACCGTCCGCCAGCACTCGTCGTAACTCGCCGGAACGATCGTCGCGCCGAGCGCCTCGATGGCGGCCAGTTTCGTGCGCGGGGCGGTGTCCATGACCATGACGCTGCAGCGCGCGCCGGCAAGGCGCGCCGCGAGCGCCACGCCCTGCGCCGCGTTTCCCGCGCTCACCGTCCAGACGCCGCCCGCGAGCTCGGTGGGCGTGAGGTGGCTGACGGCGTTCTGCGCGCCCCGGATCTTGAAGGATCCAATAGGCTGCAGCGTTTCCAGTTTCAGGAAGAGCTCAGGTCCGCGGTGCGGGCCCGGGAGGTCGAGCCGGACGAGCGGCGTGCGCAGCGCCGCGCGGTACACGACAGTCGTCGCCTCGCGCACGGTCTCGAGCGAAACATGTCTGATGCTCACGGCAGGAATTGAAACACTCAACTTTACGCTAAGTTATTGGATTGACGGCACCGGCGCGGACGGCTGCGGCGTCAACCTGATTTTGCCGTCACTTACCGTAAAGTTGAGCGTGCCCATTTTCCGGGCGCCGCAGCGAGGAGAACGAATGTCACGCAAAGTGAGTCGCCGCGAGTTCGTTGCCGGCACGGCGGCCGGCCTCGCGGCCGCCGCGGCCCCCGTCTATGGACAGGCGCCGGCCATCGCCGCACGGCGTGTGAGGCCCGTTGTGATTGCGTCTGCCAACGGCCACCTGTTCAAGAACGGCGGCGATCGCACGTGCGTCGAGACCGCGTTCGCGCGGCTCGTCAAGGGCGACGACGTGCTCGATGCGCTGATCGCCGGCGTCAACATCGTGGAGCTGGATCCCGAGGAAACGAGCGTCGGGTATGGCGGCCTGCCGAACGCCGACGGAGTCGTCCAGCTCGATTCGTGCTGCATGCACGGTCCGCGGAAGCGCGCCGGCGGCGTCGCCGCGCTCGAAGGCGTGCGTACGCCTTCGACGGTGGCGCGGGCCGTCATGAACGAGACCGATCACCATCTCATCGTCGGCAAGGGCGCGCAGGAATTCGCGCGCAACCTCGGGTTCAAAATCGAAGACGACCTCAATACCGAGAAATCACGCGCCGCGTGGGTGCGGTGGAAGCGCGAGACCGATGCGCTCCACTACCTCGATCCTGCGCGGAAACAGGAGGCCGTCCGGAGTATCGAGCGGCAGATGATCGCCGACGGGCTGATCGAGCCGGGTCACTTCTACGGCACGATCAACTGCAACGGCGTGAACGCCGCGGGCGATGTGTGCGGTGTGACGACGACGAGCGGCCTGGCGTTCAAGATTCCGGGCCGCGTCGGCGACTCGCCGATTCTCGGCGCCGGGCTCTACGTCGACAACGAAGTCGGCGCCGCGGGATCAACCGGGCGCGGCGAGGCGAATCTGTTCAACCTCTGCTCGTTTCTCGTCGTGGAAGAGTTGCGGCGCGGGGCGCACCCCAAGGACGCGGGGATGGCGGCGCTCCGCCGCATCAAGACCAACACCATCGAGAAGCGGCTCCTGAACAGCCGCGGGGAGCCGAACTTCGGCATCAACTTCTACGTGCTGACGAACAAGGGCGAGCACGCCGGCGTCGCGATGTACGGCGGCGGTGACAACAGCACTTACGCGTTCTGCAACGAGAACGGTCCACAGACCGTCGCGCTGGAACCGCTCCTTCAGGGAAACGCCTGAGTGTTCGGCTCGCGCCGAACTGTGGCGGTGCCTCTCGGATGCACGATCGCAGCGTCCGTTCTCGCGGCCCTGGCGCTGACACTCTCCGCACAGGGACACGATTACCGCGGGTGGGCCGCCTACGGAGGCGGCCCGGAGCAGATCCGGTACTCGAGCCTCCGGCAGATCAACCGCACCAATGTGACGCGCCTGCAGGTCGCCTGGACGTACGACACGGGCGAGACCGGCGCCATGCAGACGCAGCCGGTCATCGTCGGCGATGTCCTGTATGGCTATACGCCTTCCCACAAGGCCTTCGCGATCAGAGCCGACACAGGTGCTCACCTGTGGACCTTCGATCCCGGGATTCCCGATACGGGACCCAACCGCGGTGTGATGGTCTGGGAAGCCGGCGCCGATCGCCGCGTGTTCGCAGCTGTGGGAAATTACATCTTCGCGCTCGCCGCCTCGACCGGCCGCCCTATCGACACCTTCGGCGAGCAGGGACGGATCGATCTCCGGCAGAACCTGGGGCGCGATCCGCAGTTCGAAGGCGTCAGGCTCACATCTCCCGGCGTGGTCTATCGAGATCTGCTGATCGTGGGCGGTCGAGTAGGGGAGACCCTGCCGACGTCCCCTGGTGACGTGCGGGCATACGACGTCAGGACCGGAGCGCTTCGCTGGTCCTTCCATACGATTCCGCATCCGGGCGAGCCCGGATACGAGACCTGGCCCGCGAAGGCCTGGACGTACGGAGGTGGCGCGAACAGCTGGCCCGGCATGGCGCTTGACGAGCGTCGCGGCATTGTCTATGTCCCGACCGGGTCCGCGGCCAGCGACTTCTACGGCGCGGACCGGATTGGCGACGACCTGTTTGCGAATTCGCTGGTGGCGCTCGAAGCCGCGACCGGCAGGCGGCTGTGGCACTACCAGGTGGTCCACCACGACATCTGGGATCGCGATCTTCCATCGCCGCCAAGTCTCGTGACCGTCCGCCGGAACGGCCGCAGCATCGATGCCGTCGCGCAGGCAACGAAACACGGCTTCGTGTTCCTCTTCGACAGAACCAGCGGGCAGCCGCTCTTTCCGATCGAGACCAGGGGATATCCAGCGAGTACGCTGCCTGGCGAGATCGCCGCGCCGGCGCAGCCGCTTCCGATCGCCCCGCGTCCCTTCGCGCGTCAGCTGCTGACCGAAGAGACGCTGACCTCCCGCACTCCCGAGATGCACCGCTGGGCCCTCGAGCAATTCCGCACATTCCGCAGCGAGGGCCAGTTCGTGCCGCTCGGGACGGAACGTCCGACGGTCGTGTTCCCCGGCTACGACGGGGGCGCCGAATGGGGTGGGCAGGCCTACGATCCGCAGACCGGTCTGTACTACGTCAACGCGAACGATCTTGCCTGGACGGGGCAGATGGCCCCGAGCACCGGAGGCCAGAGCGGGCGGACGCTGTATCTCCAGCACTGCGCCTCGTGCCACCGCGACGATCGGCAGGGGTCGCCTCCCGAGATCCCGTCGCTGACCGGCCTCGCGGCGCGCCACACGCAGGCGGACATTTCCGCGGTCGTCCGTCGCGGTGCGGGGCGCATGCCCGCGTTTCCCGCGCTGCCGCAGACGGCGGTTAACGCCCTGACGCAGTTCGTCCTGGCCGGGGAGGATGCGCCTGTCGCGGCGCGCGGGGCACGCGGCGCTGCCGACGCGGGCCGGCCGGATCCGCCTGGAATCGACAACGCCTTCCGGTTCACCGGCTACAAGAAATTCCTGGATCCGGAGGGCTATCCCGCGACAGCGCCACCCTGGGGCACGCTCAACGCGATCAACCTGAGCACCGGCGAATACGCATGGCAGGTGCCGCTCGGCGAGTATCCCGGGCTCGTCGCCCGCGGCATGAAGAACACGGGCAGCGAGAACTAGGGCGGTCCGATCGTCACCGCGGGCGGACTGGTGTTCATCGGCGCCACGATCGAGGACCGTAAGTTCCGCGCGTTCGACAAGACGTCCGGCCGCCTGCTCTGGGAAACGACGATACCGTCGTCAGGCAATGCCACGCCGGCAACATACGAATCGGGCGGCCGCCAGTTCGTCGTGATTGCGGCTGGCGGGAAGGGCACCGCGGGCAGCGGTCCCGGAGGGCTGTACGTGGCGTTTGCGTTGCCGAAATAGCTGTCAGCTTCCCGCTTCCCGCTTCCGGCTTCCGGCTTCCGGCTTCCGGCTTCCGGCTTCCCGCTTCCGGCTTCCGGCTAGCGCCGAGCCGTTCTGTCCAGCGCGCTTCCGCGGCGGACGACGATTCGGACGGCGTCGTCTTCGAACACCACCAGCCACGCCGGCTCCCGGAAGTGACCCGCGCCAGACAGTTCGTTGGGCCGTGGCAGCGAGATCACGGCCCAGTCGATGCCGCTGCGCTGCATGAGTGCCTCCCACTCCTCGATGCTGCGCGACGCTCTCAGCGTGCTGAGGAAATGATCCGGGGGAACGGCCTGGAGCCGTCCGTCCTGAAAGATGCGGACATCGGGATACAGCTCCCACGCGAGGAAGCCCCCGAGGTTCATGCTGTTGAACACGGGACCCTTGAGGCCCGCGTGCCGCACGATTCCCCCGAGCTCCGCTGGAAAGAACTGCGGGGGCGCGACGGCACGGGTCCCGATCTCCACGCGGGTGAACACCGTCAGAGGCTGGCGCGCGGTGACGAGGCCAGTCGCAAGGACCGTCGCGACGAGTGCCCGCCCGTCAACGCCCCGCGATACGAGCCAGGCCAGGCGCTCCGCCAGCACAGGCGCCGTGACGAGAAAAATCAGCGGCGTGAATCGCAGGAATTGGACGCCGAGTGCGGCAAATACGATGGCAACCACGATTTCCCAGAGCGCGCTCGTCCTCGCGCGCCAGAGCAGCAGCGCCGCGCACAGGGCGGCGTACACGAAAAACGCGCGGTAGTTCGGCAGGTAGGCGGGCCGAAGTTCCGCGATGTTCAGGAGCTGCGGCACGTGCCGGTTTTCGATGAGATAGCGCGTGAGCCCCCAGCCGTACGGGTTCGCCATCGTTGCGAGCGCGCATGCGCCAGCGATCGTGAGGGCGCGAAACGCCTCTCTCTTGGAGAGCGCACTGGCCCGAATAAGCTCGCACGCGGCGAACAGCGTCACGAACACCACGCCGAGGAAGCACTCGACGTGCAGATTGCTCCAGAGTGCGACGACGGGCACCATCCAGACGAGGGGAGTCGCGGACCGGCTGCGTCGCGCGCGCTCGATCGCGAGGGCGCAGGCCGCGATGCCGGCGAACGACACCAGGTGCGGGCGCGGGATCGCGCGCGGTTCGACGACGAACCATCCGAGGAGGATCACGGCGATCGTGGCCGACACGATGGCCCGTTGCCGGCAGGCCAGGAACGTGAGCGCCAGCGTGAGGGAGAGCAGGGCCGCCTGCGCGAGCTGAACCGCGCCACCGCCGCCAATCCGCCACGCGGCGTAGGCGCCCAGATCAAACAGCCACGGCGTGTAGGGTTGCGGATACGAGCCGTAGAACGCGTTGAAGACGTTGGTGTGGACGAGGCGTCCGGCCGCGGTTTCGCGTCCCTGGGCAAGGTGCCACCACAGGTCCGGTTCGTAGATGGGGCGGAAGCTGAGCGCGCACGCGGCCGCCACGGCGGCTGCGAGGAGCAGGGCCGTCCGGGTCGTCCCGGCTTTCGTCATCATCCGTTCGCGAAGAGCAGAGTCGAGGGGTGGTACGTCGTCTCGAGGTCGACGGCGACGAAGGCCACCCGGTTCGGTCCCATCTGAAAGTATCCGGCGACTGTATCATTGCGGCGTGGCCGCACATGTGGACGAACGCCCGGCGTCAGCGCGGCCAGCCGAATGACCATCTATCTCGCGTGTACCGTCCGCGGCGATCGCGGTGGCCTCCGGGCCGTGCGCGCGCTGGCTGACGCGCTCGAGCGCCGCGGCCACACGGTCATGACCCGCCACCTGCTGTCAGACGAGGTGGATGTGGCGGAGGGGGCGCTCACCGAGCAGGAGGTCTTCGAGCGTGACGTGCGCTGGCTCGAGGCTGCCGATCTGCTGATCGCCGAAGCGTCGGGGTCCAGTTACGGCGTGGGATTCGAAGTCGGCTATGTGCTCGGCCGGTCGGAGCACAACCGCCGCAGCGTGGTGCTTCTGTATGACGCCTCGCGGGCGTCGCATGTGTCGCGCCTGATTGCCGGCAACACGCACCCGTCGTGCACGACGTACGGCTATCGCGACGCGGACGACATGATCGCGTTCGTGGACGGCGTGCTCGGCGGGACGTGATGTGGATCGTCCGCCTGAACGCTTCGCACTCTGGCGCGGTCGCACGTTGGCACGATTGGCACCTTGGCACGGTGGCACCCTCGGCACGTTGGCACCCTGGCAAATTTGTCTTATGTTGAAAGTTCGCATCCGTCGGTTGCACGACTCGGTGGAGTTGCCCCAGTACGAGAGCGATGGCGCGGCGGCGTTCGATCTGGCGTCGTCCGAAGACGTGGAAATTCCGCCAGGTGAGGTGCGGCTCGTACCGACGGGGCTCGTGGTGGAAGTGCCGGCCGGGATGTTCCTGGCCATTCTGGCCCGGAGCAGCACGCCGCTGAAGCGGGGGCTCATGGTCGCGAACGGCGTGGGGGTGATCGACTCCGACTACTGCGGTGCGACGGACGAAGTGAAAATCGCGGTCGTGAATTTCCGGAGCGTCCCCGTGCAGGTGAAAGCCGGCGATCGAATCGCGCAGGGGATCATCCTGCCGGCGCCACGCGTGTCGTGGGAAGAATCGGTGGAAGAGGCGCGGCCCTCCCGCGGGGGGTTCGGATCGACGGGGTAGAAACGCGCATCGCCGGCCGTTGCCGGCCGGCGATGCATCGAGATCGTGTGCTGTCGGCCGTCCGCTACCAGCGTGGTTCGCGTCCGCGCGAGCCGCCGCCGCCGCCGCGACCACCACCGCCGCCCGAGCCTCCGCGTCCGCCGCCGAAGCCGCCGCCCGAGTGTTCCGGCTTGGGCCGCGCCTCGTTGACGGCGAGCGCCCGCCCGCCAAGCTCGTACTCGTTGAATTCCGTCACGGCCTTCTGCGCTTCCTCGTCGGTCGCCATCTCGACGAATGCGAACCCGCGCGCGCGCCCGGTGGCCATGTCGCGCATGACGCGCACGGTTTCCACGTTGCCCGCCTTCGCGAACAGTTCCTGCAGCTCGGCTTCCCCGATCGAGTACGGGAGATTGCCGACGTATAGCTTGCGACCCATGTGTGGTGCTCCTGCTCTGCCGGCTGACGCCCGCCGGTCCGCGGACTCCCGGGTCCGCAACTGATTCAAGGAAGCTTAGAAGGCGAGCGGGTGTCCACTCCTGTCGCTTCGGCGTACTCGGTGAGGGGAGCGAGTCGGTCTCGTCGGCTCTGGAGCGAGAGGCAAAAGCAGGCGGCTAAACTTCAACTACCGGGGTCAAGGTTACAGGACGCCCGGGGCTTCCGCAAGGAATTTAGGAATCTCGACCCAGCATGGAATCGACGTCAGAAACGTGAAACCGGCCTGCTCGTAGAAGCCCTTTGCCGTCACACGGCTGTCGAGATACAGGCGCTCGAGTCCCTCGGCCGCCGCCCGGTCGGCGATCCACCGGAGCAGCGCCGCGCCGTGACCCTGGCCGCGTGCGCGTTCGTCCGTGACGAGATCGTCGACGAACATGTGCTCGCCGCGCGAGAGCGTATGCGAGCGGCGGATGCCCGCGAGCGCCACGAGGGTGTCGTCGTCGAACGCGCCGATGAGCTGATAGCCCTGGCACTGCTGCCGCCGCACTTCGGCGAGGAAGGTCTCGGCACGGACTCGATCGCGCAGCACGGACATCAGCGGAAAAGCGGCAGTGATCTCGACGTTCGATCGGAGCTCTGAAAACGTGCGCATGTCTGCCTCAATGCAACCGGTATAACCGGATGCCTCGCGATCCTACTGCCATCAGCTCGAACTCGGGTCTCCCGGCGAGCGCGGCTACCACCTCGTCGGCCTCGTGCCCGAACCGCTCCGGATGCACCATCACGTGCGTGACGCCCGCCTGCCGCATCGCCTGAATCGCGTGCTCGCGGGGAAAGTACCAGAAGATCGCCGCGTATGCGGAGTAGGTGGCTGGAGTGTAGCCGCTATACCCGTTCATCAGCGGCCGCCAGTGCGCCGTGGAGTTCAGTACGTACTCGCCGTTTTCGAACACGGCCTCGCGTGGATAAAAGGGCACTTCCGCCAGGACCACGACGGGCTCGCTAGCGAGCAGCTTGTAGATCCCGGGCACTCCATCGAAGCGGCGATACTGGATCGGTGCCCGCAGCGCCTCCACGTTCGCGAGGGCGATGAGTGCAATCGCCACGATCAGCGGGCCCCGGCCCGGATAGCGCGCGCGCAGCGCGGCGAGGCCGATCCCGGCGAGAACTGACATGCCGAACAGAAAGAGGTTGCCGAACCGGGCGGCGGCTCTCAACCCGTGCATCGGGGGGAACACTGCGTACAACCAGCCATAGACGGGCGTGCGGGTCCCAAGGGAGAGAATCATCCCGACCAGGGCAATCGCCAGCAGCATCGCCACTCGTCGCCTCGCCAGCACGGCCGACTCGAGCTTGGGAAAGGCCGCTGGAGACCACGTGCACCAGAGCGCGACAAATGTGAGCGCGATTACGACAAAGCCCGGAAAGAAACTGTCCACGGGATCGCGGAAAAAGCTGCGGCTCCACGTCGACGCATGGATCGTTCCCGCGGCCGCGAGGTAACCCTTCATCGTCGCCGAATACTCCGCCACGTTTTCGAGCGACCGCGACATCCCGTACTCGACTGCGGCACGATGGTACGGGACCCACAATGGCACTATCGCGACTGCCGCCACCGCCGCCGCGAGTGCGAACATCGGCAGAACGTTCCTCGTCCGAGGCAGCCACTCGCGCGCCCGGACGAGGCAGGCCGTGGTCACCATGATGGCCGCAAACACGAACAGATACCCGGACGTATAGGCCAGTATCGCCATCCACACGGCGAGCCATAGTGCGTCGCGCATTCGAGCTGTCGTGAACAGTCGATCGGTTGCCAGAAGGGCGAGCGGCAACCCGTACAAGTGCAAAGCCTGCACGTGCGCCAGGCGGGTGAGCGTATGGGTGTTGAACGCAAACGCGCCGCCGGTCAGCAGACCGGCGGTGATGTCGCCGGTCCAGAGATAGACGAGAGCGAATCCGGCGAATGCGGTCAGCGCGAACCCGGCCATCACCATCAGATTCATGACCAGAACGGGCGAACCGCCAGCCCACGCCACCGGCGCGCTGATCAGGGCGGGCACGATGAGCGGCTCGGAAAATGCGAGCGTGTGGCGAGCCGGATAGAAGATGTTCGCGTCGAACAAGTGCGCCGGCGCTCGCGGCAACTGGTGCGCCACCCACGCCATGATCCACTCGTTCAGCTGGGCGTCGTTGTTGTCGTTGCGGGAGAGCCTCGCGGGCGAGGTTGCAAGCGGCCACGTGTGGACCACCGCCAGTAGAGCGCACAGCAGCGCCGCGGCTGCCCACGTACCCGCCCGCGGCGTCGTCGCGCGCCACGCTCCCGTTGTTTGTGCCAAGGTCAGCATTATGGCAAAAGCCGCGTGTCGACGTCCTGCCTGAAAACGCGTCCCTCTCGCGCCGTCTGGATGGCACCGCCTTTGTAACAACGCCCCGCAGACATCATCAACGGAGGACGTGAATGACGGTCACACGCCGGCTCGCCGCAGTTATCGCCGCCACGCTCGCATTCGCCACGTTCGACTGGACCGCTGCGGCGCGCGCCCAGACAGCGTCCAATACGCAGAAGGAAGAATTCATCGCCAACGCGGTGAACATGTCCAACGTCGGCAACCCCGGCGCCTCGCAGGTCGAGATCACCGTGAATCGGTTCACGTCCGACGCCGCGCGCGATCGCTTGATGGCCACCTTCCGCGAGAAGGGTGCGTCGGGCCTCTTGAAGGCGCTGCAGGCCGAGCCGCCCGTCGGCAGCATCCGCGCGCCGGGATCGCTCTCGTACGACCTCCGATACGCGAGGCAGCTGCGGGGCGAGGAAGGCGGACGACGCATCGTACTCGCGACCGATCGTCCTGTTGGTTTCTCGGAAGCGGCCAACAACTCGCGGACGCTGGACTACCCGTTCACCCTCATCGAGCTCCGGCTCGACAAGGATAGCAAGGGGGAAGGCAAGCTCTCGGTCGCAACGAAGCTCACACTGAACGACAACGTGCTCGTGATCGAAGACTACGCCGATCAGCCGGTGATGCTCACCAACGTCCACAAGCGCTGAACGGCTGTCCCGGCGCGAGCGGCGGCGCGGATCCGCTCCAACCCCGCCCCACAGACGATCGGCTCGTTCGGCAGGCGTTTCGTCCCTCCGGTATCGAGGCCCGTAAGCACACCTGATAGGGTGTTGACGGCGTTGGACCAGGAGGTTCGAGTGAAGTATGCCGTCGTGCTCGGCGCGTTGCTGCTGATTGCTCTACCGGTTCGCCTTCCGCAGACACCCACGCCGGAGTTGCAAGCGCTCGTCGATACCGAACGGGCGTTCGCCCGGAGGGCCACAGTCAAGGGGCTGCGCGATTCGTTCCTCGAGTATTTCGCCGAGGATTCGATCGCGCTCGTGCCCGGCGCCGAGCCGGCCCCCGCCCGGCTGCGCGCCTTGCCCGCGCAGCCGTTTTCGGATCTCGAGATCACCTGGGAACCGCGCCTCGGTGACATTGCCCTGAGCAATGACATCGGCTGGCTCACCGGGCCGTCGACGATCATCGACCATACCGCCGCACAGCCGGTGCCGCGGTTCGGGAACTATTTGTCGATCTGGCGTCGTCAGCCCGATGGCCGCTGGCGTGTCTATATCGACATCGGGGTCAACGTCCCGGAGCTTCCGACGTTCGAACCCGGCTTCACGAGGATGCCGTTCCGGAACCGGTACACCGGGCAGGATGGAAAGAGCGCGGCAACCGGTACGCTCGCCCAGGCCGACCAGTCCCTGAACGACCGCATCTCTGACGCCGGCGCGGCGAGGGCATACGCCGAACGGATGATCGGCGCCTCACGCCTGCACCGGCCGGGACTGCGGCCCGCGGTTGGTCCCGACGCGATCGCCGCGTGGGCAACGGCGAACGCGGCCTCCATGTCGGCCGCCTCGACCGCTGCCGAGGCTGCCGCATCGGGTGACCTTGGATACAGCTACGGCACGTACACGGTGACGACGCCGGTATCCCAGAAAGGTGCGTACGTTCGGGTCTGGACACGAGACATCAGCGGTGCCTGGTTCGTCGTGGCCGACGTCGCGCAGCCTTCACGCTAGCAGGCCGGGCTCGCTCCGGCGCGCGTCACCCCTCGCGATAGACTGGTAGCGGCCGGGGCTTTCGAAGTGCCCGACGTCGAGGCCGCTGCGCAGTTTCCACCCGATGATGACCAGACCCTTTCGTCCCGGACTTGTACTTGCGGCCGCGCTGTGTCTCCAGCTGACTGGAGCGGCCCAGGACCGGCTGAAGACCATGCCGGGATACGAGCAGTTCCAGCGGGTCAGCCGGGAGATCCCGACGGCCGTCACCTCTGGCGCACTCGAGGCCACATGGGCCGACGCGACGACGCTCGAGTACTTCCGTGACGGCAAGCGCTACCGCCTCGACCCGCGCTCGAAGTCAACCGTCGAAGTTCCAGCCGACCCCGCGTCCTCGACATTCGCCGCGGCTGCACGCCGGCTGCCCGACAGGGGACGGCAGTTCGACGCGTCCGAGTCCCCTGACGGCAGGCTGAAAGCGTTCTATCGCGACCGCAATGTGTGGATTAGCGGGCCCGGCGGAACCGAAACGCAGATCACGACCGACGGAAACGAAAAGGATCGCATCAAGAACGGCACCGCGAGCTGGGTCTATGGCGAGGAGCTCGCTCAGGCGACAGCGATGTGGTGGGCACCGGACAGCACAAGGCTGGCCTACTACCGGTTCGACGAAAAGAGAGTGCCCGACTACTTCCTCGAGCTCGATCAGACCGCCGTGCAGAGCGCAGTCGACGCCGAGGCCTATCCGAAAGCCGGTGTTTCGAATCCCGTGGTGGACCTGTATGTCTACGACCTCGCCACGAAAAAATCGACGCGAGTGGACGTGCGGAACGGGTTGCCGTTCGACGACGTGGTGGTCGGCCACTATGTGTACGGCGTCCAGTGGTCGCCCGACGGCAGCGAGCTGCTGTTCCACCGGACGAACCGGCATCAGAACATCCTCGAGTTCGCGGCTGCCGATCCCGGCACCGGCGAAACGCGCGTCGTCGTGCACGAGGAGTGGCCGACGGGATGGATCGAAAACAACCCGGCCATGCAGTTCCTGGCCGACGGCCGGCGGTTCATCTGGGAGTCCTCGCGAAACGGCTGGAGCAACTTCTACCTGTACGATCTGAGCGGCAGGCTGATCGTGCCGCTCACCACGCATGTGACATTCGAAGTGGGCAGCCTGATCAAAGTTGACGAAGCGGCGGGCGTGCTCTTCTATACCGCGCGGGACGGCGACAATTATCTGAAGATGCAGCTGCATCGCGTCGGCCTCGACGGGGTGCACGATGTGCGTCTGACCGACCCGGCGTTTCATCACACGGTCGGGAGCTGCGGCGCCGTCGCAGTCCGTCGCCGGTCGACGGCCACGTCGGCCGCGTGCGGCATCTCACCCGGTAACCGGTACTTTGTCGATGTCTACCAGGCGCACGACGTGCCGGCGGCCACGCGCGTCGTGGACGCGGCGAGCGGCGCCCCGATCGCGGAGCTTGCAGCAGGCAGTCTGGATCGCCTCACGCGGCTGGGCTTCCGTCCGGCCGAAATGTTCACCTACCGCGCGGCTGACGGACGCACCGTCCTGCATGGACTCATCCAGTTCCCCTCGAACTTCGACCCCTCGAAGCAGTATCCGACGCTCGTCGCCGTCTACGGCGGACCGGCCTCGTCGGGGAACACGGCGAGGGAAACGTTCGTCCCGCCGAACCCACTCGCGGAGTACGGGTTCCTGATGGTCACGCTCGACTCACGCGCCGTCCCCGGGCTCGGCAAGGGGTCTCTCGACGCGCTCTACCGGAAGCTCGGGCAGGTCGAAGTGGACGACATGGCGGAAGGGGTGAAGTCGCTATGGAATCGCGCGTACTTCGACAAGACGCGAGTTGGTATCTACGGGACATCGTACGGCGGCTACTCGGCCGTCATGTCGCTGCTGCGCCACCCCGACGTGTTCGCCGCCGCTTCGGCGTCGTCGCCCGTGACGGCGTGGTATCACTACGACACGATCTATACCGAGCGGTACATGGGGCTGCCCCAGGAGAACAAAGCCGGGTACGACGCGGGCAGCGCGATGACGTACGTGGCCAATCTCCGGGGGCGATTGCTGCTGTATTACGGCACCGCCGACAACAACGTGCACCCGTCGAATGCGATGCAGCTCATCGCGGCGCTGCAGCAGGCGGGCAAGGGCATCGACGTCCAGGTCGGCCCCGACCAGGGCCACAGCCCGGTGAACAGCGATCGCATGATGGAGTTCTTCGTCGACGCGCTGCGGCCTGAGCCTTGAGCACAGCGGTTCTTGCATCGACCCTTTGCCGG
>JBBWZJ010000330.1:0-11224 GCA_039648985.1 Acidobacteriota bacterium | reverse complement strand
AGCCGCTCGATTTCGGGATCCGTCAGGGCGGCGGTCGGCTCGTCAAGGATCAGCAGCCCGCAGCGGCGTGACAGCGCACCCGCAATCTCGACGAGCTGACGTTCACCGACCCCCAGCGCGCCCGCCGGTGACGCCGGATCGAGATGCTCCAGCCCGACCCTTGCGAGCGCCGTGCGCGCCTCGGCGTGGAGATCCGTCCGCCGTACGAATCCCGCCCGCCGGGGGAGCCGATTGAAGAAGATGTTCTCGGCGATGCTGAGCGTGCCGATGACGTTCAGCTCCTGCAGCACGATGACGACGCCGGCGTGTTCGGCGTCGCGCTTCGAAGCGGGCGCGTAACGACGCCCGTCGAGCAGCATCTGTCCGCCATCGGCGGAGGTCAGCCCCGAAAGAATGCGCGCAAAGGTGGACTTGCCGGCGCCGTTGCTGCCAACGAGGGCATGCACCTCGCCGCGCCGCAGCTCGAAATCGAAGTCCGCCAGCACGGGGCCGCGGTAACGCTTCTGCAGGGCGGCGACCTGCAGGAGATCGGAGCCCGGCATGCCGGCGGCGGCACTCACTTCGTCACGAGATCCACGGTTGTCGTCTGATCGGCCGGCCGCGCCTCACCACGCAGGATCTTCAGCGCGGCTTCGATGCCAAAGATGGCGAGCCGGTCCGCATGCTGGTCGGCCGTGGCCGTGATCTGTCCGGTGTCGAGCAGGGGCCGGACGGCGCTGATGTTGTCGAAGCCCGCGACCAGGACCTTCCCGGTCGCACCCGCCGCCTGAATCGCGGAGACCGCGCCGAGCGCCATGTTGTCGTTCGCACACAGGATTGCCCTGAGGTCGGGATGTTCGCTGAGCATTGCCGCGGCGACCCCGTTCGCCGTCTCCATCTCCCATCGCCCGCTCTGGACGCTCACTACTTCCATGCCGGCGGATCGCATCGCGTCCTCGAACCCGAGCCGGCGCTGCTGCCCGTTGAACGCCGTGGGCACCCCTTCGATGATGCCGACCTTGTCTCCTCTCTGGAGCCGCTTCGCGACGGCGTCGCCGACCTTCCGCGCCCCCTCGCGGTTGTCGGGCCCGACGAAGGGCACCTGGAGATGCGCCTGCGCGAGCGCGTCGGGATCGAGCTTGTTGTCGATGTTCACGACGAGGATGCCGGCATGGACGGCGCGCCCGAGAACGGTGACCAGCGCTTTCGAGTCGGCGGGCGCGATCACGATCGCGCTCACCTGGCGCGCAATCATCTGATCGACGATATTGACCTGCTCGCCCAGGTCCGTCTCGTTCTTGATCCCGTTGACGACGAGATCGTAGGTCGCGGAGTTGGCGGCCTGATGCTTGCGGGCGCCGTCCGCCATCGTGCTGAAGAACTCGTTGGCCAGCGACTTCATCACGAGCGCGATCCGTGGCCGGCCTGCGCCTGTCTCATGGCGGCCAGCGCCGTCCGGCCCTTTCTGGCACGCCCCGCCGACGAACAGCGAGGCACTCAGGAGCAAGGCCGCGCCGAAGGACACCCTTGAATGCGAAACCTTCACACTATTCATGCTCGGGGCTGAACCTTTCCACTGGCAAGCACGGCCTGTATCTCGCGTCGTCGCGGGGCGGATGGCTGGGCGCCAGGCCGGGTGACGGAGATTGCCGCGGCAGCAGTGCCGAATCGCACCGCCTCGATGAGCGACCGCCCCTCAGCGAGTGCGACTGCGAGCGCGCCGTTGAACACGTCTCCCGCACCCGTCGCATCGACAGCCCGCACCTCGACCGCGGGGATCCACTGCCGCGCCTCGCGACTGACCACGAACGCACCACGTGCACCCAGGGTGATCACGACGTGGCGAACACCGCGGGCCAGAAGCGCCTCACCTGCCTTTGCCGCCGTCACGTCGCTCGTCACCGCGATCCCCGTCAGCGCCTCTACCTCGCCTTCGTTAGGAGTCAGCAGGTAGACACGCCTGAGCAGTCGGGTCGAGAGCCGGCGCGCAGGGGCGGGATTCAGAATAACCGGCACACCCGCGGCGGCCGCCAGCTGAATCGAGGCCTCGACCGTCTCGAGGGGCGTCTCGAGCTGGAGAAGGACGACGTTCGCACGGCGGAAGGCAGCGGAAGCCTTTCGCACGTGGTCCGGTCCGAGCGCCCCGTTCGCTCCTGAGGCGACCGCGATGCTGTTCTCGCCATCGCTGCCGACGAAGATGAGCGCCACGCCCGAGGGGCGCGTCCTGTCGTGGCTGACGTGCCGCACGTCGATGCCGGCGGCCCGGAATCCAGCGACGGCCTCCTCGCCATTGGCATCGCGCCCGACCCGCGCGACGAACGTAACGGCGCCGCCCGCGCGCGCCGCGGCGACTGCCTGGTTCGCGCCCTTCCCTCCGGCCGCCCTGACGAACTCGCCGCCGAGAATCGTCTCACCGGGCGCCGGAATGCGAGCTGTCCTCACGATGAGGTCCGTGTTCGAGCTGCCGATGACGAGAACGGGTGCCTTACGCATTCATACCGCGCGAGCTCGTCCCGCCGCACCCGGCTCGAACCACAGCCGGCGGAGCCCCACGCCACCAGCACAGGATGATACGCGGGTTCGCGCTCGAGCTGTGGATCCAGCGCGCGCCTTCCGCCCGCACGCGGAGAGCGAGAGCGACGAACGGGCGCACCCGGAAGCTGCCACTGAGGCCGACAATGGTCACACCCGCAGGACGCTCCCGGGCGTCATGTAGACTCCTGCGGTGCGCAAGGTTCTCGCAGGGCTGCTTCTCGGCGCCGGCGCGGCGGCGATCGCGCTCGCGCTCGGGTCTGGCGGGCTTCTCGAAACGGCCGAGTCGAAGCTGTACGACTGGCGGATGCGCCGGGTTGCTGCACCGGCCTCCGTCAATCGCAACATTGTCCTCGTCGAGATCAACGACTCGACCATCCGTGACATGGAGCCAATCTTCGGTCACTGGCCCTGGCCGCGCCTCGCGCTGTCGTTCGTCATCGACTACCTCCACCGCGCGCCGGCAAAGGTCGTCGCCGTCGATCTCACGCTCGCCGAGCGGGACCGGGTGGCGCAGTACGACATCGGCGGCGCCACGTGGTCGGGCCGGGAGAGCGACGCGGCGCTGGCCGAGTCGGTGAGGACGTCCGGCAACGTGATCATGCTTGCGGATGCCGTTGACGAGGGGCTGATCGACGCGGCTGTCAGCGAGGCGGCTCCGTCATGGCCGGATCCCGGGTACCGCGTCGGCGACCGGGCCGAGCCCCGCCCGGTTATCCTGCCGCCGTATGCGGAGCTCGCCGCGGCCGCCGCAGGTCTCGGGCATAATTTCCTCGTCCTCGATCGCGACGGACCCGCCCGCCGGATGGCGCCCTTCATCCGCCACGCCGGCCGATCCCTCCCGTCCCTTGGCGTCGCGGCGGCGCTGCGCGCCGGCGGATTTATCGCCGCCGACGTGTCTGCCGCCGGGAACGCAATCCGGGTCCGGGACCGCCGTATTCCACTCCTCGCCACGCCCTACACCGACGCGTACGATCACTCCCGCCGCGACCAGTGGGCGATGCTCATCGACTACAGGGCGCCGGCGCTGCTTGCCGACGGCGCACGACCGTACCCGACCTACTCCTTCCGTCGTCTCTTCATGTCCGAGCAGCAGCTCCTCGGCGGCGTGGCGCCGATGATCGATCCGGCGGAGTTCAGGGACAAGATCGTGTTCATCGGCTTCACGGCATCGGGACTGCGGGACGTGTTCAGCAGTCCGTTCGGCGACGATCTGATGATGCCCGGGATCCAGGTGCACGCCAGCATGGCGGACAGCCTGCTCGCAGGCCGGTTCATCACGCCGGCGTCGGGCCAGTCGAGGGTCGCGACGGTGTTCATCGTGGCGCTCGCGGTCGGACTGCTGTCGGCGTTTCTGCCGTTCGCGACAGCGGCGGGCGCGGCGGCGGCCATCATCGGGGGCTGGTGCTGGTTTGCCTTGAGCGCGTTCCGCGCCGGCTCGTGGCTGAACATGGTGCAGCCGCTTGCCGCCGGAGCCATTGCGCTGTTCGCCGGGACCGCTTACCAGTACTTCGTCGAGGATCGCGAGAAGCGG
This sequence comes from Acidobacteriota bacterium, assembly GCA_039648985.1. GTDB lineage: Bacteria > Acidobacteriota > Vicinamibacteria > Vicinamibacterales > 2-12-FULL-66-21 > JALZOC01. The sequence goes on along the minus strand of JBBWZJ010000330.1, from coordinate 7,179 downwards.
AAGATGAAGCGTCTGTTCGGGCGCTACGTCTCGCGGGACGTCTACGCGCAGCTCACGGCGCATCCCGAGCTGGCCGAGCTCGGAGGGCGGCGCCGGGCGATGACGGTGCTGTTCTCCGACATCCGGGGCTTCACGACCGTGACGGAGGCCGGGAATCCCGAGGACCTCGTCGCGCAACTGAACGAGTACTTCTCCCGGATGGTCGACGTCGTGTTCCGGCACAAGGGCACAGTGGACAAGTTCGTCGGCGACATGGTCATGGCGCTCTTCGGCGCACCCCTGGACGATCCCGAGCACGCGGAGCACGCGGTCCAGGCGGCGATCGCGATGGTGCGGGAGCTCGGTGAGTTGAACAAGGGATGGGAGGCCCGGGGCATGCCGGCGCTCGATATCGGGATCGGGATCAACTCCGGCGAGATGATCGCGGGCAACATAGGGTCCTCGTCGATCATGAGTTACACGGTGATCGGCGACAACGTGAACCTCGGGTCGCGCCTCGAATCGTTGAACAAGGATTACAGGACCCGGATTATCATGAGCGACGCCACCCGCATCAGGCTCACGAACCCGTACGACACGCGTCCCCTCGGCGAGGTGACGGTGAAGGGAAAGACGCGCGCGGTGGCGATTTTCGAAATTCAGGTGCCGGCGCCGCTGGGTACCCGCGAGGAACAATCGACATGAAGTCAGCAGCCTTCATTCTGGCAGCCGTCGTCGCGGCGGCCCCCGCGTCGGTGCAGCTCGGCGGCCTCATCAACAAGGCCCAGAAGGTCAACGAGGCGAAGAACAAGTACGACGATCTGAACATCACCGAGGGCGAGGAGCGTCAGCTCGGGGAGCAGGTCAGCGCGAATCTTGTCACCCGCTACGGCGTGTTCCAGGACAAAGACATCACGAAATATGTGAGCCTGCTCGGAGGGGTCCTGGCGCAGCGGAGCTCCCGCCCTGACCTGAAATGGACCTTCATCGTGCTCGACACCGACGCGGTGAACGCGTTCGCCGCTCCGGGCGGTCTGATTCACATTACGCGCGGCCTGCTCGGGCTCGCGAAAAACGAGGCGGAGCTGGCGGGGGTCCTCGGGCACGAGATCACACACGTCTCGGTGAAGCACACGGTCCGCGCGATTCAAAAGAGCAAGGGCATTTCCATGGGGAGCGACCAGCTCGGGAGCGGCTCGGTCAAGAACACCCTCGTGGCGAAGATGTCAGAGAAGGCCTATCACCTGATTCTCGACGGGGAGTTCAGCCGGGAAGACGAGAACGAAGCGGATCGCGTCGGCGTGCAGCTCGCGAACGGGGCGGGCTACGCTCCGTCGGGCCTCGTCGACCTGCTGAAGAAGCTCGATGCCCGGAACGCTGGCCGCGATGACCGGAACGGGCTCTTCTCGTCGCATCCGGCGACGAGAGATCGCATCGTCAAGCTCGAACAGCAGATCAAGGCCGAGAAGCTCGCGACAACGGCGAAAGGGGAGACCCGCTACGGAAAGACGGTCCACCTCGATGCCACGCCCATCACGGAGATCGCGATGGCGGCGGACGGCGCGGCGGGGCTGGCCGGCGGCACGCCCGCGAACGAAAAGCCCAAGGAACCGGCGGCGAAGGACGAGCCCCGGAAAAAGGGGGGCCTGCTCGGCAAGTTCAATACGTCGGCGAGCGAGCAGAAGCAGTCGAGCCAGACCGTCGCGTCAGCAGGAGCGAGGGGCGGTTTTCCTGATCGTGACGCCAGGGGAGGCACCAACCGCACACGCGTCCCCGTCACCGTGACCCTCGCGGAGCTCGAGGCGTTCAAGAAGGGGATCGCGGCCTAGCGGTCCCGAGTCCCCGGCATGGTCCACTTCCCCGCGCACGCGATCATGGGGGCCGCCGCACTCGCGGTGGCGCTCGCGGTCTTTTCGTTGACGATCAACAGCCTCGTCAGGCGGCGGCTGCGGCTGTCAATCGCCCTCCTCATCGGATATCTCCTGGTTCACGTCTTCCTGGCGGTTGTCAGGCCGTCGATGACCCCGTCCGCCGAAGGCGAGCTGCTGTCGCTCGAGCAGCTGGCGCTGGCGGCGGCGGTCATCAACCTCGTGGCCCTCGCGCTCATCAATCCGCTCCGTGCGGATCGCGTCCCCGATCACTTCCCCGCCATCCTCCAGGACTTCATCGTCGTCGGCCTGCTCGTGCTCGTCGCGACCTTCGTCTTCAACGACAGGCTGCTGGCCACGTCGGCGGTGAGTGCGGTCGTGATCGGATTCGCGCTGCAGGACACGCTCGGCAACGCGTTCGCCGGTCTCGCAATCCAGAGCGAAAAGCCGTTTCGCGTCGGCCATTGGATCCGCGTCGCCGAATTCGAAGGGCGAGTGGCCGAAGTCACGTGGCGCGCCACGAAGCTCAGGACGAAGGCGGGCAACTTCGTCGTCCTCCCGAACAACATCGTCTCGCGGGAGGCTGTCACCAATTTCTCCGAGCCCGCGGCGCCGACGCGCATCGACGTCGAGGTGGGCGCCAGCTATCTGGCGGCCCCGGCGACGGTGAAGGCGGCCCTCCGCGAGGCGCTCGGCAACGCGCGGCGCGCGTTGAAGGTGCCTGAGCCCGACGTGATGCTCGTCCGCTTCGACAGTTCTTCCATCGTCTATCGCACACGGTTCTGGATCGAGGACTACGAGCGCGACGAAGCCGCACGCGACGAGGTGCGGACCGCGATCTACTATGCGTTCGCGCGGCACGGTATCGACATTCCGTGGCCCATCCAGGTGGAGTACTCGAGGGAATGGGTCGAACCTGACACGGCAGGTCGGCAGCGGGACCGGGAGCGGCTGATCGCCGGAGTGGATCTCTTCACGAGTCTCACGGACGACCAGCGGCGGGAGCTCGCCGCCGCCACCGTGGACAAGGTGTTCGGGAACGGAGACGCCATCATTCGCGAGGGCAGCCCGGGGCGATCGATGTTCGTCGTTGCCAGGGGGACGGCGGTCGTGACGATCGAACCTCACGGAACCGAAGTCGCGGCTATCGAGCCTGGCGGCTATTTCGGCGAGATGTCGATCTTGACGGGTGAACCCAGGACGGCGACGGTCATCGCCCGTGGCGACACGCACGTCATCGAAATCGACGCGGACCTGTTCAGGCGGCTGGGCGCGACCCACCCGCAGGCCGTCGAACAGATTGCGGTTGCGGCCGTGACCCGACGCACCGAGCTCGAGCAGATCCGCACGGCGTCGTACGGCATCGCGGTCGCCGACGCGCCGGCGACCTTCCTGGCGAGGATGAAGAAGTTCCTGGGCTTGTGACCGGCAGGGCGTGACCCGAGCGGAGCGTCAGTGACGACGCCCCGCTCGTGGTTTCCGTGGAATCAGCGATACCGGCCTTCGCGGAAGCCGCGGTCGTACCCTTCCTGAAACCCGCGGCGGTAAATATCCTTGTACTCCTGGCGTGACCCCGACCCCCCGTCGTAGTGGCGGTCGCCCGATCGATACCACTCGTGGCGGAGCGGATCGAACGACCGGTTCTTGCGCGCGTCCTCGACGCCTTTCTCGTACCCGTCGGTGACGCCGTTCTGGAACGCCGGGTCGTGGTAGCCGCGATAGCCGCCCGCTGATTCGCGCGGGTACGCCGGGTAGGTGCGGGCGTCCGGGTAATAGAGAGGCGCCCCGGATTCGCGGCGCGGAATCGACCGGCCGTTCCCATTTCCGTAGCCGTCGCGCGAATCGTAGACCGCTCCGTAGCGTTGATACGATTCCGAATACCCCGCCGCGTATCCGTTGCGGAAGGCGTGGCGATACCGCTCAAGGTCGCCGAACTCGCGGTGATATCCCTTGTCGGCGCGCTGGAACGTTCGCTCGTCCTCGTAGCGGAATCCCTCGTTCCGGCGGCCGTCCTTCGCTCCTTCCTTCAACCCCTCGCGATATCCATTGTCGTACGCCGCACGGCGGGCGTCGTTATAGGCCTGGCGCTCGCCGTCCGAGTAAGCCGGGCGCGTCACCCCCAGCCAGGACGATTCCGCATGAGCCGGAACGGCAGCGACGAGTGCAGCGAGCCCGAACACCGGGACGAGAAATATGCGTTTCATGGTGCGACCTCCGTTAGGGGGCGGTGTCACCGCCCACCTGTGTCTCCGCAAGAAGCAGGCCCGCCCGTACGCTGCGAACTGGCCGAAATCAGGCCGATTTCTGGGTTCTGCCGGCGCGGGTCCCGCGACACAGGACAGAGCTTCGACCGCTGCGGAGGACAGCTTTACCGCCAGGGGATCGGGGATCGGGGATCAGGGATCGGGGATCAGGGATCAGGGATCGGGGACTGGGAACTGGGGACTGGGGACGTCGATAATCACTCAGACCAGACCAGAACCCGCTGACCGGACGTCATGCGGTGATCGACGACGAGCGCCGGACCGTATCGCTCGAGGTCTTCGACCGTGAGCTTCAGATCTTCGAGATCCATGCGCTTGCCGTTGAAGTCGATCGCGCTTCCCCGCAGCTTGAGCCGAAGCAGCCAGAATGGAACTTCGACGCGGACGATCCGGCCATCGCCGGGATCGAACGCCATCACGTGGAGCGCCTCCGGAGTCTTCGCGCCGGGCGCGGCATGGCGGTCCGTGTTGGAGCGGAGGTACCGGCCCTCGTCATCGAGCTCGATGAGCGGCTTCTGGCCCGCAAAGCGCGCGCTGACCCGCTCGAACTCGTGGGCCGCGACGGTAGGCGTTTCCGTCTTCGTCGTGATGTGCTGCGAGAAGAAGTAGATGCCGATCCCGGCCATTGCGATGATGCCGAGGATCCCGAGTACCACCACAGCCCCGGCAACCCACACCCACGTCTTGACCTTACTGGCCACTCGCGCTCCTCAACAGGTTCCGGGCATCGGCCACACAAACGGGGTCGTTCCCTTGACGGCAGAGCGACTCCGCCGCTCGCGCGCGTGCGGATGCCGACGAACGATCCCGCCGGGCGAGCGCGAGCCGTCCGAGCTCCACGTTGGCACGACCGCTGACCCAGGCCTGAGCGTCCGGCGCCGTGGCACGCTGCAGGTCGGCTTCCGCATCGTCCCGGTGCAGAGCGGCGCGTGCGGCCCCGCGCTTGTAGCGCCACAGGGCGTCTTCGCCCGGGATTTTCGGGCGCGTGTCGTTCGCCAGCATCGTGAGCCCTTCGGTCAGCAGTGCGTGCGCTTCCGCCGCCCGGCCCGCCCGGAGCGCCGTTGCCCCCTCCTCGAGCAGCACCAGCCGGTTGCGCGGATAGCGGACGCGCAGGTCCCGCAGCACGCGGATCGCGTCGTCGTACCGACGCTCCCGGTTGTACACCAGAACGAGTGCAAACATGGCCTCGGTGCGCGCGTCGCTGCGTGTACCCGCCGTAACGCGATTGTCCTGCGCCGCCTGCTCGATCAGCTGAATCCCGCGTTCGCGCCCTCCGCCGAAGCCGGCCACGTACGCCATGACCCGCATCGGCAGGGCAAGCGTGGAAATCAGATATCGATAGGTCCCCACGATGAGGCCCGCATCCTTCCGGGACGGGTCGAGGGTCAAGACCTGCTCGTGCTGGTTGAAGCTCTGTCTCGCGGCGCGTACGCCCGCGAGCATCCGGCCTTCGACCGTCGCGACATAGGAAGCCTCGAGGCCGAGTGCAGCGCCGAGGTCGTACCGGGCCTGGGCGTCGGAGCCGCTCCTCGCGACGCGCGCCTCAGACAACGCGATCGCCCTGGCTACGTGCGTCCGGAACTCGGCATCGATCTCGGGCGCGGGCTTCGGGAGGTTCATGCTGGAGCCCGTGAAGGCCCCCAGATAGTGATCCACCGTCACGGCGCCTCGCCGAAACAGGATGTTCAACCAGAGGACGCTTGCAAGAGTGCGGTGCGGCGCCGGGTCATCGGGCGCGAGCGTCACCGCCTTCCGCAGCAGGGTGAGCGCCTGATCGTGATCGAGGTTGTACGCCAGATCGAGCGCCTGATCGCACAGGGCGGCCGGCGTATTCTGCTGTGCGCGCAGTCCGCCTACGGCCGTTGCGAATACGATCGCGGCGGCGAGCAGACGCACCGCGCCCGTTGGCCGCGCCCCGTTCATCGGACTATGATAGCCGTTCGACCGCCGCGCGAGGTTGGCAGCGGCGCCGCATCGGACAGGACGAGGAGGATGGCATGCCCCCAGGGCGACCGAGAAAGAGTCAGGGCGACGTGTTGCTGAGATCCGCTGAATTGATCGGATGGGCGATCGGCGGTCTCGAACGCGAGATCACGCAGACACGGGAACGGCTCGCGTCGCTGACCGCACAGGCAGCGAAGCTGCGTGCGCGCGCGGGCGCGAGGGGAGCGCGGAACGCCGGCGCCGCCGCGACCGCCGAGGGCACGTCACCGGCGCCGGCCAAGGCGGGCCGCAAGCGCCGGCGACGCAAGATGTCTCCTGAAACGCGTGCCCGCTTGTCCGAGATGATGAAGAAGCGGTGGGCCGAGAAGCGGAAGAGCAAATAACTACAGCACGAAGCCGCGGCCAAGGCCGCGCTCCGCGGCCTTGTCGTAGGCCAGGTGCGCGGCCGCGACGTCCTCCACCGCCATCCCGAGCGACTTGAAGATAGTGACGTCAGCCGCCGACCGGCGGCCGCTGACACGCCCCGCGGCGACTTCGCCGAGCTCCCCCAGAATGTGCGTCTCGTCGAACGCGCCCTCTCGCATCGGCACGAGCAGATCCCCTGACTCGGCCCGCGCGCCGGCACGCGAATCGACGAACACCCGCGCCCGGGCGACGAGCGCGGTATCCATCTCGCGCTGATCGGGGCGGCACGCGCCGACCGCGCACACGTGCGTGCCGTCCGCAATCCATCCACTCTCGATTACCGGTTCGAGCGCGGACGTCGCCAGAACGACGATGTCTGCGCCTTCGACCGCGGCGCGCGCCGAGGCGCAGGGAGTCACGGCCGCGCCCGTCCTCGGCTGCGTCTCACGAACGAACGTCGCCAGGCGCTCGGGATTCGGGCTCCACGCGCGGATGGTCCTGACGTCCCGCACGCGGGCGATCGCGTCCACGTGGCTGCGGGCCTGCACGCCCGAGCCGATGACGGCCAGCACGCCCGCATCATCGCGCGCCAGCAGTTCCGTCGCGACCGCCGACACGGCGGCCGTGCGCGCCTCCGTGATGTATCGCCCGTCCATGATCGCCATCAGCTCGCCCGTCATCGAGTCGAACAGCAGAATCGTCGCGAGATGCGTCGGGAT
>JBBWZJ010000322.1:0-2641 GCA_039648985.1 Acidobacteriota bacterium | reverse complement strand
CGTAGGCGATGTTCTCGCCCGCCGAGCGCAGGCCCTTGTAGTAGCGCCGGATCCGCTTGTCGAACGAGGAGCCGTCGGCCGATTCGTGCGCGAAGTAGCCGCGCGCCACCATCTCGACCGAGTGCTGGTGCGCGGCCGCGGTGAGGCCGGCCGAGACGACGAGCGCCCGCAGGCCGTGCTGGGCGCGGACGCCGTTGATCCGGGCGAGAACTGCGCGGTCGACGTCGGACATGGCCGCCGTGGCCCGCTGCGCCTCGGAATCCGGCGCCGCAGCTGCTGTGGGCGCCGTTGCCTGAGCGCTCTTCGGCGCGGCCGAAGCGAGCGAGAGCGGGGCGGCCGGCCACGCGAAGCGGAGGGCGTGCCGATAGGCGCGGTCGCGCCAGGCGGGCCCCGTGACCGCGTGCGGCTGCGCCTGGTGAAGCCGGAAGTACCGCTGCAGGATCGGCGAGTCGGCCTGCGCCCCGGCGGGGCCTGCGAAAACGACTGCCGCGGCGAGCACGGCGAGGATCCCTGAGGTGCGGCGTCCCACGTTCGAGGGATCGGCCGACGCCCGCCGCGGCCGCTCCCCCGGAAGGGGGATGCGCGCAAACGGGTTTCCCCCCGAGCGACCACTTTCAGCGAGCCGCCCTTGAATGGCGAACGCGGGGGTGGTAGTACCTGGTCATGGCTACGCGGGCGGACAGACAAGCGAAGGGTGGGACTCTCATCCTCGGCGGCGGCTTTGCCGGCGCCACGGTCGCCGAGCGCCTCGGCAAGCAGGGCGCCACGATCGTGAATCCGGACAACTTCATGCTCTACACGCCGATGCTGCCGGAGGCGGCGTCGGGGATCATCGACACGCGCCACGTCGTGGTGCCGCTGCGGGCGATGTGCCCGGAGAGCGAGCTCCTGCTCGGCTGGGCATCCGGCCTCGACGAGGAGAACAGGATCGTGGAGGTCACGACGGAGGACGAGGGGACGATGACGATCGGGTACGAGAACCTCGTGATCGCGCTGGGCGCGATCATCAGGATCTTTCCGATTCCGGGGCTGGCGGAGAACACGCTCCCGTTCAAGAACCTCCCGGACGGGATCGCGCTGAGAAACCACGTGATCCGGAAGCTCGAGGACGCGTGCGAGTGCGAGGGGCCCGAGCAGCAGAAGCAGCTGACCTTCGTCTTCATCGGCGGCGGCTACTCCGGCGTCGAGTCGTGTGCCGAGATGAAGGACCTCGTCGACGACGCGATGCGCCACTATCCGGCGCTCAGGGGTGTCAAGCAACGCTGGATGCTCGTGGACGCAGGCCCGGAGATCCTCGGCACGCTCCCGCCGAAGCTCCAGGCGTACGCGCACAAGCACATGACCGACGACGGAATCGAGATCCGGACGGACACGCGGCTCCAGGAGGTCGAGGAAGAAGCGGTGGTCCTCTCGGACGGCGAGCGCATCGAGGCGGCGACGATCGTCTGGGCCGCCGGCGTGCAGCCGCACCCGCTCGTGCGGGAGCTCGGGCTGCCGATCGACGAGAAATCAGGCTCGATCGTCGTCGACGACCACCTGCGCGTCCAGGGCCGCACGAACGTCTACTCGCTGGGCGACTGCGCACACGTCCCGAATCCGAAGAACCCACGCGGCTTCGATCCGCCCACCTGCCAGCACGCGATCCGGCAGGCGAAGCGGCTCGCGAAGAATTTGAAGGGCGCCGACGAGCCGTACGCGTTCAAGACGCTCGGGCAGGTCGCGCAGCTCGGGCGCTACAAGGGCGTCTCGGAGACGCTCGGCGTCCGGCGGCGCGGCTTCATGGGCTTCTTCATCGCCCGCGGATACCACCTGTACGCGTTCCCGCTGATGTCGCGGCGGATCCGGATCATGCTGGACTGGCTGATCGGGATGTTCTTCAAGCGCGACATCGTCCAGACAGGACCGGCGCCGCGAAAGGGTCATCACCAGCCCGAGAACCGGCACAAGGCGATGGCGGTCGGGACGCACGACATGGACGCGGCGCCGACGAACGGTGCGCCGCCCCAGGACGGGGTTCCCGCAGCCGCCGCCGAGCCCGAGCCGGCCGCGGCGCCCCCCGCTCCGAACCCCGCCTAGGCCCCGCCGACCCGCGGCTTCACGCGCTTCAGGAGCGTGAGCCGCAGCGTGTCCGGATCGACGGCGTAGACGCCGGCCGGATGGCGGCTGCCGCCGCATGGACCGTTCGGGATCAGGATCTTCGCCTTCCCGTTCCGCGTCCATCCGAGCGCGCTGGACTCGTCCGCCGGGCCGAGGATCGGGCGCGGCTTCCCGCCCCTCGCGGGAATCAGGTACGTCGACTGGACCTCGCACTCCCCCGACCACTGCCCGAGCCACCACTTGAGGCTCGGCGAGAGCTCGACCTTCCGCCAGAACCCGAGCGGCTCGGCAGGCCGGAGCGTCACCGGATAACTGTCGGCGTGCACGTGATCCACCTTCGCGGCAGGCGCCGCGTGGCGCGTCGCCCCGCCGCCGCACCCGGCCAGCACGACCACGAGGACGAGCAGCGGCGGCCGAGGCACGCGTCGATCATCTCGCGCGGCGCGGCGCTTTACTAGATCCCGTGGACCTCTCGCCGCTCGCGGGAATTCGCCTTCGCACGCCGCGGCTCGCGCTCCGCCTCCCGTCTGCGGACGACGTGACC
>JBBWZJ010000311.1:0-10561 GCA_039648985.1 Acidobacteriota bacterium | reverse complement strand
TCTCCCGTATGCGACCGGCTCAGTCATCCACGTGGACGGCGGTCTGACAATCCCCAGGCTCTAACGTGCGACGTGCCACGAGCCACGTGCGACGTGCCACGTGCTACGTGCTACGTGCTACGTGCATCTGGCACCCTTGGCACGCCTGGCACCTTGGCACCCCTGGCACGCCTGGCACCCCTGGCACCCTTGGCACCTTGGCCCCCCTGTCACCCTCTCACTTTTGTGCGTCCATGAGCCTGTAGCCCTGCGCAACGGCGGCGAAGGCGGAGACCTGGTCGCGCTGCCATGCGTCGTCACGTCCGAGCTCGTGCGCCAGCAGTGCCGCAACCGCGGGTGCCATCCGGAGCGCCGCCGCCGCGTTCAGGAAGAGCGCGCGGCAGCGCCGCGCCAGGACGTCTTCCACCGTCCTGGCGAACTCGGCGCGCGCCGCCCAGACGACCTGCGAACCGGTGCAGGACAGCTCCGCGTCGAGCGCCGCGGCCAGCCGCGGAGCGTCCTCTTCGAGCGCCCGGATAGCGTCCGCGTCGGCGCCGTACAGGCCGAGACGGCCCCCGGCTGGCGGCGGCTGCTGGAACCCATGGACCCGCAGCTCCTTCGTGACGCACGGCCGCTCGGGCAACCGCGCGAACTCGATCGCCTGATCGACGGCGTCTTCCGCCATGTGCCGATACGTGGTCCACTTCCCCCCGGCGGTCGTCAACAGCCCCGAGGTGTCGATGTGGATCGTGTGATCGCGAGACAACGCCGCGGTGATCCGGCTGTCGCCGGTGCGGACCAGCGGACGGATGCCGGCAAAGACACTGAGCACATCGGCGCGCGTCGGCGCCTTGTGGAGGTAGAGCGCGGCGGTTTCAAGGACGAACGAAATCTCGATGTCCTGTGCCGTCGGCTCGAGCTGCGGCTCGCCGATCGGGGTGTCGGTCGTGCCGACCACGGTGTGGCCGTGCCAGGGGATGGCGAACATCACGCGTCCGTCACGTGTGTGCGGCACCATGATCGCTGAGTCGCCCGGCAGAAAGGACCGATTGAAGACGAGGTGAATTCCCTGGCTCGGCGCGATGAGCGGCGCGGCGCCCGGATCAGCGAGGCGGCGAACACTGTCCGCAAACGGACCCGTCGCGTTGACGACGACCCGGCCGGCGGCGTGGAGCGCGCGGCCCGACTCGCTGTCCCGCGCCGTCACACCGTCGACCGTGCCGTCCGCCCCCACCGTGAGTGCGGTCACGGGCGCGTAGTTGAGGAGGGTGGCGCCATGCTCCGCCGCCGTCTGCACCAGGTTGATGAGCAGCCGCGCGTCGTCGAACTGCCCGTCGTAGTACACGACCCCGCCGCGCAGACCGTCGGTCCTGATCGTGGGTAAGCGGCGCAGCGTCTCCTCGCGCGAGAGGATCGACGAATCGCCGAACCCGTACTTGCCCGCGAGCAGGTTGTACACTTTCAGGCCTATGCCGTAGAACTGTGTCTCCCACCTGTCGTAGTTGGGGACGACGAACGGCAGGTTGCTGACGAGATGCGGCGCGTTCTGCCTGAGGATCCCGCGCTCCTTGAGCGCCTCCATCACGAGCGAAATGTTTCCCTGCTCCAGGTATCGCACGCCCCCGTGGACCAGCTTCGTGCTGCGGCTCGACGTGCCCTTGCCGAAGTCGCTCTGCTCGAGCAGCAGCACGGAGTAGCCACGGGACGCCGCGTCCACGGCGATGCCGGCGCCCGTCGCGCCGCCGCCGATGATCACGAAATCCCACGGGCCTCGGTGCTGCTCGAGGCGGGCCAGCATGTCTGCCCTGGTCAGGGGCACGTCGTCAGGCCTTCCCGGCGGCAGGGATCCATCCCTTCGATCGACCGACGGCCTCGCGCCAGCGCTCCCGCAGTTTCGCGGCGTCGGCACGCGGCATCGACGGCTCGAAGCGGCGGTCCACGCGCCACTGACCCGCGATCTCGCTCGGCGACGACCAGAAGCCCACCGCGAGGCCCGCAAGGTAGGCCGCGCCGAGCGCCGTTGTCTCGGTGACGGCAGGCCGCACGACGGGCACGCCCAGCAGGTCCGCCTGGAACTGCAGCAGCGCGTCGTTCGTCGATGCCCCGCCGTCCACGCGAAGCTCCGTCATCTTGATGCCGGAATCGGCCGACACCGCATCGAGCAGGTCGTCAACCTGGTAGGCGATGCTCTCGACCGCCGCGCGGGCGACGTGTCCCGCCGTCGTGCCCCGCGTGATGCCCACCATCAGGCCGCGCGCGGAGGGATCCCAGTGCGGCGCGCCGAGCCCCGCAAATGCCGGTACCAGATACACGCCGCCGTTGTCCTCGACAGACCCCGCCAGGCGCTCGACGTCAGCCGACCTGGCGATGAGGCCGAGGCCGTCGCGCAGCCACTGCACCACCGCTCCGCCGATGAACACGCTGCCCTCGAGGGCGTACTCGGTGCGATCGCCGATCTTCCACGCAACAGTCGTGACGAGCCGGTTCGCAGACGCGACCGGCCGCGTTCCCGTGTTCTGAAGCAGGAAGCACCCCGTGCCGTACGTGTTCTTCGTCAGACCCGGGCTCACGCACATCTGCCCGAAGAGCGCCGCCTGCTGGTCTCCCGCAATTCCCGCGATGGGTACGTCGGCGACCCCGAGGCTGGTGGAGACCCTCGCATACACCTCGCTCGATGCGCGCACCTCCGGCAGCATGCTCGCCGGCACGTTCATCAGGCGGAGAAGATCCGCATCCCACGCAAGCGTATTGATGTTGAAGAGCATCGTCCGCGAGGCGTTGCTCACGTCGGTGACGTGCGTGCCGCCGCTCGTCAGCTTCCAGACCAGCCAGGAATCCACCGTCCCGAACGCGAGGCGGCCCGCCTCGGCGCGCTGACGCGCTCCCGGCACGTTGTCCAGGATCCAGGCAATCTTGCTCCCTGAGAAGTACGCGTCGATGACGAGGCCCGTTCGCTCGCGCACGAGCGCTTCGTGCCCGTCGCGCTTCAGCCTGTCGCAGAATTCGGCGGTGCGCCGATCCTGCCAGACGATCGCATTGCAGACAGGCTCGCCGCTTTCCCGATCCCAGACAATGGTGGTTTCCCGCTGGTTCGTGATGCCGATCGCGGCCACATCGCGCGGCCGGATCTGGCCGCGGCCGAGCGCCTCGACCGCCACCGCGATCTGCGTGGCCCAGATTTCCTGCGGGTCGTGCTCGACCCATCCGGGCTTGGGAAAAATCTGCGGAAACTCCTTCTGCGCGACGGCCACCATCCCGCCGTCGTGGTCGAAGACGATCGCGCGTGAGCTGGTAGTTCCCTGGTCGAGGGCAAGGATGTACGGCACGTGGGCTCCGGAGACAGAGGAACGGCGGCCCGGACGGGGGCGCCGTGGAAGTCTAATCGAACTCGGGCGGCCTCGCGCACGCGCCTGCTATATACTCCCGCAGCGAATCGGCGAGCGGGTCGACGGCGCACGCAGAGGGAACCATGTCAAAACAGATGCACGACGATCGGCGCGAGCTTCTCGCGGAGTTTCTCGGCACGTTCGTGCTGATCGTGTTCGGAGTCGGTGTCGTGGCGCAGTTCGTCCTGAGCGGCACTGCGGCGGGCAGTCAGCTGGCGATCAACATCGTCTGGGGTCTCGCGGTGACGATGGGGTGTTACGTCGCGGGCGGCGTGTCGGGCGCGCATCTGAACCCGGCCGTTACGCTTGCGCTCGCGGTGCACCGGGAGTTCCCGTGGCGCAAGGTCGTGCCGTACACCCTCGCGCAGATGGCCGGCGCCTTTGTGGCGTCGGCGGTCGTCTACGCCACCTACTTCGAAGCGCTGAACGCGTTCGACGGCGGCACGCGCACGGTCACCGGCACTCATGCGACCGCCGGTATCTGGGCGACGTACCCGCAGCCGTTCCTGAGTACGTTCCCCGGCGGCTTCACCGATCAGGTCGTCGGAACGGCACTGCTCGTCGCCGTCATCTTCGCGCTGACCGACGAGCGCAACGCACCGCCGGCCGCGGGGCAGGGTCCGGTACTCGTCGGGCTGCTCGTTGTCGCCATCGGCGCGGCGTTCGGATTCAACTCCGGGTACGCGATCAATCCAGCGCGCGATCTCGGGCCGCGGCTCTTTACCGCGATTGCGGGCTGGGGCGGCGATGTCTTCCGCGCGGGGCACAGCTGGTGGTGGGTGCCGGTCGTCGCGCCCCCCGTCGGCGCCGTGCTGGGCGGCTGGTTGTACGACGTGTGCGTCGGCCGGCATCATGGGGTTCCAGAGGCCACCGTCGTCGCCCCTGACGTGCCGCTGCCTCAACGCCTCGGGAACTGATCGGGGTTGTTCGTAAAGACGGCGTCGACCCCGAGGTCGTACAGGAACTTCGCCATCTCGTCCCGTACGGTCGGAAACGTCGTGGTCGATGCCGCGAAGGTCCATGCCGTGACGGTCAGACCGAGCGCGTGCGCCCACTCCACGATCTCGGGATGCGCCTGGACGACCGCCTTGTTCGGCGCGACCCCGCTGGCCCATCGTGCGATATCGCGCAGCTTGTCTGCGCTATCGAGGCGCGCCCCGGAGGCCGCGTCCACCAGCCACACGCGGGGAACCTGGGGCAGGTCCCGCGCGAGATGCTTCAGCGCCTCGTCGTCGAACGACTGGATGATCATCGGGGTCTTCGGATTCGCGACGAGCCCGTTCTTCCTGAGCGCTGTCGCGAGCAGCACGTCCGTCCGGATGCCGCGTCGCCGGTAGAACTCGGGATCCTTCAGCTCGGGATACATGCCTGCCTTGCCGTGCACGAGGTCGACGGCTTCCTGGAACGTGGGGACGGTGGCGCCGGAGAAGCGCGGGTCGAACCACGATCCGGCGTCGAGGCGCTTGATTTCGGCGAGCGTGAAATCGTTGACGAGCCAGTGGCGCGCGGGTGGTGCGCCGGAGTCCGTGAGCTGCGACGCGCCTGCCACGTCGGTGGTGTACCGATGCGGGAACACGTCCCGCACGTTCGTCGTCCGCTCGAGCGTGAGGTCGTGGATGCAGACGAGGATCCCGTCCTTCGTGACGGCAAGATCCTGCTCGACGAAATCCGCGCCCTGCTCGATCGCGCGCGTGTAGGCGGCAATCGTGTGCTCCGGGGCGTATGCGGAGGCACCGCGATGCGCGATGGACTGCTTTCTGGAACCCACGGGCGCCTGCGCGGCGCTCAGAAGAACGATGGCCAGGAGGACAACGGACTCCAGCATGGGTTGACGTCGCGCTCCGGTGTCCTGAGGGAGGCCGGCGCTGAGCGGGCGGCGGCGATTCAGCCCCGGCAACTGGGGCTCAAGGCCTGGTGTCCAGGACAACCTCGGAGAACAGCTCCAGAGCGAACCGGCCGCGGGCGCGCGGAATCAGCCTGATATCGGAGCACTTCTGCTGAAGCCGGCGGCGGAGGAGCAGCAGGCGGCTTTCGAGGTTGTCTTTCCATTCGGGAAGATTGAGCGACTTGTCGAGACGCAGCTGCCGGTTCGTGAACTCGGCGCGCCCGGTCGAGTCGTGCACGGTCAGAACACGCCACAAAACTTTTGGCGGGGAGGCTTCTGATCAAGTACTCCCCATCCACGAGGATGCATTCATAC
The DNA here is from genome assembly GCA_039648985.1 of Acidobacteriota bacterium. GTDB lineage: Bacteria > Acidobacteriota > Vicinamibacteria > Vicinamibacterales > 2-12-FULL-66-21 > JALZOC01. The sequence continues at coordinate 4,996 of JBBWZJ010000311.1, read as the reverse complement.
GCGCCGTAGTATACGACGTCCCGTCTCGCGTCTCCCGCGCGAGCCATCGGCGCAGGTTGCGGCGCGACGACAAGGCACTTGACGCAATTACCCGTTGGATGGCCTCGAACGCTCCGCAGGCGCCGCGGTAGCCATACTCGTCCCATGACCTCGGGCGAAGGGCTCCGGCCGAGGCCGAGGTGATCCGTCACGAAGCGGGGCGTCTCGCGTGCACAATACTGCGCGCCGCGGCCCAGGACTGCACAGGGGGGTCTATTGCAGAGCCGGCTCGCGCTGGTAAGATAGAGGGCCCAAAAGCTGCACCTGCGGTCGTCCGCCCGGCGGACTGGGAACACCAAGAATCAACACGGAGGAAGCAAGATGCGCCGGAGTTTGTGTAAGGCGTCAGGAATTGCGTTCGCTCGCCTCTGCGTGGCCCTGGCACTGGTGCTCGGAGCCGCGCTCCTCGTTCCCGCCCCCGCGCATGCGCAGGCGGTCACCGGCACGCTGCTCGGCAACGTGACGGATTCCAGCGGCGGCGCGGTCCCGGGCGCGACCGTCGTCGCGACGGAAACGGGCACCAACATCAGCCGGACGACGACGACCAACGAGGCCGGCTATTACATTTTTTCGAGTCTCCAGAACGGCACGTATTCTGTCGATGCCGAACTGCAGGGATTCAAGAAGATCGTCCGCCAGAACGTCAAGGTGGACGTGAACTCGACCATCCGCGTGGATCTGAAGCTCGAAGTCGGCCAGATGACGGAAGCGGTCACGGTATCGGCGGAAACGCCTGTCCTGCAGACCGACCGGACCGACACCGGCCGGATCATCGAATCGAAGATGGTCAGCGACATGCCGCTGACGTTCAACCGTAACTTCCAGGGCCTCCTCGTGACGGTCCCGGGCGCCACGCGGCCGCATCGCGATCACTCGGCCTTCTTCAACTCGCAGGATTCGCTGTCGACGGAAGTCAACGGGCAGTCGCGGTTGGCCAACAACACGCTCATCGAAGGTCTCGACGACAACCAGAAGACGGGCCTCCTGCAGGTCATCATCCCGGCGGCGGACGCGCTCGAGACGGTCAGCGTGACGACAAGCAACTACGACGCGGAGTTCGGCCGGTCGGGCGGCGCGATCACGAACGTGACGCTCAAGTCGGGCACCAACGACCTGAAGGGCAGCGCGTTCTTCTTCGGGAACACGAACGCCACGAACGCGAGCGACTACTTCACGCATCTCAAGGCGCCGACGAAATTCGCCAACGGGGGCTTCACACTCGGCGGACCGATCCTGCGCAACAAGCTGTTCTTCTTCGGGGATTATCAGCGCACGCTCGACCACCAGGGCTACGTGGTCCGCGCGACCATCCCGACGCTGGCGATGCGCAACGGCGACTTCAGCGCGGTCTCCCAGAGGATTTACGATCCGCTCACGGGGGACGTCAGCGGCGCGAACCGGGTGGCGTTCGCGAACAACCAGATCCCGCAGGATCGGATCAGCCCGATCGCCCGCAAGCTGCTGGCGTTCCTCCCCGAGCCGAACATTCCGGGCGCGCCGCTCGGGCAGAACAACTACCAGAAGGCCCAGACGCGCGAGAAGACGACCGACGGCTTCGACGCGAAGGTGAACTACACGGCCTCAACCAAGGACCAGCTGTCAGTGCGATCGAGCTTCATGCGCCCGGTCCTGTTCGACCCGGGTCTCTTCGGCCAGTACGGCGGCGCCGCCAACGGCGGGTTCGCCGGAACGGGCACGAACACGAGCACCAGCAATGCGCTGAACTGGACGCACGTCTTCAGCCCGAGCACGCTGCTCGACGTGCGCGGCGGCCTGAACTACTACCACAACATCACGACCACCCAGGGGAATGGCCTCACGACGAGCACCGAGGTCGGCATTCCCGGCGCGAACATCGACGAGTTCACGAGTGGCCTCTCCCAGATCAACATCGGCGGCTACTCGGGCCCCGTGCTCGGGTTTTCGGCCAGCCAGCCGTGGGACCGGTCGGAACAGACCTGGAACGTCGCAAGCAGCCTGACCCGGCTCCTGCACAGCCACACCGTCAAGATGGGCGGCGAATTCCGGAAGAATCGCGACATCCTGCTGCAGACGCAGGACAACGGCGGATCGCGCGGTAACTTCAACTTCAACGCATCCGGCACGGGCGTGCCGAGCGAGCCGGCGACGACGACCGGCGTGGCCAACTCGATGGCCTCCTTCCTGCTGGACTTCCCGAACGGCGTCACGCGCGACCTGAAGGTCATCGATAAGCCCGGCACCCGCCACTGGGCAACCGCGGCATTCGTCCAGGACAAGTGGCAGGCGCGCTCGAACGTCACCGTGGACCTGGGGCTGCGCTGGGAGTACTACGATCCGCTCCAGGGCGTCGAAGGGAAAGGCACCCTCGCCAACTACGATCCCTCGACCAACACGATCCGCGTGGCCGGCTACGGCAGCACCACCAACGCCATCAACGTGAAGCGCACGCTGACGAACTTTGCGCCGCGCACTGGCATCTCGTGGCGGCTCAATGAGAAGACGGTCATGCGCGCGGGGTACGGAGCGAGCACCATTCCTTTCCCGGACAACCGGTACGCGTTCAACTTCCCCGTGAAGCAGAACTATTCGGGCAGCTCGGCAAACGCGTTCCAGCGCGCCGGATCGATGGCCCAGGGCTTTCCCGCGCCGGTGCTCGTCAGCATTCCGCCGGACGGGATCATCCCGGTCACGGGATCGCTGCTCAACTCCACGTTCGACGTGATCTCGCCCGACCTGCACGAAGGCACGCTGCGCTCCTGGAACGTCGCGTTCCAGCGCCAGCTGCCCTTCAGCCTGACGGCCGACATCGCGTACGTCGGCAGTCAGGGTGTGGATCTCGTGATGGATCTCGACACGAATGCGAGTCTCGTCTATGGACTCGGCAACGCCGGGCGGCCCCAGTTTGCGGCATTCAACCGTACGGGCACGTCGCGCACGCGCGTGAACGACAACAAGTCGCGATACAAGGCGCTGCAGGTGAAGCTCGATCGCCGGTTCCGCAACGGGCTCCTCATCACCAACTCGTACACGCTGGGCCGCTCGATGGACCTCGCGAACGAGAACACCGGTATCAATACGCCGATCGACTACAACCTGAGCTGGGCGCGGTCGGACACCGACCGCACGCACAACTACGTGCTCAGCTCGATTTACGAGCTGCCCTGGGGGCCCGGCAAGAAGTGGCTGAGCAGCGGTCCCGCCGGCAAGCTGCTCGGTGGATGGCAGCTGAGCGGCCTGCTGGTCGTGCAGTCGGGACAGGCGCTCACCATCAACGGGAGTGGAGCGCTGCTGAATACGCCAGGCAACAGCGCGTACGCGAACCTCAATGGCACGCAGAAGGTGCTCGGCGGCAAGGGACCCGGTCTCCTCTACTTCGACCCGGCCGTGTACTCGCTGCCGGCGCCAGGCGTCCAGGGGAACATGAAGCGCCACAGCGGACCTGAAGGTCCAGGCTACTGGAACCTCGACGGATCGCTGTTCAAGCGCTTCGCGCTCAGCGGAACGAAGTACGCCGAGTTCCGCGTCGACGCGTACAACGTCACCAACTCGGTTCGCTGGGGCAATCCCAACACGACGTACAGCACGGCAACCGGCAACACGTTCGGCCAGATCACCGGCACGAGCGGCAGCCAGCGGAGCGTGCGGTTCGGCGGGAGGTTTGCCTTCTAGGGCTCTCAGCCTGGGCTGTCAGCTCTCAGCCGGTTTGCGCCGGGGCGTCAGACGCCCCGGCGTTTTTTTTGACGTCGCGCTCGTAGCGCGGAGCCTCATGGAAGATCGCGCACGTAGCGCGGAGCTTCAGCTCCGCGTCGGGGGCAGATCGCGCTGCTAAAGCAGCGCGCTACGAGGCTCCGCGTCCGCTCGTCCTATGCCGTGGCAGGGGTCCCGGCCGTCCGGTACCACTCGATGGTGTGCGCGAGCCCTTCCTCGAAGGGCACGATCGGCTCGTAGCCAAGCAGGGCCTTGGCCTTGCTGATGTCCGCCTGGGAATCGCGGACGTCTCCCTTGCGTCCGGGAAGGTACGTCGGCTCGACGTCTCCGCCGATGATCTGGCGCATCGATCGGAACAGCGTATTGAGGGAAATCCGCCCGCCGGTCGCGACGTTGATGATCTCGCCGCTCGCCTTCGGCGCCTCGCACGCCCTGAGGACGCCGTCCACGACATTGGCGACGTACGTGAAATCGCGGGTCTGCTCGCCGTCTCCGTAGATGTTCGGCGAACGACGCTCGAGGAGCGCAGTCGCGAAGACGGAGATCACGCCCGAGTACGGCGACGACGGATCCTGCCGCGCGCCGAAGACGTTGAAGTACCGGATGCTCACCGTCTCGAGCCCGTAAAGGCGCGTGAACATCTGCAGGTACTGCTCCCCCACCACTTTCTGGAGCGCGTAGGGCGAGAGCGGCCCGGTCGGCATGCGCTCGTGCTTCGGAAGGGTCGGCGTATCCCCATACGCGGAAGACGAGGCGGCGAAGACAAGACGCCGCACCCCCGCGTCCCGCGCCGCGACCAGCATGTTGAGCGTCGCGTCGATGTTCGCGCGGTTCGACGTGATCGGGTCCTGGACCGACCGCGGAACCGAGGGGATCGCCGCCTGGTGGAGCACGTATTCACAGCCCTCCGCCGCGCGCCTGGCGAAATCGAGGTCGGCCAGGTCTCCCTCGAGGAACTCGACGTCCGGAATGTGATCGACATTGCTCTTCTTGCCGGTGATGAGGGAGTCGGCGACGCGGACCCGATGCCCGCGGCGAACGAGCTCGGTCGACAGGTGGGATCCGATGAACCCCGCGCCGCCGGTGACGAGATAATGAGCCATGCGTAAACCTAAGCAATAACCGTGCGCAGCGGGATGGCTGCCACTTCGAATCGACGCTGCCGTACAAAAGGCCGCCGCAGCAGGCCGTAAGCCGAATTCTGTCCCCGCCTTCGTCGCGCCATAGCGCCACCCTTGCGGGCGGCGCGACGGCGGACTACGGCGGG
>JBBWZJ010000305.1:0-9184 GCA_039648985.1 Acidobacteriota bacterium | reverse complement strand
GGGTGATGCCGCCCAGGTGCAGGGGCTTTATCGCGACGGCGAACGCGCGCTGGCCGAGGGGCGATACGCGGAGGCCGAACAGGCGTACGCGCGGATGCGGCAGCTGCAGCCCGGCGTCGCGGAGGTGCACGCGAGGCTCGGCCTCATCTACTTCCAGCAGGGGCGGTTCTCCGATGCCGTGGCGCCGCTCGAGCGCGCGCTGCAGCTGAAACCGGCGCTGCCCAACGTCGGCGCGCTGCTGGCGATGTCGTTGTCGGAAATCGGACGTCACCAGGACGCGATCGCGGGGCTCGAGATCGCCTTCCACCACTCGACGGATCCGGCATTGCGCCGGATGGCCGGCCTGCACCTGCAGCGCTCGTACACCGACCTCGATCGCGACACCGACGCGGTGGCGGTGGCGCTCGAGTTGACCCGCCTCTATCCCGACGATCCCGAGGTGCTGTACCACACCGGCCGTATCTTCGGGAACTTCGCGTATCTCCAGACGGTCCATCTCGCCCGGATCGCGCCCGACTCCGTGTGGCTGCACCAGGCCTCCGGTGAAGCGAGCGAGAGCCAGGGGCAGCTGGACGAAGCAATCAATCAGTACCGGCAGGTGCTCGCGATGGCGCCCCACCGGCCCGGTCTCCATTTTCGTCTCGGGCGCGTGCTGCTCGCGCGTGCGGCGCAGCCGAAGGCGGATCCCGCGGCCGAGGCCGAAGCGCTGAAGGAGTTCGGCCTCGAATTGCAGAACGACCCGAGCAACGCCGACGCGGCGTACGAGATCGGCGAGATGATGCGGAAGGCCGGGCAGATCGATCAGGCGGTGGCGTCCTTCAGGCGCGCGGTCGCGTCGTATCCGGCGTTCGAGGAGGCGCTCGTCGGACTCGGGCGTACGCTGGTGGCGTCGGGCGACGCCGCCGGCGCGCTGCCGCACCTGCAGAAGGCCGTCACGCTGAACCCGCGCGACGAAGTCGCGTTCTACCAGCTCGCGCAGGCCTATCGGGCGCTCGGCCGGGAGGCCGATCAGCAGAAGGCGCTCGCCGAGTTCGAGCGGCTGCGCACGACCCGGACGGCCGAACGGACGGCAGTGCCGGCGGGGCCATCGACCGTGACGAAGCAGGAGATCGACCCGGCCGGTGCTCGCAGGTAGATCGTGAGAACCGCCAGCGGCTCCGCGCCCCCCGCGCTTCGGCTCGCCTCCGTCCTGTCTGCCGTCCTCGCCGTCGCCGCCTTCCGTCCGGCTCCAGCGGATCCGCCGGTCGTGTTCACCGACGCGACAGCGGCAAGCGGCATCACCTTCACCCACGCATCCGCGCCCGACAAGAAGTACATCGTCGAATCGATGAGCGGCGGGGTCGCGCTCTTCGACTTCGACAACGACGGATGGCTCGACGTGTATCTGGCGAATTCGCCGACCGTCGCGACCGCCGACCAGCCGGCCAGCGCCCGCAGTGCGCTGTGGCGGAACAATCACGACGGCACCTTTACTGACGTGACCGCGCACGCCGGCGTGGGCGAGGTCGGCTGGGCGATGGGTGTGACCACCGGGGACTACGACAACGACGGCTGGACCGATCTGTACGTGACGTGCTTCGGCCCGAATCACCTCTTTCACAACAACGGCAATGGCACGTTCACCGACGTCACGACGCGGGCCGGCGTCGCGGATCCCCGCTGGTCCACAGGTGCGGCCTTCGGTGACTACGACAACGACGGCAAGCTCGATCTCATCGTCGCCAATTACGTGGACCTGCACCTCGACGCGCTGCCGGAATTCGGGGCCGGAAAGAACTGCGTCTTTCGGGGTCTGCCGGTGCAGTGCGGCCCGCGCGGGCTGACAGGCGCCGGGGATTCGCTCTTTCACAACAACGGCGACGGCACCTTTACGGACGTCTCCGTCGCAGCCGGGGTCTCGGATCCCGCCAGGCGATTCGGCATGGGGGTCGCCTGGTGCGATTTCAATGCCGACGGACGGATCGATCTGTACGTCGCGAATGATTCAGGGCCCAACTACCTGTACCGGAATAACGGCGACGGCACGTTTACCGAGGTCGGCATGAGCTCGGGGACCGCGCTCAGCGAGGACGGCACGGAGCAGGCGTCCATGGGGGTCGCGATCGGGGACTACGACCACCGGGGGCGCTGGAGCATTTTCGTGACGAATTTTTCGGACGAGTACAACGCGCTCTATCGCCACGAGAAGGACTTCCTGTTCACCGACGCGTCGTATGCCACGCGCACCGCGAAGGCCAGCCTGCCCTATGTGGGCTGGGGCACGGGCTTTCTGGACTACGACAACGACGGCTGGCTCGACCTCATGGTGGTCAACGGCCACGTCTATCCGCAGGTGGACAAGGCCGGCGCCGAGGTGGGATACCGCGAGCCCAAACTGCTCTACCACAACGACCGTAACGGCACATTCTCGGATGTCACGCGGGACGCGGGCTCCGCCCTGACCATCCCGGCCGTGAGTCGCGGGGCCGCCTTCGGCGACATCGACAACGATGGCGACATCGACGTGGTCGTCAACAACCTCGACGGACGGGTAACCGTCCTTCGCAACGATGGCGGGAGTGCCAGCAATTACCTGACGATCGAGCTCGCCGGCCGGACGAGCAACAGGAGCGCGCTCGGCGCGCGCGTGACCGTGACGGCGGGAGATCTGATCCAGGTGGAGGAGCGCCGGGGCGGCGGGAGCTACCTGTCGCAGAACGACACGCGCCTGCACTTCGGACTGCAGAAGCGTGCAATGGCCGATCGGATCGAGGTGCGCTGGCCTGATGGCGCGGTCCAGTCCCTGACGCGGGTCCCTGCGAACCGGTTCGTCACGATCACCGAGGGAGAGCCGCCGGACGCTGCGACAATTCAGACGTGGGGCCCGACCCCCCGGTGACGCGCGTCACCACGCCTGCGAGATTCCGGCGCCGCAGCGGAACGGACGCGGGGGAGCCGGTCGGGTAGATGCCCTCACCTGTGGGGCACGCGCTTGCGGGCGCCGCCGCCGGGTGGCTGGTCGCGCCGCGTGGGAAACGGGACGAGTTGCTGCGGTGGGGGGGCATCTTCGCGCTGGCGGGGACCGCCGCGGATTTCGATCTTCTGGCACGCGTGCACCGCGGCCCCTCGCACAGCCTCGCCGCCGCCCTCGCGGCAGGCGTGGCGGCGTGGATGGTGTGCGCCGCGATCTCGTCCATCTGGCGGGACCGCCGGGATGCACCGCGATACGACCGGCTCGGGGCCGTTCGCCTGGCCTCGGCGGTCAGCGCCGCTTACGCGACGCATACCCTGCTCGACTGGCTGGGTGTGGATACGTGGGCGCCCTTCGGGATCATGGCGCTGTGGCCGGTCACCGACCACTATTACCAGTCGTCCTGGCACATCTTCCTCGCCGTCTCCCGCCGCTACTGGCTGCCGGACTTCTGGACCCTTAACCTCCACGCACTCGTGCGCGAGCTCGCGATTCTCGGTCCCATCGCCGCGGCGGCCGGGCGGTGGCGGTGGCGCCGGCCTAGCGCTTGAGCAGGGTGCTCATCGAGTTCTTGTCGACAGCGCGCGACAGCGCTTCGTCGGCGGTGATCAGGCCCTTCTTGACGAGATCGTTCAGCGCGTCGTTGAGCGAGATCATGCCTTGCGCGCGGCCGACCTGCATCATCGAGGGAATCTGGAACGTCTTGCCTTCGCGGATCAGGTTGCTGATGGCGCCGTTCGTCAGGAGCACTTCCAGCGCGGCGATGCGCCCGCCTCCGACCTTGCGGCACAGCGTCTGCGCAATGACCCCGCGCAGCGACTCCGAGAGCATCACGCGGATTTGCGCCTGGCGGTCCGCCGGGAACTGGTCGATCACGCGATCAACCGTCGAGGCGGCGGTGCTCGTATGCAATGTGCCGAACACGAGATGTCCGGTCTCGGCGGTCTCGATGGCGATCGCGATCGTCTCCAGGTCGCGCAGCTCGCCGACGAGGATCACGTCCGGGTCCTCGCGCAGTGCCGCGCGCAGCGCATCCTTGAAGGACCGCGTGTGCGTGTGCACCTCGCGTTGATTGAGCAGGCACTTCTGGTTCTGGTGCACGAACTCGATCGGGTCTTCAATCGTGATGATGTGGTCGGCGCGGGTCTTGTTGATGTGGTCGATCATCGCGCAGAGCGTTGTCGACTTGCCCGAGCCGGTCGGGCCGGTGACGAGGACGAGCCCCTTTTTGAGCTGGCACAGTCCGAGGACGTGCGACGACAGCCCGAGTTGCTCGGCCGTCAGGATCTCCGCAGGGATCACCCGGAACACCGCCCCGGCGCCGTGACGATCCCTGAACACGTTCGCGCGGAACCTCGCGAGCCCTGCGATCTCGTAGGCGAAGTCCGTGTCGTGCCGCGCCTCGAACTCCGCGCGGTTGATGGCCGGCATGATGGCCGCCAGCAGCTGCATGATGATGTCGGACGAGAGCGGCCCGGCGCCGTCGTGCAGACGGCGCATCTCGCCGTCCTTGCGGACCATCGGCGCCATCGTCGCGCTCAGGTGCAGGTCCGAAGCCTTCAGCTCGAACATGCGCCGGAACATGGAATTGATTGCCGGTTCGCGCACCGCTGGCATCGCAGACGCGGTCTCGAGCGGGGGCGCGGCTGCGGCGTATTCGGGCGGCGCGGCAGGGGCCGGCGAAGCCGGTGCCGCCGGCGCGGCAGTCAACGAGTCGGGTAAGGTTTCGGGCGCGGAGGTCAACATGCGGCGCGTTACCGCAAGCGCCGTACCCCGCGATCGCGAGTAAAACCCGCACTTTTCCTGTCCGGACCGTGTGCGCCCTGTGCGGGCGTGTCCCGTTCCTGCACACGAACTGTCGATTGTGGTAGGCAGCCATGAGAGTTCAGCTGTCAGCTCTCAGCTGTCAGCCATCAGACCTCCGCTGCCCGCTGCCCGCTTCCAGCTTCCGGGTTTCAGCTTCCGGCTTCCGGCTTCCGGCTTCCGGTTTCAGCTTCGAGCTTCCCGCTGCCGTTTCCGGCGTTCAGCCTTCGTAATGGTAGAAGCCCTGTCCGCTCTTGCGTCCGAGCTGGCCGGCGGCGACCATCCGCTTCAGGAGGGGGCAGGGGCGGTACTTCGGATCGCCGAGACCGTCGTGCAGGACGTTCATGATGGCGAGGCACACGTCGAGGCCGATGAAGTCGGCGAGCGCGAGCGGGCCCATCGGGTGACTCATCCCGAGTTTCATCACGGCGTCGATTGCCTCGGCCGTCCCCACCCCTTCCATCAGCGCGAAGACGGCTTCGTTGATCATCGGCATGAGGATGCGGTTGGCGATGAAGCCGGGGTAGTCGGCGGCCTCGATGGCGGTCTTCCCGAGCCGGGTGCACAGACTGGATGCCGCCGCCATCGTCTCGTCGGTCGTCGCCTGGCCGCGGATCAGTTCGACGAGCGTCATGAGCGGCACGGGATTCATGAAGTGCATGCCGAGGACGCGGCCGGGTCTGTTGGTCGCGGCGCCGAGGGTGGTGATGGAGATTGACGACGTGTTCGAGGCGAGGATCACGTCAGGTCTGGTGATCGCATCGAGGCGCCCGAACAGCTCGCGCTTCGCCTGCAGATCTTCGAAGATGGCTTCGACGATGTAGTCGCTGTCGCCGAGTGCCTCGACGTTGGTCGTCGTCTCGAGCCGTGACAACGCGGCGTCACGGTCGGACGCGGCGAGTTTGCCCTTCTCGACGAACTTGCCGAGGCTCTTCTCGACTGTCGCACGCGCGCGCTCGAGGGCAGGTGCCGAGGCGTCGACGAGCCGCACCGCGAAGCCCGCCTGGGTGAACACCTGCGCGATGCCATTCCCCATCGTGCCGGCGCCGACGATGCCGATTTTCTTGATCATCAGCTCTCAGACCTCTGTCGTCAGCTCTCAGCAACTAGCTCTCAGCAATGAGCTCTCAGCTCTCAGCCGTCAGCTTGGGCTTCTTCATTATCGTTGCAACCACTGAGTTGCGGGCGCTGAGGCCACATCGACGGAGTCTGCTTCTGTGCCGTGGTGTGTGAGCGGAGTGCGCAGTTGGCAGTCTGAACCTGACCTCCAAGGGCCGCGTCTGATAGCTGGTAGCTGATAGCTGATGGCTATTTGCGTTCGACCGCGAGCGCGACGCCGTTGCCGCCGCCGAGACATAGCGCCGCGATGCCTCGTTTCAGACGCCGCCGCTCGAGCGCGTAAAGGAGAGTGGTGAGGACGCGGGCGCCGCTGCCGCCGATCGCGTGGCCGAGCGCGACGGCCCCGCCGTGGACGTTCACTTTGCCGGAGGGAATGCCCAGTTCACGCATGACCGCCACGGCCTGCACCGAGAACGCCTCGTTGATCTCGAACAGGTCCACATCGTCCAGCTGCCAGCCGACCTTTGCCGCGACTTTGCGGACTGATTCGACCGGCGTCATGAGCACCATCTTTGGCGCGAGGCCGGTGGTGGCCTGCCCGACGATGCGCGCGAGAGGCGTCAAGCGGAGCTTCGCGGCGGTCTCCGCGGCCATCAGCACGACAGCTGCGGCGCCGTCGTTGACACCTGGCGCGTTTCCCGCCGTCACGCTCCCGCCGGTCTTGAATGCCGGCTTGAGGGCGGCCAGTGCCTCCGCGGTCGTGTCTTCGCGGATGCTCTCGTCGCGATCGACGATAACGGGAGGGCCTTTCTTCCGGGGCACGTGGATGGGGACGATTTCGTCGGCGAACCAGCCTTCGCGCTGCGCCTGCGCGGCCTTGCGATGGCTCTCGACCGCGTACGCATCCTGGTCGAGTCGCGATACGCCGAATGCTTCGGCGACGACCTCGCCCGACATGCCCATGTGGCAATTTTCGAACGAGCACCACAGCCCGTCATGGACGAGCGAATCGATCACCGCGCCGTTGCCCATGCGGAGTCCTTCGCGGACGCGCGGCAGCAGATATGGCGCGTTGCTCATCGACTCCATGCCGCCCGCGACGGCGACATCGATGTCCCCGGTCGCAATCCCCTGCGCCGCGAGCATCACGGCTTTGAGTCCTGAGCCGCACACCTTGTTGATCGTGAGGGCCGACACGCGTTCGTGCAGGCCGCCCCGCAGCGCCGCCTGGCGGGCGGGATTCTGGCCGTTGCCCGCCTGCAGGACGTTGCCCATGATGCACTCGTCGACGATGGCGGGATCGATGCGGGCGCGGGAGACCGCCTCGCGCACGGCCGCCGCCCCGAGCTCGGTGGCCGAGAGGTCCTTCAACGCCCCGAGGAACTTGCCGGTCGGCGTCCGGGCGGCTGAGACGATTACGCTGTCACGCATGATTGAAAAGGTGCCAAGGGGGCCAAGAGTGCCAGAGTGCCGAAGTGCCGAAGTGCCGAAGTGCCGAAGTGTCGCCCTTTTCAACGCGTCCTGATGCGCGTGATCTGGTCGCGGCCGAGCAGGTGCTGCATCTTCAAGAGGACGCCGTCCCGGGCGCGGTCGATTTCGGCGACCCAGCGGGGGTCGGAGCCCCTGACGGTCAGGATCCCTCCGCCGTCGAGCTCGACACTCGTCGCCCGTGCCAGCGCAGGGCCGACCGCCAGCTGCCACGCAAACGCCGTCCTCTCTTTGGACGCCGGCTGCCGCCGCACAAGATCCGCAAGTACCCCGGCGGCGAAATTATTCAGTGGGATCATGACCGAACCCCGAACCCCGAACCGAACCTCGAACCCGGAACCCGGAACCCGGAACCCGGAACCCCGAACTCCGAACCCCGAACCCCGAAACCCGAACTTTGAGTATTATCCCCCCCTTGCATCTCATCCTCGCGTCCGCCTCTCCTCGGCGTGCGGAACTCCTCAGCTCCGCGGGGTTCGTCTACGAGGTTGCGCCGGCCAATGTCGACGAGAGTGTGCGCGACGCGGAGGCGCCGGAGACATACGCGCTGCGCGTGGCGCTCGACAAGGCGCGGAAGGCGTCACTCAGGCATCCCGCCAGCGTCGTGCTCGCGGCCGATACGGTTGTGGCCATCCAGGGAGAGATTCTCGGGAAGCCGCACGATCGCGCCGACGCCGAACGCATGCTGCGGCGGCTCGGTGGCGCGACACACGAGGTCCACACGGCTGTCGTCGTCCGGCGCCTTACGGCTGAGCAGTCGGACGTTGTGACGACCCGGGTGCGCTTCCAGCCGCTCACCGACGCCGAGATTGCGTGGTACGTCGCGTCAGGGGAGCCGGACGGGAAGGCCGGCGGGTATGCGATCCAGGGCCGCGGCGCGCGGTTCATCGATTGGATCGAGGGGTCGTGGTCGAACGTCGTCGGGCTGCCCATCGCGACCGTGTACCGGCTGCTCGGGCGTATGGGAAACGATTGACCCCACCCCCGGGGGCACGCTATTCTGAGCGGGGGATCCCCGAAATCCGTATGACATCTAAAGCGCTCAAGATTGCCGCCACGGCCATCATCCTGGTGCTGGCATTTGGCGGGCTGCTGTATTCCACGCTCCGCGACGGGACCGAGTACTACAAGCACGTCGACGAGGTCGCCAGCAATCCGGCCGCGTGGAACGGCAAGAAGCTGCAGCTGCACGGGTATGTGGTGAACAAATCGATCTTCGTCAAGCCCGACACGCTCGAATATCGCTTCCAGATCCAGAACAAGGGCGCCGTGATCCAGGCGAGCTACACGGGAATCGTGCCGGACACCTTCAAGGACGGATCCGAGGTCGTGTTGAAGGGGTACCTGCAGTCCGGCGGCTTCGCAGTTGAGTCGAACGGCGTCATGGCCAAGTGCCCGTCGAAGTACGAAGCCGGCAAGGCGACCGTTCCCGGCACGTAATCATGCCCAGTCTCGGCAACTTTCTCCTCCTCGCGAGCTTCGTCGTGTGCGCCTACGCGATCGCGACCTGCGTGGCCGGCGCGCGGCGTCGCTCGCGCCGCCTGGTCGAGAGCGGCATCGGCGCGTTTCACCTCGTGACGGCGCTGATGACGGTCGCGTCCGCGGTGATGGTGCACGCGTTCGTCACGAACGATTACTCCATCAAGTACGTGCAGCGGTACTCGGATACAGTGCAGCCGCTCGCCTACAAGATCGCGTCGTACTGGGGCGGGCTCGACGGCTCGATCATGTTCTGGGTGTTTCTGCTCGGGATCTTCGGCACGATCGCCGTGCATACGAACCGCGAGCGGCACCGCGAGCTCATTCCTTATGTCGTGGCGGTCATCTCGACGGTGGAGATGTTCTTTCTCTTCCTGATGGTCGTCCACAACAACCCCTTCTCGA